>JBKPRL010000315.1:0-16016 GCA_046734535.1 bacterium | reverse complement strand
CGGGCCCGACCGCAGGAGGTAGCTGCCGGCGCCGACCGCGAACATGACGAGCAACGTGGTCATCGCCCTCGGTCCCCTTCAGCGAACAGTCCGCCAGCCGCACCGACGGCGATGGCGACGAGCATGCCCGTACCGCTCGGCCAGCCCCCCGAGGCGACGATGACCAGGGCCCCGAGCGCGGCCGCCACGGCGGCTGGGCGGGCTCGCACGCGCGTCCCGAGCGAGGCGACCAGGCACAGCGGCACCGCGATCTCGAGCCCGAGGCCGCCGTCGATCTGGTCACCCACGAACATCCCGGCCGTGACCAACGCCCAGAACGCGACGCCGAGGGTGAGCCCGGCGGCGAGGAAGAACCGGCGCTGCTCCGTCGGGTCGGGGTGCTGGGCAGCGTGGTGCTCGGCCGCCGCGAACGTCGGGTCGACCAGAAGGCAGGGCGCCAGGAGGCGGAACCAGCGGGGCTGGTGCTGCCAGCGCCCCGCAACGGCGAAGCCGTAGGCCGCGACGCGGGTGTTGACGGCCAGCCCGGTCAGGATGGCGACGGCGGCGCCGGCGTCGTGCAGCGCCCGGACGGTGGCGACGTGGGCGTTGCCGCTGAAGATCGGCCAGACGCCCATCCACGCCGCCCAGCGGGCCTCGTGCGCGCCGATCGTCGCCCCGACGATGAGAGCGACGGGCGACAGGCCGAGGATGAATGGGACCATGGCCTCGACGCCGGCGCGGGAGGCACTGCGGGGTCGCGGATCGGTGATCGACCGCGGCTCGGTGATCGCGGCGGGCGTCCTCGCGCCCGGCCGCACTGACTGCAGCATCGGGGTTCTCCTGTCGTGACGACCCGACGTGGGGGTGCACCGTTGCCGGTGCCGTCGGGTGATGGAGCCATCGTCACCCCGTGCCGCTCACAGGGCTTGGAGATGACCTGGAGATCGACTGGTGATCGCGGCGCCGGCTGTCCCGTCCCCATTGGCAGACTGGCGTCGTGGTCTACGTCTTCGACGACTGCCGGCTCGACCTCCGCCGGTACGAGCTGCGGCGCGACGGCGTGGTCCGCCCGATCGAGCCGCAGGTCTTCGACGTGCTCGTGCTCCTCGTTCGGGAGCGGGACCGCGTCGTCACGAAGGAGGAGCTCCTCGACACCGTCTGGGGTGACCGCTTCGTCAGCGAGTCGGCGCTCACGAGCCGGATCAAGGCGGCCCGTCAGGCTATCGGCGACGACGGCAAGGCGCAGCGCATGGTGCGCACCGTCCACGGCCGTGGGTACCAGTTCGTCGCCGAGGTGACCGAGCTCGACGAGCATCCGGAGCCCTCGTCGCCGCCCGACCCGTTGCCCGAGCAGGAGATCCGGTTCTGCACGACCGACGACGGCACCCGCCTCGCCTACGCGACCATGGGCACGGGCCGGCCGCTGGTGAAGGTGGCCAACTGGCTCAGCCACCTCGACTACGACCGCGAGAGCGTGGTCTGGCGCCATTGGCTCATCGAGCTCTCTCGGCGCTTCCGGCTGGTGCGCTATGACGAGCGCGGCTGCGGGCTGTCCGACTGGGACGTGCCCGAGTTCTCCTTCGAGGCCTGGGTGCACGACCTCGAGGCGGTGGTCGACGCGGTCGGCCTCGAGCGCTTCCCGCTGCTCGGCATCTCGCAGGGCGGCCCGGTCGCCATCGCCTACGCGGTCCGCAACCCGGATCGAGTCAGCCACCTCGTCCTGCTCGGCTCGTTCGCGCAAGGTCGACGGGCGCGGGCCACCACCCCCGCGGACCACGAGCTCGTGGACGCCCGCATCCAGATGGCGAGGGTGGCGTGGGCGCGGCCCGACCCTCAGTACCGGCAGATGTTCGTGTCCCGCTTCCTGCCCGAGGGCACCCAGGAGGAGTGGCGGGTCTTCGACGAGCTCCAGCGGCGGTCGACGTCGCCCGAGAACGCGTGGCGCTTCGTCCGGGAGTTCGGCGACATCGACGTGAGGGAGCTCGCGCCCCGCGTGCAGGCGCCGACGCTGATCGCCTGCGCCCGCCGCGAGCCCGAGAACAACTTCGAGCAGTCGCGCCTCCTCGCCACCCTCATCCCGGGGAGCCGGCTGGTCCCGCTCGACAGCTGCAACCACCTGCTGCCAGAGCGCGACCCGGCGTGGCCGGCCTTCCTCCACGAGCTCGACCGCTTCCTGGCTGTTCCCGCTCCGGTCCCGGCCGCGGAGTAGGTCCTACCCGACGCCCACCGGCACCGCGTCGAGCGCGGCGATGGCGTTGACCTCGTCGGCCATCGCCGCGCTGATGCGGCGGAGGAGCGCGCCGATCTCGTGGTCGGTCCAGCGCTGTCCGGCGACGACGTCCATGGCGTCGAACATCGGCCCCGACAGCCGGTCCCGGGTGGACTGGTAGCGGGCCAGGGCCACCGACTCCGGCTCGTCGGTGGTGGCCGCTGAGATGACCGCCCGGGCCAGCAGCTCGGCGTCGCGGAGCGCGGCCGTCAGACCGTGGGCGCCGAGGGGATCCTTCCAGTACCCGGCATCTCCGACGAGGGCCCACCCCGGCCCCCACGCCTGCCGCACCAGGCCTGGGTGTCCCGGGAACGTGCGGACACCGGTGGGCGCGGTACCCGCTCGCACCCGCTCGGCAGCTGCCGGGGAGGCCTGTTCGAGCACGGCGTCCAGGACGGCCCGCCCGCCACGCCCGATGCGCGCCGGCGTGGCCGCCGCGAAGACGCAGGTCAGCCCGTCGTTCGTCGGTATGACACCGGCGCAGGCTTCCGGACGGAAGATCCACTCGTAGCCGTCAGCGTCGACGCCCGCCCAGTAGCCATAGACGACGGCGCTGGCGCCGCGGCCGGTGCGCAGCAGCGGGGCGCCGACGTGGCGGGCGACGGTGGAGCGCAGCCCGTCAGCGCCGACGACCATGGCGGCATCGACGGCCACCGGCCGCCCCGCGTCATCGCGGCCGTCGATGCCAGCGACCCGGCCGCGGCGATCGGAGCGCAGGCCGACGACGGTCACGCCGTAGCGCACCTCGGCCCCGGCCTCCGCGGCGGCGTCGACGAGCAGCGGGTCGAGGACCGTCCGCCGCGGCGCGTACAGCGCGTCGACGCCGTGTGAGGGGCTGATCGAGATGAGCACCTCCTCGTCGTGGAAGCGGAAGGTCGTGCGGCGGACCGCGGGGGTGCCGGCGTCGACGAGGCGGTCGAGGAGCCCCCAGCGATGGAGCTGGAGGACGCCGCCCCGCATGAGCGCGTGCGTCGACAACGTGTCGGCGCCGTAGCGGCTGCGGTCGACCACGAGGACCCGCAGACCAGCGCGGGCCAGGAGCATCGCCGTCGCCGCGCCGGCGGGGCGAGCGCCGACGACGACGACGTCGTAGTGGGGGCGGTCGGGGTGCATGGGTCGGCTCCGTTCAGGTGCAGGTCGAGCCCGCGGGGTCGGGGACCGGGGACAGACGGCCGATCAGGTGGTCGGCGACCTCGGCCGCGTCCTGGCCGACGCCGTCGATGAAGCTCGAGCGACGGCGGTGCTGGAAGCGCTGGCCGAGGACGTACAGGCCCGGGACGGGCGTGACGCCGTGGCGGTGGCGGATCTCGCCCGCGGCGTCGAGGACGGGAAGCGCGAGCCACGGGTAGGCGCGCCGGTGCCCGGTGGCCCAGAGGACGGTGGTGATGCCCCGCGCCCGCAGGTCGAGCCGGTCGGGCGTGTCGCTCACGACGACGGGGCGGGGAGCCACGGGATCGAGCACCTCGGCGGTCAGTCCGGTGGCGTCGATGTGCGCGTCGACCGTCATCAACAGCTGGCGCTGCTTCTCGTCGACGGCGGCGACGGTCGACGACAGGTCCCGAGCGAAGCGGACAGCGGTGCCGTCGACGGCGACGAGGCGCCCGGCCAGCGCGACGCCGCCGGCCTGCAGCGTGGCCAGGTCGAGGTCGGCATGGTCGGGCCGGCCGACGAGCTGCAGCGACGGCTCTCGGCGGGCCGCGGCCGGGTCGGGCATCTGGTCGATGGTCCGGTCCAGGCTCCCGATGCGCTCCAGCCACCAGAAGATGTCCATGCCCCGATAGCGGCGGGGTAGGCGACTGTGCCGCCCGACGGCCAGCACGACGTCCCGTCCGGCGGCCGCCAGCTCGTCGGCCAGCTGCACCCCGGTGGCCGACGCCCCGACGATCAGCACACCGCCGTCGGGAAGAGCACGGGGGTTTCGGTAACGGGACGGCACGACCTGCGCGATCGAACGGTCGAGCGCAGCCGCGAACGCCGGCACGGCGGGTTGGTCGCACCATCCCGTGGCCATGACCACATGGGCGGCGTGCCACGTCTGGTCGGTGGTCGTCACGACGAAGCCGGTGCCGTCGCGCCCGAGGCGGAGGACGGCGCTGTCCTCGACCACCGGGGCGGAGGACGCACTGGCGTAGTCGCCGAGGTAGGTGACGACGTCGCGCGTCGTCATGAAGCCGTGGGGGTCGGGGCCGACGTAGGACCAGCCAGGGAGCCGGCTCATCCAGTTCGGGCTGAGGAGGCGGAGCGAGTCCCAACGCTCGGTCCGCCAGCGCTCGGCGACGCGGCCTCGCTCGAGCACGACGTGGTCGACGCCACGGTCGGCGAGGCAACGGCTCATGGCCAGGCCGGCCTGGCCGGCGCCGATGACGAGGGTGTCAGTGGTGCGCACGAGAGGTCTCCAAGCGTCGTGCCGGTCCGCCGCGGCGGCCGGCGGTGGGGCCGCCGGCCACGTGGCGGACGGGCGGGTCAGCCGGCGTCGACCTCGATCGACACGGGGACGCCGTTGGTCACGATGTCGAACACGGCCGAGCGCTGGCGGGACTGCTCGATCACCTGCTGCAGCTTCTCGGGGTCGTCACCCCGGACCTTGAAGCGCACGGCGATCTGCTGGTAGCCGTTGCGAACCTGGTCCGACAGGCCGAAGATGCCCAGCAGGTCGATGTCGCCCTCGACGGTCGACTCGACCTCGGTGAGGTTGATGCCCCGGGCGGCGGCGATGTTCGCCAGCCCGGCCGTGAGGCACGCGGCGAGGGCGTGGAGCACGTACTCGACCGGGGTCGGACCGTTGTCGTTGCCGACGAGCACGGCCGGGTGGTCGGCATCGAAGGTCCACGGCTGCTGGTGGGTCATCTCCTGCAGCGCGCCGTGGAAGCCGTGGATGGTGGACTGGTTGTGCGTGCCGCTGACCCACCGGTTGGTGGCGCGGAACTGGAACTTGGCGATGTCCGGGTTGCCCTTGACGGCGTCGAGGGTGGCGAAGAGGGTCGCGGTGTCGACGCCGTTGCGGACGGGGTTCTCCGTGGTGGTCATGCTGGAGTGGCTCCTTGGGCGGTGTGTGTGTGGATGTGTGGTGACGGCCGGCGCTGGGGCGCGCGACGTCAGGGGACGGCGCGGCCCAAGCCCTGGCCCGGGCCGGCGGAGCGGGGGTGTCGTCCGCGGGTGCCGGCCTCGAAGACGAGGGTACGGAGGGATGCGTCCGGGTGCTTGGAGACGACGTGGAGACGGCCTGGAGACGACCGCGGCTGACGTCGACGCGTCAGGTCTGCTGGCGGCGGCCGTCCGGCGCCGCGACGGCGGCAGTCGCGGGAGGACGAGACGTGGCCCACAGCGCGAACGCTCCCGCGGGCAGCAGCAGCGCGACGGTCGTGACCCCGGTCCAACCGGCCCGGTCGAAGACCACTCCGGCGACCGCTGACGCCATCGCGCCGACCAGGAAGATGGTGGACATGTAGATGGTGTTGATCCGGGATCGCGCCTCGGGCCGCAGGCCGTAGACCTCCTGCTGGCTGAGCACCTGATGACCCTGGACGGCGAAGTCGAGCAGGACACCGGCGGCCGCGAGCGCGACGACGCTGCCGTGGCCGAACCGGGCGAGCAGGAGCGCGACTGCCACCATGCCGATGGCGACCCCGCGCGCCGGTCTGGCCAGCCCGCGATCGGCGAGGCGTCCTGCGAACGGCGCGGCGACGGCGCCCGCCGCGCCGACGAGGGCGAAGATCCCGACGGCGGACTGGGTCAGGCCGTGCTCGCCGATCAGCTCGTAGGCGATCGCGGTCCAGAACGTCGTGAACGTGCCGAAGAGCAGGGCCTGGTTGATGGCCCGGCGACGCAGGATCGGCTCCTCCACCACGATGACGGCTAGCGACCGCATCAGCGCCCGGTAGGTCGTGGCGTGAGCGGACGGGAGCGGTGGGAGGGCCCCGCGCAGGCACGGAGCCAGCACCAGCATCACGCCGGCCGCGATCAGGTACACGCTGCGCCAGCCGATGGCGTCAGCCACCAGGCTGGACACGGTCCGGGCCAGGAGGATGCCGAGGAGCAGCCCGCTCATCACCCGGCCGATGAAGCGCCCTCGGGTCCCCGGAGGCGCGAGGCGGGCGGCGACGGGCACGAGGATCTGCGTGACCGACGACGTCATGCCGACAGCGACGCTCGCCGCGAGGAAGAGCCCGAAGCTCGGTGCCAACCCCGCGGCGACGAGGGCGACGGCCGTGCAGACGAGCAGGCGGCCGGCGAGCGCGCGGTTCTCCAGGAGGTCGCCGAGGGGCAGGAGGACGATCATCCCGGCCGCGTACCCGAGCTGCGTCGCCGTCACGACCACCGCGGCCGAGCCCTCGCTGACACCGAACGTGCGGGCCAGCAGGTCGAGCAGGGGTTGGGCGTAGTAGAGGTTGGCCGCCGTCAGCCCGCACGCGACGGCCAGCACGGTGCTGACGAGGTGCAGTCGCCCCGCGTCGAGCTCGCCTCCGAGCAGCCCAGCCGCTCCGGGGTCGGCGTCTGGTCGGGTGGAGGGTGGCCGCGGCCGGGTCAGGCCGGGTCCCAGTACGAGGTCATCAGCTCGCTCGCCCAGGCTGGTTGACGGGTGGGGCCTCGCGGTCCGAACTCGGCCATGTACGGCTTCAGGTCGATCACCGGGCTGCCGTCGATGGCGTCGAGGCCGCGTACGCGCACGTCCAGCCCCTCGACCGACAGGAGCTCGCACACCGTGACCCCGAGGCGGTTGGGTCGCATCCTGGCCCGCTGGGCGAACATGCCGACGAGCGGCCAGTCGGGCCGCCCCCGCGGGTGGCGGGCGCCCAGCTGCACGCTCGTCGCATCGACCCGGTCGAACAGGAACACCACCTCGACGTGGGAGAAGGCATCGAGGCCGGCCACCACGTCGGTGGTGAACTGTGAGCGGTCCAGCTCGATCGTCGCGGTCACCGATCCCCACTGGTCGTCGATGGGCTCGGTCCGGCCTCCCCGCACGTGGCCGACGGGTCGGATCAGGTACTCCTCGACCTGCTCACTCATCGCGCCGCCGTCTGCCGGTAGCCCACCGGGTCACAGCCCGAGCGAGCGGCCGATGATCTCCTTCATGATCTCGGTCGTCCCGCCGTAGATGGTCGTGATGCGGGCGTCGGCGTAGGCCCGCGCGATCGGGTACTCGAGCATGTAGCCGTAGCCGCCATGGAGCTGGAGGCCGCGGTCGACGACCCGCTTCTGCAGCTCGGTGCACCACCACTTGGCCATCGCCGCCTCCTCGGCCGTGAGCTCGCCGGCGTTGAGCGCGAGGACGCAGCGGTCCACGAAGACCTGCGCGATCTCGACCTCTGTGGCGATCTCGGCCATCACGAAGCGACTGTTCTGGAACGAGCCGACCGGCTGGCCGAAGGCGGTCCGCTCGGTCACGTAGTCGAGCGTCCACCCCATGGCGGCGCGGGCCGCGGCGACGCCCGCGGCGGCGATGGACAGCCGCTCCTGAGGCAGGTTGTGGACGAGCTGGAAGAAGCCTTGGCCCTCTTCGCCGAGGAGGTTGCCCCGCGGGACGGCGACGTCGGTGAAGAACAGCTCGGCCGTGTCCTGGGAGTGCAGCCCGAGCTTCTCGAGGTTGCGGCCGCGCTCGAAGCCGGCCATGCCTCGCTCCAGGACGATCAGCGACATCCCGGCATGGCGCTGGCTGGGGTCGGTCTTGACGGCGGTGATGACGAGGTCGGCGTTGATCCCGTTGGTGATGAAGGTCTTGGAGCCGTTGACGACGTAGTCGTCGCCGTCGCGTAGGGCGGTCGTGGACATCGAGGCCAGGTCGGAGCCGATGCCGGGCTCGGTCATGGCGATGGCCGTCACCAGCTCGCCCGAGGCGATCCCGGGCAGCCACCGCTCGCGCTGCTCCTCCGTGCAGTAGCGCAGGAAGTACGGCAGGCAGATGTCGTTGTGGAGGGTCAGCCCCAGCCCGGCGCCGCCCAGTCCCGCGGCCTGCACCTCTTCGCCGATCACCAGGTTGTACCGGAAGTCGTCCACGCCGCCGCCGCCGTAGCGCTCGGGGATGGCCATGCCGAGGAAGCCGTGACGGCCGGCCGCGGCGAAGAGGTCCCGGGGGACGATCCCCGCCTTCTCCCACCCGAGGTGGTGCGGGACGACCTCCTTGTCGAGCCAGGCGCGGAAGCTGGCGCGAAGGGCCTCGTGCTCCTCCTCGAAGAGGTCACGTCGCATCGGCTGCTCTCCTCCGAACGGGATCGAGTCGCATCATCGCGGCTGCTCGCGCCGACCGCCACCGGACCCAGCCCGTCCGGGATCTGGCGCGGGATGATCGCAGTGGTGAGACGGGCTCGCGCCAGATCATCCGCTCGTGCTCGGACCGCCGGCGGTCAGTCGGTGACGGCGAGGTGCTCCTTCGAGGGGAGGGTGAAGCGCCCGTCCTTGATCGCGGTGGCCCACGCCGCCGACCGCACGAACGCGCCGAAGGGGAAGAAGTGGAACGCGGTGAACAGCGTGTCGGGCCCGGCGCCGGCCACCCCGATGACCGTGGACTCCGGGTACTGCGGCTTGGCCGACGCCAGCTTGAGGACGCTGCCCGCCCGCTTGCGCATGACCGCGACCGACGGGCCGATGCCGCAGCGCAGCCCGAAGCGCAGCAGGGTCGGCGCGCTCGCCGCGCCCGGCAGCCCTACCCGGATGGGAAGTCGGTTGCCGGCCTCCCGTACGGCGTTCTCCCAGATGATGACCGGCTCGGGCGCGAACGAGAACTGCGTGACGATCTCCATCTCGAGCCCGCTCTCGATCGCGAACGCGTTCTTGTCGACGATGGCCTGCACGAGGTCGGCCGAATCGACGTCGGGACTGCCCTCCGGGTGGCCGGCCACGCCGACCCGCGTCACGCCGTGGCGCTGCAGGATCCCGGTGCGGAGAAGGTCGATGGTCGCCGGGAACGGTCCCGCCACCTCCTCGACCGAGCCGGCGATGGCCAGGACCCGCGTCACGCCTTGAGCAGCCAGCGCGCCCACGACGTCGTCGATCTCCCCCTCGCTGCGCACCGCCCTGGTCGCGAGGTGGGGGACCGGGACGAGACCGGCCTCGTGCACCCGCCGGGCGCAGGCCACGGTGCCCTCGAACCCGGCGTTGGGGAGCCAGGTGATGAAGACGGCGGTGCCAGGTGCGAGGACGCTGTCGAGGGGCGGCAGCTTGTCGAGCTCGCGCGGCGTGACCTCGATGCTGAAGTCGGCCATGAGCTGACGCACCCGCTTCTCGAGCGGTCCCGGCGGCCGGCGTCCTCCAGCCGGCTCGCCGGCCGGCTCCGTGTCGACGCCCATCGCAGCCGCTGCTCAGGCCAGGGTGGCGGCGGCGAGCACAGGCCGGCCCAACGTGTGAGCCAGGAGGAGCCGCCCCATGGCCTGGGCGCGGAGCGCGGCGTCGACGTCGCCCTCACCCGCGGCGACGATCGAGCCCTTCATGAGGATGTGCCATTGGCGGGCGAAGGGCTCGGGCTCGGCGACGCCGGCGTCGCGCGCCAGCTCTTGGAGGAAGGCCCGGATGTGGGCCAGCTGCTCGCGGCTGGCCTGGTGGATCGGGTGCTTCCGGTCCTCGATCTCGAGGAGGGCGTTGACGAAGAGGCAGCCCTCGAAGCTGCGCCGCCGGAACCAGCCGTCGAACACGTCGAAGATGGCCAGCAGGCGCTCGGCCGGGTCGCTGGCACGGCGCTTGACCTCGGCGGCCAGCCACCCCTGCGTCCACAGCTCCTCGCGGCGCTCGAGGACGGCGAGCACGAGATCGTCCTTGGATCGGAAGTGGCGGTAGAGGGTCATCTTGGCGACGCCGGACTGGTCGATGATCGTGTCGACGCCGACCGCGCCGATGCCGTGACGGCAGAAGAGCCCGTAGGCGGTCGTCAGGATGCGCTCGCGCGCCTCGGAGTCCCGCGGCGCGGCGCGGCCCGCGGGGAGGCCGCTGTCCACCTTGCGGTCGATCCGCGCGGTCCGCCTCTGCTCGCTCGTGCCCATCTCGGTGCGAACGCTAGCAGGACGCCCTCGGGGATCATCGGCGAGGGCCTTCATCGTTCTGGCGATCCGGAACCAGGGGACTGATGAAAAGTTGCTCTCAGCAGGAGGTTTTCTGCACGAGGGAAGCGGCGCGGCGCCGTTGACACCACCTCACCCGAGCCGTACTCTGAGAGAGACAGGTCTGTCTGCACCACGGATCACCCGCCGCAGGCAGCTGGCGACACCACTGGGGGGTTCTTCGAGCGTCGGTCGCTCGCGGACGTGCACTGCACGGCCGCGAGGAGCCACCGCGCGTGGAGGGCCGAACAGGCGAGCGAAGGAGTGCACGTTCGATGAGCGACTACGACCCGAGGTCCGAGACGGGGATCCCGACGGAGCAGGTCGGCTCCCTGCCCCGCCCGAGCACACTCCAGGCCGCCTACGCGGCGTACGACAGGGGGGAGATCGACAAGACCGCGCTGGAGAAGGAGCAGGACTCGGCCGTCGAGGACTCCATCCGGCACCTGGAGGCGACCGGCTCGCCGATCATCTCCGACGGCGAGCAGCGCTGGTCGAGCTTCGCCACCTATGCGCTGGCGGACACCCTGGCCGGGACGGGACTGGCCGACAACCTGGCCGGCGGCGGCCAGTTCTTCGCCATCTTCGCCGACGGCCACAACCGCCAGCTGCCCAGGCTGACCGGGGGCCCGTTCCGCTACAAGACCTATGCCGCCGACACCCTGAAGCGGTCGATCGGCTACGCCCACAAGCCGATGAAGCAGGCGGTGATCGCCCCGTCGATGCTCGCGCTGCTGTACCCCCTGCAGGAGGAGGTCGCCGGCTACGCGCGGGATGACTTCGAGGAGGACCTGGTCAACGAGTGCGAGAAGGACATCCGGGCTGCCTTCGCCGCGGGTGCGGTGCGCGTCTCGGTCGACTTCACGGAAGGCCGACTCGCCACCCGGGCCGACCCCCGCAACCCGTGGACGGGCGCCGGCATGCTCCCGCACTTCATCGAGCTCAACAACCGGGTCATGGCCCGCTTCACCGCCGAAGAACGCACGGACATCGGCATCCACACCTGCCCCGGCGGGGACCGGGACTCGGTGCACAGCGCCGACGTGCCCTACAACAACCTGCTGCCGGAGATGTTCAAGATCAACGCGGGGTACTTCCTCATCCAGCTGGCCAGCGAGCGTGACAAGGACGCGGTCTACGAGTCGATCGGCCAGTTCAGTCGGGATGACGCCGACGGCGTCGCGCAGATGTGCTTCGTGGGCGTGATCAACCCGGGGAACCCGCGCGTGGAGACCCCGGAGGAGGTGCGCGACGCCCTCGTCCGCGCCGCCAACTTCATCCCGAAGGAGCGCCTGGGCTCCACGGACGACTGCGGGTTCTCGCCGTTCAGCATCGACGAGAAGCCCAACCACGGCTCGCCCGACTACGCCCGCGAGGTCGCCTTCCAGAAGATCGCCAACCGGGTCGAGGGCACGAAGATGGCAGCCGAGAAGCTGGGGGTCTCCTGACCGACCACGCGGTCAGGAGCCGAGGCCGGCCGCGGCCCGCAGGACGTCGGCCTTGTCGGTGTGCTCCCAGGTGAAGTCGTCGTCGTCCCGCCCGAAGTGCCCGTAGGCCGCGGTCTTCTTGTAGATCGGTCGGTGCAGCTTCAACGAGTCCCGGAACGCCGCCGGCCGCAGGTCGAAGTGCTCCTCGACCAGTGCGAGGATGCTGGAGCGGGGGATCTTCTCCGTACCGAAGGTCTCGACCATCATCGACAGCGGTCGGGCGACGCCGATGGCGTAGGCCACCTGGACCTCGGCGCGGTCGGCCAGCCCGGCGGCGACGATGTTCTTGGCCACGTGGCGCGCCGCGTAGGCGGCCGACCGGTCGACCTTGGAGGGGTCCTTTCCCGAGAAGGCCCCTCCGCCATGGCGGGCGAAGCCGCCGTAGGTGTCGACGATGATCTTCCGCCCGGTCAACCCGGCGTCGCCCACCGGGCCGCCGATCACGAACCGGCCCGTCGGGTTGACGTAGAAGCTCCCCCGCAGCTCAGCGGCGTCGTACAGCTCGGCCGGCAGCGTCGGCAGGACGACCTGCTCCCACAGGTCGTCGGGGATCCGGTCCTCGATGCCCTCTGCGTGCTGGGTGGAGATCAGGACCTTCTCGATGGCCACCGGCACTCCGGCCCGGTAGCGGATCGTCACCTGCGTCTTTCCGTCCGGGCGCAGGTAGTCCACAGCGCCGGACTTTCGGACCGCGGCCAGCTGCCGGGCCAGCCGGTGGGCGAGCGCGATGGGCAGCGGCATGAGCTCCGGCGTCTCGTTCGTGGCGTAGCCGAACATCATCCCCTGGTCGCCGGCGCCGACGCTGTCCAGGTCGTCCGCGCTCCGCTCCCGGCGCTGCTCGTGGGCCGAGTCCACGCCCTGCGCGATGTCCGGCGACTGCTTGTCCAGGCAGACCATCACTGCGCAGTGGTGGCCGTCGAAGCCGAACTCACCCGTGTCGTAGCCGATCTCGCAGATCGTGTCCCGCACGATCTCGGTGAAGTCCGGCTTGGCCGTGGTCGTGATCTCGCCGGCGATGACGGCCAGTCCGGTCGTCACCAACGTTTCGCAGGCGACGCGCGACTCCGGGTCGACGGCCAGCGCGGCGTCGAGCACCGCGTCGGAGATCTGGTCGGCCATCTTGTCCGGATGGCCCTCCGTGACCGACTCGGAGGTGAACAGGTACTCGTCGTCAGCCAGCTGCTGCATCGTTGGGATCTCCTGGGTTCAGGTCGTGGGACTGGTGAGCGTGGGGATGGGGTGGGGCCGCGTCGGGCTCGGGTGGCGCCGAGTCGGGCTCGGGTGCGCCCGACAGCTCTCGGCGGACAGCGGCGGTGCCCTCGACCATGGCCCGCAGCTTGGCCCGGGCGATGTCGACCGGCAGATGGCGCAGCCCGCAGTCGGGGTTGACGATGAGGCGCTCGGACGGCACGACGTCGAGGGCGCGCCGGATGCGGGCGGCGACCTCCTGGGACGCCTCGATCTCCTCCGACTTCACGTCGATGACACCGAGGCCGAGGCTGCGGTCCCAGCCGTACTTGCGGATGAGCTGCAGGTCGTCATAGCCCTTGCGGGCGAACTCCAGCACCAGCTGGTCGACCTTGGCGTCGAGCACGGCCGGGAACAGGAAGTCGTAGTGGCCCTCCCACGACGGCCGGGCGTAGCGGTTGCCGTAGCAGACGTGCAGTCCCCAGGTGACCGGCACGTCCGCGGTGACCATGTTGATGGCCTCCACGGCCAGGCCGACGTCCTCCGGGTAGCCGGCCAGGAAGGGTTCGTCCATCTGCAGGAGCGTCGCGCCGGCGTCGGCCAGCCGGTGCGCCTCGGCGTTGAGCACCTCGGCCAGGGCCCGGACGAGGTCGCCCGAGCCGGCGTAGGCCTCGTTCCGGATCCGGCGAGAGAGCGAGAACGGCCCGGTGAAGGAGAACTTCACCGGTCGATCGGTCTGGGTCCGGGTGAACGCGAGGTCCTCCGCCAGGCCGAGCGCGATGCCCTCGGGGCTGGGCAGCGGGGCACGGATGACCGTCTCGTAGTAGTCGTAGTAGTAGGTCTTGGCAGGGTTGAGGATCTCGATGCCCGGGATGCGGGCCAGCAGGTAGTCGATGTCGTTGTCGCGGCGCAGCTCGCCGTCGGAGACGACGTCGATGCCGGTCAGCTCCTGGTCCTTGAGCGCGGCCTTGATGGCGACCTCGCAGATCTCGCTCAGGTGCTGGTAGCTGAGCCGCCGCTGGTAGAAGTCGTTCTTCAGCCGTTCCAGCCACTCGGGGACGGAGTACGAGCCGACGACCGACGTCGGGAGCACCGGCAGCGCGGACCAGTCGTGCCGCTCCGGCGCCCGTCGCTCGGTGAGCGCCATCAGTCGCGGACCCGCGCGGTCATGGTCACGATGTTGGTGCCCTCGCGGTGGCGGAACGGTTCGAAGCGGACGTCGAAGCCCTTGCGGCTCCCGACCAGGGTCAGCAGCGGGCCGTTGATCCAGTTGACGACGGAACCGTCGTACTTGCCCGGACCGAGGAAGCCGGTCCGGTACCGGTCGGCGTCCCTCGCGAACAGGTCGTGGTTGAGCAGGCGGCCGTAGGGATGCAGCAGGGGGAGGGTGTCGACGAAGCTGGCCACTGCGCCGTTGTTGACGTGCATCCTGATGTCCCCGCCGGACTCGAGGATCGGCCGGAGCAGCTCGCCGCTCACGCCCGGCGCGATGGGGTACAGGTCGAGCCCGGCCAGGGGTACGTAGCGCTCCTCGAGCCGGATCCCCTCCCAGACCCGTCGCCAGAAGTCGACCGAGTCGTCGGCAGTGGCGAAGAGAGCCGGCAGGGCGTCAGCCAGCACGGCCGGCCCCAGCCGCAGCAGCTTCTCGATGACGCCCGGCAGCGCGGCAACCTCCGCGCCGACGTGTTCGCTCAGCGCGGTGGCCGCCGGCCCGGGCAGGTAGGCCCGGGTCTCGACCAGGTAGCTGCGGCCGTCGATCCGAGCGACCTCGTCCGTGGGCAGGTTGTCGTAGACGTTCGAGATGTAGACGAGGAACACCTTGTACTTGAGGAACGCGAGTGCCGTCGTCGGCTTGGTGGCGTCGAGCACGAACGAGCTGACCCGCGACGCGTGGGCGGCCACGTTCTCCCGGGCCATCTCGAGCACGTGGGGCGAGTAATCGCACATGAGGTAGTGGAGCCGGCGGTAGTACTCGCGCCCTTCCTCCGCCTCGACGACACGGAACTCGTCGAGCCACGTCCTGGCCTGGTTGCCGTTGCCGACGCCGAGCTCGACGACGTACAGCTCGTCCGGCAGCGCGTTCCGGGCCGCCAGCTGATCCCACCAGCTGAACATGTCCCGGATCAGCTCCCTCACGGCGGCGGTGTTGCGGGCATCGCTCTCACCGCCGGGCAGGGCCGACTCGTACATGTGCCCGGTGGCCTTCTCCCAGACGTCGAGGGCCTGCCAGTAGAGCCGGTTGAACTCCCAGATGCAGGACTGGCTGCCAGGCCGCCATGCTTCGAGCACCAGCCGCTCGTCCACCGTTGGCGAGGGCTCGCCGCGGTGGGCCGCCAGCAGGGCCCTGGTCGTGGCCTTCAGCTCGGACCATTGCGACTCGTCGGCCGAGCGGCGCAGGTCGATGGCGATCTCGAGCTCGTCGGCGCGGGCGGGCTCGGCCATCGCACCGTCGATCCCCGGGTAGCTCGGCGGCAGGATCTCCCGGAGGTCGACGGCGTCACGGAAGTTGTTCCGGTACTGGATCCAGTCGCACACCATCCGCAGGTGGGCCAGGTCGACCGAGTCCTCGCAGAGCGCTTCGAACACTGGGGCGATGGCGGCCGCGGCATCGATGGCCTTGGCTCCGCGAAGGCGGGAGGTCGGACGGAAGTCGACGAACATTCCGGACGTTCCTCAGGCGCCAGGCCGCCGGCTCGTGCCGGTGGGCGTCGCGCCGGTGAAGCCCGAGCCACGCAGGCGGGCGACGGTCGCGCGCAGCTCCGCGACCTCGCTCTGCAGGAGCTCGATGCTCCGACCCAGCGTCACGCCGACGGCAGTCCCCCCGGCCTTCGGCTCGGTGCCGCCGACCTGGTCGAGCGGGCACCCGCAGTGGGGACAGCGATCCCCTGCCCACATCCGGCCACCTCCTCGTCCTCGCGGGCGGCGCTCGATCGTCGAGCACGACCCCGTCCCCGCCGGCATCCTACGGTCCGAGACCCGACCGTGCAACGCCGCATGAGACAGATCGGTCTGTCTCGCAGTCCGCTGTGCGGACGAGTGGCCGCCGACAAGCGGCGCGCGGTG
>JBKPRL010000314.1:0-17429 GCA_046734535.1 bacterium | reverse complement strand
GTGGGAGCTGGCCGCGTTCCTGCTCGGCAACGACGACGCCCACCCGACCTTCAGCATGTTGACCGATCCCGTCCTGTCCTTCCCCCCGACCCGGGCAGTGGCCGGCTTCGGCTGGCTCGCCTGGGGCTGGTACCTCCTCAGCCGATGACGAGCCGCTCGATCACCATCGCCGGGTTCGCCACGTTGCTCGTCGTGTTCGGCGTGCTCGAGCTGGCCGCCCGCACCCGCCGCGTCCCGCTACCGACCATCGACCAGGCCTTCGGCGCGGTCATGCGCCGCCCGACCGGGCGCATCACGGTCTTCTTCGTCTGGTTCTGGTTCGGCTGGCACTTCCTCGCCCGCTAGCCCCGGATGCGCCGCGCCGCGGCGGTTCTGGTCAGAAGACGGGCACCCCGGAGGTGCAAGATCCCGACCAGAACCGTCAGATGCGGATGCCAGGCCCGGTGCGTCCGGCTTGGCCGGCGCACCGCGGCGCGGCCGGAGGCATTGCCGAGCGAAGCGAGTAGGAGCCGACCGAAGCGCAGCGGAGGGCGGCGAGGAAGATCAGCTATCGAAGCCGAGGCCGAGGCGGTCGAGGCCGCGGAGCCAGAGGTTGCGGTGTCCGCCGTTGCGGTCGGCACGGTCGATGGACCAGCGGGTGGCCTGGATCCCGGCGTAGCGGATGGGCTCGGGCGGGAAGGGGAGCGGCTTCTTGCGGACGAACTCCAAGCTGGCAGCCTCGGACCGACGCCCGTCGAGCAGGTCGAGCATGACCTCGGCGCCGAACCTGGCCGCCGCCACGCCGAGGCCGGTGTAGCCGAGGCAGTACGTCACCTTGCCCTTCATGGCCGTGTCCCAGAACTGGCAGAAGCGCGTCGAGGTGTCGATCACCCCGCCCCACGCGTGGCTGAACTGCACGCCCGTCAGCTGCGGGAAGGTGGCGAAGAAGTGCTCGGCCAGCTTCGCCCACGTCTCGGGACGCTGCTCGAGCTCCTTCGTCACCTTGCCGCCGAAGTAGTAGATGGCGTCGTAGCCGCCCCACAGGATCCGGTCGTCCTCCGTGAGGCGGTAGTAGTGGAACTGGTTGCCCATGTCGGAGAGACCCTGCCGGCGGACCCACCCGACCGACGCCCGTTGCTCCGCGGTCAACGGCTCGGTCGTCAGCGCGTAGTCGTACACCGGGGCGACGTAGTGCTTCATGCGCCGCAGCAGCGGCGGGAAGGCGTTCGTGCCGAGGGCGACCTTGCCCGAACGGACTCGGCCGAGCGGTGTCGTGGCCATGATCCCGACGCCGTCGTGCTCGATGCTCGTGACCTTGGTGTCCTCGTAGATCCGGACGCCCAGCGACTCGGCCGCCGCCTTCAGCCCCCACACGAGGCGGGCGGGGTCGACCAAGGCGGCCCGGTCCCGCCTCCACAGGCCGCCGCGGTAGGTGGGGGAGCAGACCTCGGCCCGCATGGCCTGCTCGTCCAGCAGCTCGACGTCCTGTCCGAGGCTGTGGAGGTGCTCCGCGTCGGCCCGCAGCTCCATCACCATCGGCTGGTCGACGGCGATGTCGATCACGCCCGTCCGCTCGTAGTCGCAGTCGATGCCGTAGCGCCCGATGGCGGCCTCGATCTGGTTGAGGTTCTCGAGGCCGAGGCGCTCGAGCGCGGGCATCTCGCTCGCGAAACGCTCCTGCCCGTTGCCGACGCCGTGGGTGAGGCTCGACTCCATGAAGCCGCCGTTGCGACCGCTGGCGGCCGAGCCCACGGCGCCACCTTCGACGAGGACGACGTCGCGGGACGGATCGCGCTCCTTGGCGATGAGTGCCGTCCACAGCCCGGTGTAGCCGCCGCCGACCACGCAGAGGTCGCAGGTCTCCGTCCGGACGAGCATCGGGTTGGACTCGGGTTGGTCGACGTCGTCGTACCAGTACGGATGGGGGTACGCGTCCGCGATCGCGTCGAGATGGGCGTCGTCCATGGGTCGCGGAAGCCTATGGCACTACCTTCCAGCGCCATGGACCTCGGGATTGCTGGGAAGCGGGCCGCGGTCGCGGCCGCGTCGGCCGGGTTGGGCTTCGGCGCCGCGGCGGCCCTCGCCGCCGAAGGCGTCCTGGTCGTGATCTGCGGGCGGGACGATGCCCGGCTCCGGGACGCGGCCGAGAGGATCGGGCACGGCTGCGTGCCCTTGGTGGTGGACGTCGGCACGGCCGAGGGGGGCGCGGCCTTCGTCGGCGCGGCGTGCGACGCGCTCGGTCAGATCGACATCCTCGTCACGAACGCCGGCGGCCCGCCGCCGGGCGACTTCGCGACGACGGCGGTGGACGCCTATCCGGCTGCATTGGACCTGAACCTGATGTCCGTCGTGGGCATGTGCAAGGCCGCGGTGCCCGACATGCAGGCGCGGGGCTGGGGCCGGGTCGTCGCCATCACCTCGTTCTCGGTGCGGCAGCCGGTGCCCAACCTCATCCTCTCGAACACGGCCCGCGCCGGGACGACCGGGTTCCTCAAGACCCTCGCCCGGGAGGTGGCGGGCGACGGCGTCACGGTCAACTCGGTCCAGCCTGGCGTGCACGCGACGGATCGCATCGCGCAGATCTACGGCGGCGACCTCGACGCGCTGGCGAGAGGCATACCGGCGGGGTTCCTCGGCGACGCCGGCGACTTCGGTCAGGTCGTGGCCTTCCTCTGCTCCGAGCAGGCCCGCTTCGTCACCGGGGTCCACCTCCAGGTGGACGGGGGAGCGGTGGCCGGCCTGCTCTGAGCGCACCGAGCGAGGGGCCGGCGACTCAGGACCCCGTTCGGGCCAGCGGACGCGGCTCGTGGATGCCGGTGAGCGAGTGGTCGGTGATGACCGTCAGCTCGACCCGCATGCCGTCGGGGTCGTCGAACCACAGGCTGTGGAACGCTCCGAGGTCCTCGACGGCGCCCGTGCACGCGCCCCGGTCCACGAGCCGGCCTCGGAGGGTCTCGAACCCCTCAGCGGACACCGCGCTCAACGCGAGGTGGTCGAGGTGGCCGCGCTCGAACATCGCCGCGGAGGCTCGGCCGTGCCCGTTGCCGGTCACTTGGGCCGGGTGCAGCCACGAGTGCGGCCCGGTGCGGAGGATGGCGTGGCGAACGCCCGGTGTCGTCTCGGTGAAGACGACCTCGGCCTCGAAGACGGAGGTGTAGAAGTCGACGAAGCGATCGAGGTCCTCGGTGAGAACAGCGACGTGGCCGATGCCGGCGATGGGTGACACGAGCAGCTCCTTCACGGGTGGTCGGTGGGTGGGCGACGGCGGCGGGCGCGGGCGCCCCGCACGAGGAGGTCGACGGCCAGTGCGGCGGTCTCGCCCGCCTCCTCGCCGTCCATGCCCCAGTAGTCGCGCAGCGTCAGCCAGGTCCCGGCCGTGGTCATCAGCTGGAGTGCGGCGGCCAGGCGGCGGCGGGTCGCCGGGTCGAGCCCGGGCACCTCGCCGTCGACCATGGCGAGCGCGACCCGTTGCCGCTCCTCCACCGACGACAGGCGGGCCGGCCGGGCCTCCGGGGCGATGAGCAGCTCGCGGATGACCGGCGCGATCTCGTCGAAGCCGGGGAAGACCCGGCGGACGAGCGCGGTCGCCTCGGCGCCGGAGGTCGGGAGATGGCCGTCGAAGCCGATCCGTTGGTTGGCCCAGACGTACACCGCGGTGAGGAGCGCCTCGCGGGTGGGGAAGTGGCGGTAGACCGTGCGCTCCGGCACCGCCGCTTCAGTGGCGACCTTGGCGAACGTGACGTCGTCGCCGGCGGCCAGCAGGCGGGCCACGCCCTCCATGACCCGATCCCGCACGACCGCGCTCCGCAGGTCTTGCAGTGAGACTGCCATGATGACTGTAATACTGCCATACCGGCAGTAGAACTGCCAAGCGGCTTCCGCATCGGTGCCGCCGCCGGTTCTACGGTGGCGCCATGACGACTTGGGGGGAGTTCGCGGCCGAGGCCCCCGAGCTGGCGGGCGAAGGGCGGCGGCGCTTCGACGGGAGCGGGCTGATCCTCCTCGGCACCGTCCGTCGCGACGGCTACCCGCGCCTCAGCCCGGTCGAGCCGATCATCACCGACGGCCAGCTCTACCTCGGCATGATCCACCGCTCGACGAAGGCGCTCGACCTGCATCGCGAGCCCCGTTGCGTCGTGCACAACACGATCACCGGTCGAGACGGGCAGGACGGGGAGTTCAAGGTCTACGGCCGCGGGCGGTCGATCGAGGACGCGGACGAGCGCGAGCGCTATTGCGTCGCGCTCTTCGCGGCCATCGAGTGGCGGCCTGAGGGTGAGTTCGACCTCTTCGCCATCGACCTCGACCAGGTCGCCTTCGTCATCTTCGGCGACGGCCAGCAGACGACGAAGGTCTGGCGTCCGGGGCAGGCGGTACGGGAGTCGGTGACGACGCCGTAGCCGCGCCGCCGCCGACTCCGTCACCCACGCCACGTTCGTCCTGCTGCGAGGCCTGACTACGATCCGCCCGTGGCCACGCTCCTCGCGCACATCCGCGTCCGCCCGGGCCAGGAGGTCCGGTTCGAGCGCATCGCCGAGGAGCTCCACCGCGCCACGCACGAGCGGGAGCCCGACGTCCGGCGCTACGAGTACTGGCGGGGAGCCGAGCCGTCCACCTACTACGCACTCGAGTCGTTCGACGACCTGGCCGGGTTCGTCGCCCACCAGACGAGCGACCACCACGAGGCGGCTCGGCCCGCGCTCGGCGAGGTGATCGAGGACATGCGGCTCGAGTGGGTGGACCCACTGCCCACAGCCTCGCCTCTGGCGACGACCGCGACTGCCGCCACGCCGCCCGACGCGACGGAGCTCGAGCGCAGCTGCTACGACCGCTTCGCCGGTGCCCTCCTGCAGGACTGGTGGAGCGAGGTCCGCGACGCGACGGCCGACGGTGCCGCGGCGGGCGTGGACGACATCGACTTCATGGACCCGGTCGTGCAGGAGGACTGGTTTCCCCATTACCGCCGGCTGCGTGAGGAGGCGCCCGTCTGGCGCATGCCCGACACCGGTGAGTACTTCTTGAGCCGCTACGAGGACGTCATGTACGTCCTGCGCCACGCCGAGCTGTTCCCCAACGCCCGGACCGACAGCACGTTCCGGCTGCTGCAGACCGACGAGGCCCTGCAGTACTACGAGGAGCACGGCTGGACGCGCAGCGGGCCGCTGGGCACGAACCCGCCCATCCACCGGGAGTACCGGGCGCTCGTCGACCCATGGTTCAACGGCGCCGGAGCGGAGCGGGCGCGACCGCTGATCGAGCGCTACTGCCACGAGCTCATCGAGCCGTGGATCGACAGCGGCGAGGTCGAGATCGTCTCGCAGTTCGCCCGCCCGCTGCCGGTCATGGTGATCACGACGCTGCTCGGCTTCCCGCTGGAGGACATCCCGACGCTCAAGCGGTGGTCGGAGGCGTGGGCGATGCCGTTCGCGCGCGGGCTGAGCGGGGAGCAGGAGATGTACGTCGCCGAGCAGGGCGTGGCGTTCCAGCGCTACATCTGGGAGCACCTGCAGCAGCGGAGGAAGGAGCCGCAGGACGACGTCCTGACCCACCTGGCGGAAGCGACGTTCAACGATCCGCAGTCCGGTCCTCGGCCGCTCACCGACGGCGAGATCATCAACCTGATCGACCACCTCTACATCGGCGGCAACGAGACGACGACCTTCGCCATCACGTCCGCCCTCTACCTGCTCGTGCAGCACCCCGAGGCGGTGGCGCGGCTGCGCGAGCAGCCCGAGCTCTCGGCCCGCTTCGTCGACGAGGTGCTGCGGCTCGAGTCGCCGACCCAGGGGCTGTGGCGAGGCGTCGCGCGCGACGCCGAGGTCGGTGGCGTGCCGATCGCCAAGGGTTCGACCCTGCACCTGCGCTACGGCGCGGCCAACCGTGATCCGGCGATGTTCCAGGACCCCGACCGGCTCGATCTCGATCGCCGCAACGCCAGCCGCCACGTCGCCTTCGCCGCCGGCGAGCACCGGTGCCCGGGAGAAGGGCTGACCAAGCTCGAGCAACGCATCGCCGTCGAGCTGTTCCTCGCTCGCATGGGCGAGCTGCGCTTCACTCCGGGCCGCAACGACTTCGAGCACCTCCGGGGCTTCTGGCTGCGGGCCTTGCGCGAGCTGCACGTCACCTTCGAACCACTCCCGGTCTGACGCCACGGCGCGCCGAGCGGCGCGTTCGAGCCGTGTCGCCAGTAGTGCGAACATGGCGGCGCCCTCTGCCCCGCGGAGGGCGGACAGGAGGTTCCGCCATGGCGGAGAGCGTCTACAAGATCATCGAGCTGGTCGGCACGAGCACCGACTCGTGGGAGAAGGCGGCGTCGGCTGCGGTCGAGCGCGCCTCGCAGTCGCTGCGTGACCTGCGGATCGCCGAGGTCACCGAGCTCGACGTCCAGCTGGAGAACGGTCAGGTCGCGGCCTACCGGGCCAAGGTCAAGGTCTCGTTCAAGTACGAGGGCGGCGACTGAGCGTCTACGCCTTCGCCGAGCTGGTCGGCACCAGCGACCAGTCCTGGGAGCGGGCGGCCGGCGCCGTCGTGGAGCAGGCCGCGCGGACCCTGCGCGACCTGCGCCGGGCCGAGGTCGTCGCGCTCGACGTCGACGTCGGGCCGGACGGGGCGCTCGTGTACCGCGCCCGGATGAAGCTGTCGTTCAAGTACGAGACCGACGGCCTCGGTACGACCGCCGACGAAGCCCACGCCCGGACGACCGGCGGTCGGGCCACGCGGGGTGGCGGGCGGTCCGGCCGGTCCGTGACGGGCGTGGCAGGCATCGGCTGGCTGGTCGGCGCGGCCAAGGTCGCGGCGTGGCCGGTGTACCGCGCGCTCTGGTGGGTTCGGGTCGAGGGGCTCGAGCACGTCCCTGCCGACGGGCCGGCCATCATCGCCGCCAACCACGTCTCGTTCTTCGACTCGGTGGCCCTGATCATGGCCGTCCGCCGGCCGGTCAGCTTCGTCGGCAAGGCCGAGTACCTCGACAGCTGGAAGACGCGCCGCCTCCTGCCCGCGCTCGGCATGATCCCGGTCGACCGGCAGTCGGGCCGCCAGGCCATGAGCGCGCTGCAGATCGCGGCGGGCGTGCTGTCGCGTTCCGGCCTGTTCGCGATCTACCCCGAGGGCACCCGCTCCCGCGACGGCGCGCTGGCGCCCGGGCACACCGGCGTGGCCCACATCGCGGTGGCCAGCGGCGCGCCGATCATCCCCACCGGCATCACCGGCACGGCGCGGATCCAGCCGCCCGACACCAAGTTCCCCCGGCCCTTCCGCCGCGCCGTGGTGCGCTTCGGCCGCCCGATCGATCCCGGCCGCTACCGCGGCGGTCGCCGCACCCGGCGCCGGCTCATCACCGATGACGTCATGTCGGCCATCCAGCAGCTGTCGGGCCAACCCCGCCGCCGGGGCTGAGCGATCACGCCGCCGCCCGCCCCCGCGCCGCCCGGTTGAGCACTCGCGAGCGGGGCCGACGGCCCTCAGGCGAGCACGCTGCTCAGCGCGGCGTTCGCGGCGTGGTGGCCGCACATGCCGTGGACGCCGGCGCCCGGAGGGGTTGACGCCGAGCACAGGAACACCGTGGGGTCGGGCGTGCGGTACGGCCGCACGCTGATCGTCGGCCGGAAGACCAGCTGCAGCCCGCCGTGCGCGCCTCCCGCGATGTCGCCCCCGACGTAGGAAGGGTTGTAGGACTCGAACCAGGCCGGCCCGGCGACGTGGCGGCCCAGGACGAGGTCGCGGAAGCCGGGTGCGAAGCGCTCGATCTGGGCCTCGATGCGCTCGGTCATGTCGAAGGTCGAGCCGTTGGGCACGTGGCAGTAGGCCCAGAGCGTGTGCCGCCCGGCCGGAGCGCGGCTGGGGTCGACCAGGCTCTGCTGCGCGACGAGGACGTAGGGCCGGTCGGCGGGCTGCCCGGCACCGACGGCCGCCTCGCTGGCCGCCACCTCGTCGGCGGTACCCCCGACGTGCACGGTCCCGGCGCGACGGCAGGCCTCGTTGATCCAGGGCACCGGGCCGGACAGGGCGTAGTCGACCTTGAACGCCGCCGGACCGGGGCTGAACTCGCGGAGGCGGGCGCGGTAGCGCGCGGGCAGCCGGTCTCCGGTGATGTCGGCGACCTGGCGGGGCGCGAGGTCCAGCAGGATGACCCGCGACGGCGGCAGCTGCGCCAGCGAGGTGACCGGCTCGCCGGTGCGGATCTGCCCGCCCAAGGAGACGAGGTGAGCGGCCAGCGCGTCGGCGATGGCCTGGGAGCCGCCCTCCGCCACGGGCCAGCCCACGGCGTGCCCGGCGGCCAGGAGGACCAGCGCGAACGACGTGGTGAGCAGGTGGTCGAGGGGGAGGAAGGCGTGCGCCGCGCAGCCGGCGAACAACGCCTCGGCCTCGGCGGTCGTGAACCACGTCCGGCCGGCTCGGGAGGCCGGGATCAACGCGGGGAGGCCGAAGCGGGTGAGGACCAACGGGTGGCGGGGCACCTTCACGAGCGATCCCGTGACCATGGGAGCCAGCTCGCCCCAGCGCTCGGCGATCGAGCCGACCCAGCGCCGGTAGGCCTTGGCGTCCGCTCCGAGGCCGTCGGCCGTCTCGTCGACCGAACGGTGCAGCACCCCGGCCCGTCCGCCGTCGAGGGGGTGGGCCAGGGGGAGCTCGGGCTGGAGCCACCGCAGCCCGTAGCGCTCGAGCGGCAGCTGCGACAGGTAGGGCGAGCCGATGGCCAGCGGGTGGATGGCCGAGCACACGTCGTGGCGGAACCCGGGCAGTGTCAGCTCGGCCGTGCGGGTGCCACCACCGACCGTTTCCCGGCCCTCGATCAGCAGCACGGAACGGCCGGCCGCGGCCACGGTGGTCGCGGCGGACAAGCCGTTGGGCCCCGCTCCGACGACGACCGCGTCGTAGCGGGGGAAGGTGCTAGGCGCCGGCTTCCTCCAGCGCTCGCCGCACCAGCACCTTGGCCAGGTGGACGCGGAACTCCACGCTGGCGTTGAGGTCGGCCTGCGGCGAGGCGTCGGCCGCGGCCTGCTCAGCGGCCTCGGCCGGCGAGGCGCCGCCCGCGAGCGCGGCGGACACGGCACGGGCCAGCACCGGTGTCGAGCCCATGTTGACGAGCCCGATGCCGCTGTCACCGTTGTTGCGCCAGGCCGCGACGCCGACGATGGCCCAGTCCTGGGCCCGCCGGTTGAACTTCTGGAAGCTCCAGCCCGCGCTCCCCATCTTCGGGACGCGGATCTCGGTCAGGAGCTCGTCGGGCGCCAGGGTCGACTCGAGGAACCCCTCGTAGAAGTCGGCGGCGGCGATCTCCCGCGTCCCGTTCGGGCCCTGAGCGACGTACGTCGCGCCGAGCGCCAGGGTGGTCGCCGGCAGGTCGGCCGCCGGGTCGGCGTGCGCCAGCGAGCCGCCGATCGTGCCGCGGTGACGCACTTGGGGATCGCCCACGTGCGACGTGGCGTGGCCGAGCAGCGGTGCGTGCTGCTCGACGAGATCGGAGGTCTCCACGTCGCGGTGGCGGGTGAGCGCGCCGATGGCGAGGTGGTCCCCGCCGTCGCGGATGTAGGACAGGTCGGTCAGCCGGCCGATGTCGACGAGCACGGCCGGGGACGCGAGCCGCAGCTTCATGAGGGGCAGGAGGCTGTGGCCGCCGGCCAGGAACTTTGCCTCGTCACCGTGCTCGCCGACGAGGCTGATGGCCTCCTCGGCCGACGAGGCCCGCTTGTACTCGAACTTGGCCGGGATCACTGGGTACCTCCGTTGGCAGCCTGGATGGCCTTCCACACGTTCTGTGGGGAGGCGGGCATGGGAACATCCCGCACGCCGAGGCCGGACAGGGCGTCGACGACGGCGTTGATGACGGCGGGTGCGGCGCCGATGGTGCCGGCCTCGCCGATGCCCTTGACCCCCATGGCATTGGTGGGCGACGGGGTCACGGTGTGGTCGGTGGTGATGGACGGCACGTCCGACGCTGCGGGGACCAGGTACTCGGCCAGCGTGCTCGTCTTGAGGTTGCCGTCCTCGTCGTAGACCGCCTCCTCGAAGAGGGCTTGGGCCAGGCCCTGGACGACGCCGCCGTGCACCTGACCGTTGACGATCAGCGGGTTGATCTGCACGCCGCAGTCGTCGACGGCGACGTACTTCAGGACGTCGACGCCTCCGGTCTCCGTGTCCACCTCGACCACGCAGATGTGCGTCCCGAAGGGCCACGAGAAGTTGGGTGGGTCGTAGTGGACCGTGGCCTCCAGGTTGGGCTCCATGCCGTCCGGCAGGTTGTGGGCCGTGAAGGCTTCGAACGCGATCGCCGCGAGCGGCAGCGCCCTGTCCGGGGTGCCCTGCACGTTGAAGCTGCCCTGGGCGAACTCCAGGTCCTCGTGGGCGGCCTCGAGGTGGTGCGCGGCGATCTGCCGGGCCTTGTCGATGATCCGATCGCAGGCCATGTCGATGGCCACGCCCCCGACGGCGAGCGAGCGCGAGCCGTAGGTGTCGAGCCCGGTCGGGCTGACGGCGGTGTCGGAGTGGAGCACGTACACGTCCTCCGGCGGCACGCCCAGCTTGTCGGCCACGATCATCGACCACGAGGTCTCGTGGCCCTGGCCGTGGGGCGCGGAGCCGGTGACCACCTGGACCTTGTTGGTCGGCAGGACTCGCACCGTGGCCGTCTCCCACCCACCGGCCCCGTAGTTCAGCGAGGCGAGGACCCGGGAGGGGGCGAGGCCGCACATCTCGAAGTAGCTCGACTGCCCGATGCCCAGTCGCTTGGTCGCTCCCGGCACGTTCTGGCTCTGCTGGCGGGCCCGCACGCCGGCGTAGTCGGCCAGCTCCGCCGCCTTCTCCGCCGCGGCGAGGTGGTCGCCCGAGTCGTAGACGAGCCCGCTGAAGGCCGTGTAGGGGAACTGCTCGGCCTTGATGAAGTTGCGCTTCCGCAGCTCCATCGGGTCGACGCCGACCTTGGCCGCCAGCGCGTCCATGGCCCGTTCGATGGCGTAGGTGGCCTCCGGGCGCCCGGCGCCGCGGTAGGCGTCGGTGGGCGTCATGTTGGTGAACACCGACGTGCAGCTGAAGTCGTAGGCGGCGGGCAGGTCGTACACGCCGGCGTAGAGGAACGCGCCGAGGAGCGGGATCCCCGGCGTGACGAGCTGCAGGTAGGCACCCATGTCGGCGACGAGCCGGACGCGGATGGCCGTGACCTTGCCGTCGGCGTCGGCGGCCAGCTCGATGTCCTGGATCTGGCCCCGACCCTGGATCGTGGCCAGCGCGTTCTCCGTCCGCTCCTCGTTCCACCGCACGGGGACGCCTCGCTTCTTCGCGAGGGCGACGCAGATGAGCTCCTCGGCGTACACGTTGAGCTTCGAGCCGAAGCCGCCGCCCACGCTCGGCGCCACGACCCGCATCTGGTGCTCGGGGATCCCGAGGGTCAGCGCGGTCATGATCTTGAGGATGTGTGGGATCTGCGTGGCCGAGTACAGGGTCATGTCCCCGCCGTAGGGTTCGGGGAGCGCGACGACGGCCCGGGGCTCCATGGCCATCGGGATCAGGCGCTGCTGGATGTAGCGCTCTTTGACCGTGTGCGTGGCCGAGGCGAACGCCGCGTCGACCGCGTCCTCACCGATCTTGAGCTCCCACGTGTAGCTCTTGTTGGTGCCGAGGTCGTCGTGGATCACCACCCGGTCCGACAACGCGTCCTCGAGGTCGATGACCGTGTCGAGCGGCTCGTACTGGACGTCGATGGCGCCGACCGCGTCCTGCGCGGCCGCCTCGCTCGTGGCGAGGACGACGGCGACGGCGTCCCCGACGTAGCACGCCTTCGACACCGCCACCGGGTAGTGGGCGGGGTTCTTCATGTCAGGGGTGACGGGCCACGCGCACGGCATCGGTGCCGCCCACAGGTCCTGGAGGTCCGCACCCGTGTAAGCGGCCACGACACCCGGCTGCTCCAGCGCGCCGCTCACGTCCACGCTCGTGATGCGGGCGTGGGCGTAGGGGCTGCGCAGCAGGGCGAGGTGCAGCGCTCCGGGGATGACGAGGTCGTTGGTGTACTTCGCCTCGCCGGTCAGGAGCGCCGGGTCCTCCCGGCGGAGCATCGGCGTGCCGATCACTCGGCCGGCCTTCTCTTCGACGACCGTCATCTCAGCCCCCCTTTGCCGCGGCCAGCACGGAGAGCACGATGTTGTGGTAGCCGGTGCAGCGGCACAGGTTGCCCTCCAGGCCCTGGCGCACCTGCGCCTCGGTCGGGTCTGGGTTCTCCTCGAGGAAGCTGACCGCGGCCATCACCATCCCGGGCGTGCAGTAGCCGCACTGCAGGCCGTGGTTCGCCTGGAACGCCTTCTGGATCGGGTGCAGCTCGCCGTTGGTGGCCAGGCCCTCGATGGTGGTGATGGACGTGCCGTCGGCCTGGGCGGCCAGCATCGTGCAGCTCTTGACCGACTCGCCGTCGACGAGGAGCGTGCACGCGCCGCAGCTCGACGTGTCGCAGCCGATGTTCGTGCCGGTGAGGGCGAGTCCATCCCTGATGTAGTGGACGAGGAGCGTGCGGTCCTCGACCTCGCTCTCGTGCGCGGTCCCGTTGACGGTGACCTGGATCCTCAAGATGGACCACCCCCGTATGTGTGTCCGACATCCGTGCCGGACGTCCTCGTCCGACGCTGGTGCGCCCCCAGTCGGGTGCGGCGTCATCATGCACCATCCCGGCCCGCCGCGGGAACCGTGTGCCTGGGTAGCGTCGGGCCGGTGAAGGTGGAGGGCGCCGAGCTGCTCACGGTCGAGCTGCCCCTGGTCACCCCGTTCCGCACGTCGTACGCGACCTCGATCGTCGAGCGCAAGCTGCTCGTCCGCCTCGTGACCGACGAGGGGTCGGGTTGGGGTGAGTGCGGCGCACCGGCCGAGCCGCTCTACACGAGCGAGTACGGCGACGCGGCGCGCCACGTCCTCGTCCACCACCTGCTGCCGAGGCTGGCCGAGGCGGGCGACGTGACGCCCGACGACGTGGCCACCGCGCTGGCGCCCGTGCAGGGCCACCGGATGGCCAAGGCGGCGGTGGAGATGGCGGTGCTCGACGCCTGGGGCCGGCGGCACGATCGGTCGTTCGCGTCGCTGCTCGGATCGACGCGCGACGCCGTGCCCGCCGGGGTGGCCGTCGGCGTGACCGGCTCCGTCGACGAGCTGCTCGCCGCCGTGGGCGGCTACGTCGACGAGGGCTACCGACGGGTCAAGCTGAAGGTGCAGCCGGGCTGGGACGTCGAGCCGGTGGCCGCGGTCCGCGGCCGCTTCGGGCCGGACCTGGCTCTCCAGGTCGACGCCAACGGCGCCTACGCACGCTGTGCCGACGCGGCCGGCGCGCTGGCCGCCCTGGACCCCTTCGACCTGCAGCTCATCGAGCAGCCGTTGGCCGAGGACGACCTGGCCGGCCACGCCGCACTCGCCCGCGCCGTGTCGACGCCGATCTGCCTCGACGAGTCCGTGACGTCGGTGGCGACCGCCGTGCTGGCGCTCGACCTTGGAGCTTGCTCGGTCATCAACGTCAAGCCGGGCCGGGTGGGCGGCTACCTCGAGGCTGGCCGCCTCCATGACCTCGCGGTCGCCCGCGGCGTGCCGCTCTGGTGCGGCGGGATGCTGGAGACCGGTCTCGGGAGGGCAGCCAACGTGGCTCTCGCCGCGCTGCCGGGCTTCACGCTGCCGGGCGACCTGTCCGCGTCGCGGCGGTACTACGCGCGTGACCTGACCGCGCCCTTCGAGCTGCACGAGGGCCATCTCCTGGTGCCGACCGGCCCCGGGTTGGGCGTCGAGGTCGACGAGGATGCCCTGGCCTCGATGACCGTCGACCGCCAGACCTGGTCTCCCTGACCCGCGCGTCTGCCGAGGCGATCTCGGAGGACAGGTTCGGAAGGAGGCAGGCGTCGTCACGCCAGGCGAGACGTCGCCTGCCTGCCTCCGGAGGGCACGGAGGTGGCGGGCGTCAGCTGGCGGACCTCGGCGAAACCGTGCTGCACCCCTGCGCCACCCTTCGTCGCCATGAACGACGCTGATCGGCTCCTCGTCGCGCTGGCCGCACGCCAGCGCCAGGTGTTCACCCGTCGGCAGGCCCGGCTGGCCGGGCTGACGAGCGCCGCCATCCACCGCCGGGTCAGGACGGGCGTCTTCGTCGTCCACGGTCCTCACACCCTGCACTTCGCCGGCAGCCAGCTCGATTGGCGGGGAGCTCTCCTCGCCGGCCTCTACGACCTCGGTGATGAAGCGGCCGTCACGGGGCGGGCCGCCGCCGCGGTGCACGGCTTGGACGGGTTCGAAGAGGGCCCGATCGAGCTGCTCGTCCCGCGGAGGATCCGGGGACGGGCGCCGGTCGGCAGCGTGAGCTCCAGCCCGCACATCGGGCGACTGGACGTCGTGACGGTCGAGGGGGACCTGCGGGTCACGTCGGGTACCCGGACGATCGTGGAGCTGGCGGGGAGGGTGACGGAGCGGGAGCTTGCGAACGCGGTGGACAGCGCCTGCCGGATGGGGCTGACGGCACCTGATGCCCTGCGGCGACGGTGGGAGCAGCTCGGACGGCAGGGCCGACCCGGGGTGGCGGCGTTCGAGCGGGTGATGGAGATGGCGGGCGTCCAGAGCTGGCTGGAACGACGCTTCCTCGACCTGGTCTCCCGCTACGGCCTTCCCCGGCCGAGCCTCCAGCGCGTGTATCGCAGGGACGGCCAGCACGTCGCCCGGGTGGACTTCGACTTCGCGCCCCGCGACGTGATCGCCGAGGTGGGCGGCCGGCGGGGCTACATGAGCGTCGACGAGCGCCGCCGACAGGAACGGCGTCGCAACCAGCTGCAGCTCATCGGCAAGGTCGCGTACTTCTTCACGACCGACGATGTCGTGGATGCCCCGGGCTACGTCGCGTCGACCATCGCCGCCGCGCTCCGGAGGGCGGCGTGATGGTCGGGCGCCGGCGCGATCTCGCTCGCCCGGTACGAAAGGAGGCAGGCAACGTCACCCCAGGCGAGACGTCGCCTGCCTGCTTCGGTGGAGGGGACGCCGGAGAGGGACGCCGTGGGCCGTGGTCGGGCGGTCAGGCCTTGGCGGCGGCGATGGCCTCCCACACGCGCTGCGGGGTGGCCGGCATGTCGAAGTGGCGGACGCCGAAGGGGAGGAGCGCGTCGATCACCGCGGAGTGGACGGCGGGCGTGGAGCCGATGGTGCCCGACTCGCCGATGCCCTTGGCGCCCAGGGGGTTGATGAACGTCGGCGTCTCCATGGCGACGACCTCGAAGCTGGGGAGCTCGGCCGCGGACGGGAAGGCGTAGTCGGCCAGGTTGGAGGTGACCGGGTTGCCGTCCTCGTCGTAGCGGACCTCCTCGAGCAGGGCCTGGGCCGCCCCCTGGGCGATGCCGCCGTGGATCTGGCCCTCCAAGAGGAGCGGGTTGAGCACCCGGCCGGCGTCGTCGCAGGCCACCTGACGCAGGTGGCGGACCTTGCCGGTCTCGGTGTCGACCTCGACCACGGCCACGTGGCAGCCGAAGGGGAACGTGGGTCCGCTGGGCGTGAAGCGCTCGAGCGCGCTCAGGCCGCCGTCGGCGGCCGCCGCCTTGGCCACGTCGCCCCAGGACGTGCTGACCGCCGGCGTCCCCGCCACGTGGAACACACCCTGGTCGACGTCGAGCACGACGTCGGCGACATCGGCCTCGAGCGAGCGCGCCGCGACCTCCCTCGCCTTCTCGACCAGCGCCTTCGCCGCGACCTGCACCGCGGTGCCGCCCTGTTGCAGCGAGCGCGAGCCCATCGTGCCGCCTCCGCCCTCGACCAGGTCGGTGTCGCCCCACACGACGTCGATCCTGTCCATCGGGATGCCGGTCTCCGACGACGCGATCATCGACCACGCGGTGGCGTGGCCCTGGCCGTGGGGGGAGGTGCCGGTGTAGACGATGGCCCGGCCGTCGTCGAGGACCTCGATGCGGGCGTCCTCGTGGATCTGCGGAGCGCCACCGGTGATCTCCACGTAGACGGAGACGCCGATGCCGAGCTGCCGTGGGTCACCGCCGGCCCGGCGCTCGGCCTGCTGCCGCCGCAACCCGGCGTAGTCCGCCGCGGCGAGCGCGTTGTCGAGTGCGCCCTCGTAGTCGCCGACGTCGTAGGTCTGTCCGATGGTCGTCGTGTGGGGCTCCGCGAACTTCGGGATGAGGTTCTTCCGGCGGACGTCCACCGGGTCCATCCCGATCTCGACGGCGAACAGGTCCATCGCCCGCTCGATGGCGGCCGTGGCCTCGGGCCGGCCGGCGCCCCGGTAGGCGACCACCGGGGTCGTGTTGGTGAGGACCGACGTCGCCTGGCACTCGATCTTCGGGATGGCGTACACGCCCGACGACATGGGACGGGTCATGACCGCGGCGAGGACCGTGCCCACCTCGGCGAACGCGCCGCAGTCCTGCAGGACGTGCAGCCGGTAGGCGAGGACCTTGCCGTCGCTCGTACCGCCGATGGTGATGCGTTGCACCTGGGCCCGGCCGTGGCCGAGGCCGACCATGGACTCGCTGCGGGTCTCCCGCCAGAGCACGGGGCGGCCGAGCTCCTTGGCGAGCCGCCCCAGCAGCAGCTCCTCCGGGTAGGCGCCGATCTTGGCGCCGAAGCCGCCGCCCACGTCCGGGGTGACGATGCGGACCTTGTCCGGCTCCACGCCGTTGACCGCGGTGACCGCTTGGTGCGCGCCGTGCGCGTGCTGGGTGGACAGCCACTGGTGCAACCGGCCGTCGACCCACGCCGCGGCCGAGCCCCGCACCTCGAGGGGACAGGGAGCGACGCGCTGGTTGACCAGTCGCTGGGTGACGACGACGTCGCAGCCCTCGAAGAACGACTCGTCGGTCATGCCGGGCATGCCGAGGGCCGTGGAGTCGAACACGGCGTTGCTGCCCGCGTTCGCATAGAGCAGCGTGCTGCTGCCCACCGCGGTCTCGACGTCCAGCAGGACCTCGAGGGGGTCGTAGTCGATCTCGACCAGCTCGGCCGCGTCCTCGCCCTGGTCCCGCCGCTCCGTGACGATCGCGACCACGGGCTCACCGACGTACCGGACGACGTCGTGCGCGAGCAGGGGCCGGGCGACGGTCGGGTTGAAGGCGGCGGGGACGGGCTCCAGGCCGAGGCCGGCGGCCGTGAAGACCGCGACGACGCCGGGCGCGGCCTCCGCCGCGCTGGTGTCGATGCCGGTGATCCGGGCGTGGGCCATGGTCGAGCGGGCATACGTGACGTGCAGACCACCCTCGAGCAGCGGCTCGACCATGTCGTCGACGTACACGCCGCCGGTGGTCAGGAACTTCGGGTCCTCCTTGCGGAGGACCCGCTCGCCCAAGATGCTGCCGGTCACGCTGTCTGAGCCCCCTGTGTCGAGCCGTTGCCGCCGGGACACTACCGGCGCCGTCTGGACTCGGCAGCACCTCCGGGCGGCGGTCGGCGGGGCCAGCCGTCGCCCGTCGCGGCCCAGCTCGCGAGGGTCTCGGGCTCCCGCGGGG
>JBKPRL010000313.1:0-6956 GCA_046734535.1 bacterium | reverse complement strand
GGCGAGGGGGGTTGCGGTGGCCGGCGGAGAAGGCGGGGCGGACGGAGGTGGCGCCAAGGCGCCCGCCGCAGCCGGCGGGACCGTGGCGACGGGAGGCGGCGCCGACCAGTCGCCCTCCGGTGGCGCGTAGGCACTGTGGTCGGTCGGGCCGGGCGCACCCACCGGCACCATGACGGGCGGCGCGACCGGCGCGCCCACCGGGACGGGTGTGGCCACCAAGGGCGGAGTCGACGGGTACTGCGTGGCCGCCGCCATCGCCGCGTCCCGCTTGCGCCGTCCCCGCTTCACCCCGGTCAGGATCAAGACGAGGAGGCCGAGGATCACGCCGAGCACGGCCAGTGCCAGTGCACCGATCAACCAGGGCACGATCGTCGACACCACGTCCTTGCCGAGCGCGATCACGAAGTCGCCCTCCCGCCGCGTCTGCACGACCATGCTGTAGGCGCCGGGCTCGTCGACCTTGACGCTGCCCACGGCCTTCCCGGTGTAGTCACCGAGGGTGTAGTCGAAGGAGTTCTTGGCGTTGCGTACGTCGAGATCCGTGCCGTCCTTCGAGATGGTGATCGACAGGCCGGCGGGCGGGCTCTTCGGCCCCCGCACGGTCTCGGTCGTGCAGCCGCTCCCGCTCTGGGTCAGGTCCTGGCAGACCTTGCTGTGGCTCTCGTAATAGATGGTGTAGGTGCCCGGCTTCTCGAAGCTCACCGTCGCCGACCCCTGGCCGTTCGTGACCTTGAAGCGCCCGAAGTCCTCGACCGAGTTCTTCAGGCTGAGGAACCCGGCCACCGCCAACGCCAGCCCACCCAGCAGCCCGCCCGCCAGCAGCAGCGCTCCCAGCCAATACCAACCCTTCCCCGGTTTGATCTTGGTCGGAGTCGCCGCAGGCTCCTGGACGACGCTGGGTGGCGGGTAGAACATGGTCAGGTCACCCCTAGACGCTCGACGACGAGGTTGAGACGGTCGAGAGGTTGTACCACGGCGACGCGGACATGATCGGCACCCTCGCTCCCGTAGAACTCGCCGGGGCTGACCAGGGCTCCTCCCGCGCGCGCCAAGCGCTCGGTGAAGTCCCACCCTTCACCGGCAGGGAACCACAGGTAGAAGCCGCCCGATGGCAGCTCGACGTCGAGGCCGGCCCACTTCGACAGCGCGCCCGCCATCAGCTCCAAGCGCTCCCAGTAGCGCTGGCGCTGCTCCTCGACGTGCCCGTCGTCGTCGAGGGCGACCACTCCCGCGGCCTGCGCCGGACCCGGCACGAGCAGACCGACGTGCTTGCGGACCTCCTGGAGGTAGGCGACCAGCTCGGCGTCGCCGGCGTAGAAGCCGACCCGCAGCCCGGCCAGGTTGGAGCGCTTGGAGAGCGAGTGGACAGCGACGACGCCATCGAGACCCTGCTCGAGGATGGTGCGCGGCGGTCCTTCCCACGTGAACTCGCAGTAGCACTCGTCGCTGAAGACCGGGATCCCTCGCGCCCGACCCCAGGCCGCAGCGGCGCCGAGGTCGTCGAGCGCGCCCGTCGGGTTGCCGGGGCTGTTCACCCAGAGCACGAGAGCGCGAGCGGCATCGTCGGGGTCGATGGCGTCGAGGCGCAGGCGGAAGCGAGCGTCGGTCGGCACCGCGACCGCTCGGCACCCGGCGAGGATGGCCCCCATCGCGTAGGTGGGATAGGAGACGGCGGGGTACAGCACGGTGTCGCGATCAGGGGACCGCAGCTGGAGCCACTGGGGCAGGGTGCCGACGAGCTCCTTGGTGCCGATGCACGCCGCGATCTGGGAGATGGGCACCTCGACGCCGAAGCGACGGTCCAGCCAGCGCCGCACGGCCGACCGCAGCTCGGGCGTGCCGATGCTCGGCGGGTAGCCCCGCTCGCTGTCCGAGGACGAGAGGGCGCGAACGACGGCAGCGGGCGGCGGGTCACACGGCGTGCCGATGGACAGGTCCACTCCCCCGCCGGGCTGCGCGGCGGCGATCTCGGCCAGTACGCCGAGACGGTCGTACGGGTAAGGCGGGGGGACGAACCCGCTCGGGCTCGTCGACCCTTCGGTGCTCCTCGCGCCGGTGCCGCGCGCCATCAACCGGCCGACGAAGTTGCCGGCTCAGGTCGGACGTCGTCCGCAACCACGAACTCGGCCAGCCGCCCGGCCGACGGCCGGCTGAGGCGGGCGCGGACCCGGACGCCGGCATCGACGTGTGCGGTCGAGAGGACCTCACCCTCACGATGGATGGCCGCGAGGACGTCGCCCCGGTCGTAGGGCACCAGCAGCTCGGTCACGATGGCGAGCGCGCGCAGACGATCCGACGCCGCCGTCAGCAGGTCGTCGATGCTGCGGCCGGTCGCGGCCGAGATGGCCACCGAACCCTGGTGCAGCTTGACCAAGCGGACGGCTTCCTCCGGCGCCAGGTCGGACTTGTTGAAGACGATCAACTCGGGTACCCGGTCGGCGCCGATCTCGGCCAGCACGGCGTGGACCGCGTCGATCTGGCCGTCGGGATCAGGCGCGCTGGCGTCGACGAGGTGGAGGAGCAGGTCGGCCTCGGCCACCACCTCGAGGGTGCTCTTGAACGCCTCGACCAGCCCGTGGGGCAGACGGCGAACGAAGCCGACGGTGTCGGTCAGCAGCACCGGCTCGCCTCCCGGGAGGGCCAGCCGGCGAGTGGTCGGATCGAGCGTGGCGAACAGCCGGTCTTCGACGAGGACGCCGGCCGAGGTGAGGCGGTTCAGCAGCGTCGACTTCCCGGCGTTCGTGTAGCCGACGATGGTCACGTTGGCCAGGCCGCTGCGGGTACGACTCCGCCGCTGCAGCTGTCGGTTGCGCTGCAACCCAGCCAGCTCCTGCTCGAGCTTGGCGATCCGGCGGGTCAGGCGGCGTCGGTCCGTCTCGAGCTTGGTCTCGCCCGGACCCCTGGTTCCGATGCCGGCGCCCTGTTGAGAGAGCCGGGCCTGCGTACCGCGCCGCAACCGGGGAAGGCGGTAGCGCAGGAGGGCCAGCTCGACCTGCGCCCGCCCCTCGAGGGTGTGGGCGTTCTGGGCGAAGATGTCGAGGATCACCGCGGTCCGGTCGAGGGCCGTGCGGCCGAGCAGCTTCTCCAGGTTGTACTGCTGCGCCGGGCTCAGCTCGTTGTCGAAGACGACGGTGTCGGCATCGAGGGCGAGGCACTGCTCGCGCAGCTCCTCGGCCTTGCCCTTGCCGACGAAGTAGGCGGGATCGGGCCGCTCCCGCTTCTGCTCGACCGTGGCCACCACGTCAGCACCCGCGGTGTCGACCAACAGTGCCAGCTCGTCCAGCGCGGACTCGGTGTCGTCCTCGCGCTCGGGCGGGATCGTCACGCCGACGAGCACGATCTTCTCCCGGATCACCCGCTCGATGAGCGTGGCGCCGAGCGCCTCGTTGTAGCTCACTGCTCGGCAGCCTCCTGACGCCCTGCGCTCACCACTCGACCTGCACCGTCCCTACGAACGTGGCCGGGCCGATCAACGTGACCCGCCCCGGTCCGGGCTGGTCGAGCCGTACCTTCGCATCGCCACCGTCCATGTGCACGGTGATTTCGCCGTCGCCGGTGACCATCCCCCATCGAGCCGCGGCCCACGCCGCCGCGCACGCACCGGTGCCGCAGGCCTCGGTGATCCCGGCGCCGCGCTCGTGCACGCGCATGGTGATGGCCGTCCCCTCCGGTCCCGGTTCAACGACCTCGAGGTTGACCGACGGCACCTGCTGTCCGATCGAGAGGAGGTCGACCGCCCCAACGTCGTCCACCGCCACGACCGTGTGCGGGTTCCCGACGCTCAGGTGCGCGACCGGTCGGTGCTCACTGGTGCCGATGTCCGGCCAGCCTGGCGGCGCGTCGATCGCTTCTACCGTACCCATGTCGACCGCGGCGACGATCGTGTCGGCGTCCATGCCAGGGCCGAACTCCACCTGGCGCACGCCGGCCATGGTTGCAACCGCAACATCGCCGGCGGCCATCTTCATCCGACGAGCCCACGCCTGGACGAGGCAGCGGATCCCGTTGCCGCTCATCTCGGCCCGGCTTCCGTCGGCGTTGTAGAGCTGCATGGCGACGTCGGCCGCCGACGTCGATCTGCGCGCGTCGGCGGCGGTGGGGCCGCCGCGGCCGGCGCGGCCGGCGGGTGCTTCGCCGGTCGTCGCGACGAGCAGCCCGTCGGCCCCGATACCGAGGCGGCGGTGGCAGAGCCGGCGGGCGAGGTCCTCCCACTCCGACCCCGCGGTCCCGTCCGGCTCAGTGAAGGTGACGAGGAAGTCGTTGCCGAGACCGTGGTGCTTCGTCAGCGTGAGGACGGCCATCAGCGCAGGGCTCGCACGAGGAGGGCGAGGGCGGCGGGACCGTCGTCGGGCATCTCGAACCAGCGTACGCGGGGGTCCCGCTGAAACCAGCGCAGCTGGCGCACAGCCAGCTGGCGGGTGCGGGTCACGGCGAGATCGGTCGCCTCGGCCAGCGAGCGCTCACCGCGCAGGTGGGCGAGCAGCTCCTTGTAGCCGAGAGCCTGCGCCGCCGTCCGCGACAGGCCACGCGGCGCCGACGCAAGGAGCTCGACCTCGTTCAGCAGACCGGCGGTCAACATCGCGGCGAAGCGTTGCTCGATGCGCTCGGCCAACGCCGGACGGGGCCAGCGCAAGCCGAGCTGCACCACATCGCTCAACCGGTAGGCGGTGAGACCCGGCCCGAAGGACGAGAACGGGCGACCGCTCCCGACCGTGACCTCGAGCGCCCTCACCACCCGGCGACGGTTGGTCGGTTCCATCCGCGAGGCGCCGACGGGATCGAGCTCGGCCAGCCGCCGGTGCAGGGCGACGGTGTCACTGGTGTCGTCCAGCGCCGCTCGTACCTCCGGCCACTGCCCGGGAGGGTCGAGCGCGTCGACCACCACCCGGAGGTACAGACCGGTCCCCGCCACCATGAGCGCGCGCCCGCCCCGATCGGCGATGGCCGCCAGCGCGCCGTCGGCCGCCTCCTGGAACTCGGTCACCGTGAAGTCCACGTCGGGATCGACGAGGTCGAGCCCGTGGTGGCGGACCTCCGCCCGCTCGGCCGGAGAGGGCTTGGCCGTACCGATGTCCATCCCCCGGTACACCTGCATGGAGTCGACGACGACGATCTCGGCGCCGGCGACCGCTCGCGCCGCCGCCATCGCCATCGCCGACTTGCCCGATGCCGTCGGCCCGACCAGGGCCACCGGGGGCCGGCCGCCGCGCCAGGGTCTCGTCACGGCAACCCGCCGCGGACGTGGCCGCGGAGGATCGCGGGGGCCAGCAATCGGGCCGATCGTCGAGCGAGGCTCAACCGGCGGCCACGGGGATGCGCACCTTGTGGCGCGGCTCGGCGATCACCTCGAGCAGCTCGCCCAACAGGTGGTGGGGCGCCGCGGCGGTCACCTCGACCCGCGCGTACGACCCGCTGCGCACGGGCTCCGCCGGCCGGAAGTGCACCAGCTTGTGCTGGCCCGTCCGACCGCTGATCACTGAAGGATCCTTCTTGCTCGGACCCTCGACGAGCACCTCCTCCACCCGGCCGATCCGGGCGCGGTGGCGCGCCAAGGCCGAGCGCTCCACGACCAGCCGCAGCCGCTCGAAGCGCTCTGCGCACACCGCCGGATCGACGTACTCGTCCTCCATCGTCGCGGCTTCGGTGCCGGGACGGGGACTGAAGATGAAGGTGTAGGCGAAGTCGTAGGCGGCATCGGCGACCACCTCCAGCGTGCGGGCGAAGTCGTCGTCGGTCTCGCCGGGAAAGCCCACGATGAGATCGGTCGACACGGCCAGATCGGGCACGGCGCGTCGTGCGGCGGCCAGCTTCTCCAGGTAGCGATCGGCGGTATAGCCACGGTGCATCGCCGCCAGCACCCGGTCCGAGCCGGCTTGCAAGGGCAGGTGCAGGTGCTCGCACACTGTGGGGGTCTCTGCCATGGCGGCGATGGTGTCGCCTCGGAGGTCCTTGGGGTGCGGCGACGTGTAGCGCACACGCCGGATCCCGTCGACGGCGCCGACCGCGCGGAGCAGCTCCGCGAACAGCGGCCGCGGGCGGGTGGTGCCGTCCCGCTGGCGGGCGGCCAGCGTCAGGTCCCGGCCGTAGCTGTTGACGTTCTGGCCGAGCAGCGTGATCTCGGTGACTCCCCGCTCGGCCAGCTCCTCCACCTCGGCCACGACGTCGGCGAAGGGTCGGCTGATCTCGCGCCCCCGCACCGAGGGGACGATGCAGAACGCGCACGAGTTGTCGCAGCCGATCTGGATCGTCACCCACGCGCTCCACCCGCTCTCTCGCCGAGCCGGCAGCGCGGACGGGAAGCGCTCGTGGTCGTCGGCCACGGCTTCAGCCAGGATCTCCGTGACCGGGCCGCCGCGGCGGGCGTGGTCGATGAGCAGCGCGCTGCGATGGACGTTGTGGGTGCCGAGCACGACGTCGACCTGCGGCGCCCGCCGGCGGACGATCTCACCATCCTTCTGAGCCAGGCAGCCCGCGACCACGATCTGGCGGTCTCGTCCATCGCCGCCGTCCGTGCCGGCGGCCTTCCAACGCTTCAGCTGGCCGAGGTGTCCGTAGAGCTTGTTGTCGGCGTTCTCCCGGATGCAGCACGTGTTGAGGACGACGACGTCGGCGTCGTCGAGCGACTCGGCCGGCACCAAGCCGTCGTCGTCCAGCAAGCCCGCGATGCGCTCGGAGTCGTGCTCGTTCATCTGGCACCCGAACGTGCGGATGAGGTAGCGGCGCGGCTCCATGAGTCCTTCAGGATAGGGCGGGCCGGGACGGGTGTTCCGTGCCCAGTGAACCCGTGCCCGAGACCGGTATGTCCGGCTCAGCCGGCGCACCGCAACGAGACCCGACGGATTGCCGAGCGAAGCGAGTAGGAGCCGGCCGAAGCGCAGCGGAGGACGGCGACGAATACTCAGTCCAGCTCGATGGGCTCCTCGTCGGCGGGGGTGAAGACGACGGGCTCGTTCGGG
>JBKPRL010000312.1:0-43656 GCA_046734535.1 bacterium | reverse complement strand
CATACGCGATAGTGAGTGAAGTCTCGTGGGCTCGGAGATGTGTATAAGAGACAGGCCCGGCTGGGCCGGCAAGTGGGTCGAGGGCCGGGAGCTCCCGTGACGACGAAGGAGGTCTTCCTCCGTCGGCTGCGTACCGCGGCGGGTCCCGGCGCGCCGGCGCCGCACCGGCCGTTGGCGCCGGTCGACCGGCCGCCTGACGTTCGCCCGGTCTGGCCGGACCCGGCAGCTTCGATGACCGACCGCTGGGTCCGTTCGTTCGAGGCCCTCGGTGGCCACGTCCACCGCACCACCGCTGACCGGGTCAGCACGGCCATCGCCGAGGTCGTCGGCGGTCGCGGGCCTGTCCTGGTCGACGAGCGGGTCCGGCACCGACTCGGCCCGGGCGACGACGCCGACGACGATGGCCAAGTTCTGGTCTGGCCGGGCTGCGGGCTGGCCGCAGCGGCCACCGCGCTCAGCGGCGTCGTCGACGCCAGCGCGGCGATCGCGTGCACCGGCAGCATCGTGGTCGACAGCGACCGCAACGGCCGGCTGGTCAGCCTCCTCCCGCGCGTCGCCGTCTTCGTGCTCTCGGTCGCCGACATCGTGCCGGCCACGGGTGACGTGCTGCGCCACCATGCCGAACGCTGGCCGGACGGACCGCCGACCAACGTCGTGCTCGTGACCGGCCCTTCACGCTCAGGCGACATCGAGATGCGGCTCGTCGTCGAGGTGCACGGGCCCGGCGAGGTGCATGCCATCCTGATCGACCGATGAGCGCTCAGTTCGCCGATCCGTTCCACCAGGGCTTCGCCGACTACGCGATCGGAGCCGTCGCGGTGGGCGCCGCCGACGCTGGGGAGATCGCGGCCATCGCACAGCGCACGACGCCGGGCGACGACGAGTCCTTCTACGCCGCATGGGCTGCGGCGGCGGACGCAGTCGTGGCCGGGGCAGCCAGCCTCGAGCCGGACACGGCACGGCAGGCGTACCTGCGGGCTTGCGTCTACTACTCCACCGCGTGGCACCCGTTCCTCGGTCCCACGACCAACGAGCGCCTCAGCGACGCGTTCGGGCGGGAGACCGCGGCGCTGGCCGAGGCCGCGGCCCGCTTCGATCCCGCGCTCGAAGCGGTGTCCATCCCGTACCCGGGCCACACCATGCCCGGCTGGTTCGTGTCCGCCGCCGGCCACCCGGCCGGGACCCGCCGGCCGCTCCTCATCTGCACCAACGGCTACGACGGCAGCGTCAGCGCCATGCTCGTCGACACCGCGCTGGCCGCCTCGGCCCGCGGCTACCACTGCCTGCTCTTCGACGGCCCGGGGCAGGGCGCCATGCTCATCGAGCACGGCGTGCCGCTGCGCCCCGACTGGGAGGCGGTCATCTCGCCCGTCGTGGACTTCGCACTCGCCCGGGCCGACGTCGACCCAGCCCGCGTCGCGCTCACGGGCTGGAGCCTCGGCGGCTACCTCTCGCCGCGCGGCGCGTCCGGGGAGCACCGCCTGGCCGCGTGCATCGCCGATCCCGGGATGCCCGGTCCGGCCGACGTCCTGCGGGACAGGCTGGTGGCCGCCGGCGTCAGCGCCGATCAGGCCGCCCACCTCGACCAGCTACCCGACGACGTCGCCTCGATGATCGTCGCCGGTGGCACCCAGACGCGCGACGGGCGCTGGCGCTTGGAGCAGCGGGCGCCGTTCGTGCACGGCGTCGCCACCGCGGCCGACGCGTTGCGGGCGCTGGCGCCGTACACCTTGGACGGCCGCTACGAGCAGATCACCTGCCCGACCCTGCTCACCGCGGCCGAGAACGATCCGCTCAGCGTGCTGGCCCCCGACTTCGCCGAGCATCTGGGGGAGCGGAGCCACCTCATGCACTTCACCGCGGCCGAGGGCGCGGGCGACCACTGCGAGATCCTCAACCGACCGCTGGCCAACCAACGCATGCTCGACTGGCTCGACGCGATCGTGCCGGACTGAGCCGGCCCGCTCCGCCACACCGTCAGCTCCGCGGGGTCGGCTCCCGCGGCAGACCGAGGGTGCGCTCGGCCAGGATGTTGCGCATCACGTTCGACGTGCCGCCCATGATCGTGTAACCCGGCGCGTAGGTCAGCCCCTGGACGAGCGGGTCCCACAGGGTGGCCTCGGGCCCGAGCACCCGGGCCACGAACTGGGCGACGGCCCACTCGTGCTCGGTGCAGAAGCACTTGGTCGCCGCACTGAACCCGGCCGGGCCCTGGCCGAGCACCTCCCGCGTGACCAGCAGGCGGCCCAGGCGGTAGCCCGTCTCCAACCGGCCGATCTCCTGGCGGACGATGGGATCGTCGCGGTCCGCCCGGGCCAAGGCGAAGAGGTAGAGGGCCCGGTTGGAGACCAGCCGGTCGATGCCGCCCCGCTCGTGCTCCAGCTGTCGCATCGTCTGCTTGAAGGCCGCGCCCTCGACGCCGACCAGGTTGGCCGCGGGCACGCGCACGTCGGTGTAGAAGACCTCGCAGAAGTGGCGGTTGGTGGTCATGTCCTGGATGGGTCGGACCTCGATGCCGGGCGTGTCCATCGCCACGACGATCTCGCTGATGCCGGCGTGGGGTGGCCCCTCCGTCGACGTCCGGCAGATCAGGTAGCAGTAGTCGGCCACCTCGCCGAAGCTGGTCCAGATCTTCTGACCGTTGATGACGAAGTCGTCACCGTCGCGCTCGGCCCGGGTCGTGAGCGCGGCGAGATCGGAGCCGGCCTCGGGCTCGCTCATCCCGATGCACCACGTCGTCTCGCCCGACAGGATGCGGGGGAGCAGCTCGTCGACCTGTTCGGGCGTGCCGTAGGTCATCAGCGTCGGGCCCATCTGCCGATCGGCGAACCACGACGCCGCGATCGGCGCGCCGGCCGAGATCATCTCCTCCGCCACGATCAGTCGCTCGATCGGCGGGCGGCCGCCACCACCGAACTCGACCGGCCACGTCATGCCGATCCAGCCGTGAGCGGCGAGCTCCCGCGAGAACTCACGAGAGAAGCCGTTGATCCACGAGTCGTTGGCCCGGCCGTAGCGGTCGACCGCCTCCTCGGCCACCTTGCGGGCCCGGGCCCTGAGCTCGACCTGCTCCGAGGTCCAGGAGAAATCCACGGCGCCGAATGTAACGGCGGTAGAACAGATCACCGCCTGTGCCTGCCGCCCTCGTCGCCCGCGACGTCACCGTGACCATCGGCCGGCTGACCATCCTCGACGGGGTCAGCCTGACCGTCGCGCCCGGACACCGCTACGGCCTGATCGGTCCGAACGGGGTCGGCAAGTCGACGCTGCTCAAGGTCCTGGCCGGTCGCGTCCGCCCGGAGAGCGGCCGGGTGGAGCGGCAGCCGCCGAGTGCGACCGTCGGCCTGCTCGACCAGGAGACGGAACGGCGAGCGGGGGAGACCGTGCGGGCGTTCGTGAGCCGGCGTACGGGCATCGCCTCCGCGACCGCGGAGCTGGAGCTGGCGACGGCGGCACTGGCCGCGACCGCGCCGGGCGCGGCCGAGCGCTACGACGCCGCCCTCCACGTATGGCTGGACCTCGGCGCCGCGGATCACGAGACCAGGGTCGAGGAGACCGCCGCCAGTCTCGGCCTGCCGATGGCCGTGCTCGACAAGCCCATGAGCACGCTGTCGGGCGGCGAGGCGGCCAAGGCCGCGCTGACCTCGCTGCTCGTCGCGGGCCAGGACGTCATCCTCCTCGACGAGCCGACCAACGATCTCGACCTGGCCGGGCTGGAGCGGCTGGAGTCGTGGGTGCTCGAACAGCGCCGCGCCCTCGTCGTCGTCAGCCACGACCGTGCCTTCCTCGAGCGGACCGTGACCGACGTGGTCGAGCTCGACGACCACACCCGGACGGCCCGCGCGTTCCGCGGCGGGTGGCTGGCCTACCAGGAGGAGAGGGCCACGGCGCGCCGGCACGCGGAGGAGGCCTACGCCGAGTACAGCGCCACCCGCGAGGCCCTCCTCGGCCGGGCTCAGCGGGAGCGGCAGTGGTCCACGACCGGTTACAACCGGGCCAAGCGCCATCCTCCCGACAACGACAAGTCCCTCCGCCGCTTCCGCATGGAGACGAGCGAGAACCTGGCGTCGAAGGCACGGCAGACCGAGCAGGCGCTGGCCCGGCTCGAGGAGGTCGACAAGCCGTGGGAGCCGTGGGACCTCCGCTTCACCATCGGTCGGGCCGAGCGCAGCGGCAAGCTCGTGGCCTCCCTCGACGGCGCGGTCGTCGAGCGGGGCGACTTCACCCTCGGCCCGGTGGACCTGACCGTCGGCTGGGCCGAGCGCGTCGGCATCGTCGGCCCCAACGGCAGCGGCAAGTCCACGCTCCTCGACGCCCTGCTCGGCCGCATCGAGCTGAAGGCGGGGGAGCAGCGGCTGGGGCCGGGTGTCGTCGTCGGCGAGATCGAGCAGGCGCGCCACCGGTTGGACAGCGGGCGGACGCTCCTCGAGGCCGTCCTCTCGGCCACCGGCATGACCCTCTCGGAGGCCCGGAGCCTGCTGGCCAAGTTCGGCCTCGGCGCGGGGGACGTCGAGCGGCCGGGCCGCACCCTCTCCGCCGGCGAGCGGACACGGGCCATCGTCGCCCTGCTGATGGCCCACGGCGTCAACTGCCTGGTGCTGGACGAACCGACGAACCACTTGGACCTGGACGCCATCGAACAGCTCGAGCAGGCCGTTGCCGGCTACGACGGCACGCTGCTCCTGGTCAGCCACGACCGCCGGTTGCTCGAGGCGGTCGCGCTCGGCCGTATCGTGCGCCTCGAGCAGGGTCAGGTGGTCGCCGACTCGGCCGGCTGAGCCGGCGTCGACCCCGAGCCGCTACTGTGGACAAGTCCGATACAAGTTGCGTCCGGAGGCAGCCGACATGGCGAAGATCACCGTCCAGCACCCCGTCGTCGAGCTCGACGGTGACGAGATGACCCGCATCATCTGGCAGTTCATCAAGGACCGCCTGATCCTGCCGTACCTCGACATCGAGCTGCTCTACTTCGACCTGGGCATCGAGCACCGCGACGCCACCGACGACCGCGTCACGATCGATGCGGCCAACGCGATCAAGGAGCACGGCGTCGGCGTCAAGTGCGCCACCATCACGCCGGACGAGGCGCGGGTCGAGGAGTTCGGGCTCAAGAAGATGTGGAAGTCGCCGAACGGGACCATCCGCAACATCCTCGGCGGCGTGGTGTTCCGCGAGCCGATCATCTGCTCGAACATCCCGCGGCTGGTGCCGGGGTGGACGAAGCCCATCGTCATCGGCCGTCACGCCCATGGTGACCAGTACCGGGCCTCGGACTTCCGGGTCCCTTCCGCAGGCACGGTCACCATCACGTGGACGCCGGACGACGGCAGCGCGCCGATCGAGATGGAGGTGGCCAAGTTCACCGGCGGCGGCGTGGCCCTCGGCATGTACAACTTCGACGACTCGATCCGCGACTTCGCCCGCGCCTGCCTCAACTACGGGCTGAAGCGGCACTACCCGGTCTACCTGTCGACCAAGAACACGATCCTCAAGGCCTACGACGGTCGCTTCAAGGACCTCTTCCAGGACATCTACGAGACCGAGTTCCAGTCCGACTTCGACGCGGCCGGGCTCACCTACGAGCATCGCCTGATCGACGACATGGTGGCCGCCGCCCTCAAGTGGGAGGGCGGTTACCTCTGGGCCTGCAAGAACTACGACGGCGACGTGCAGTCGGACACCGTGGCGCAGGGCTTCGGCTCGCTGGGGCTGATGACGAGCGTCCTCATGACACCCGACGGCCGGACGGTCGAGGCCGAGGCTGCCCACGGCACGGTCACGCGCCACTTCCGCGCCCACCAGCGGGGCGAGAAGACCTCGACGAACCCGATCGCCTCGATCTTCGCGTGGACCCGCGGCATCGCCCACCGCGGCACGCTCGACGAGACACCGGAGGTGACCGCGTTCGCCAACACCCTGGAGGAGGTCTGCGTCGAGGCCGTGGAGTCCGGCCAGATGACGAAGGACCTGGCCATCCTGATCTCGAAGGACCAGCCCTGGCTGACCACCGAGGAGTTCCTCGGCGCGCTCGACGAGCGTCTGCAGGCCAAGATGTCGTGACCGGCACCGCCGAGGCGGTCACCGCGGAGGAGGACCAGCACGTCGCCGCGGTGCAGCGGCGGACCATCGGGACCCTCGTGGCCATGCAGGCCTCGGGCAACGCGGCGATCGCGTCCGTTGTCGCGGTCTCGACCCTCCTCGCCGCCGACCTCCTCGGTGCCGACGGGCTGGCCGGTCTCGGCTCGGCCATGCTCACCGCCGGAGCGGCCCTGGTCGCGATGCCGCTGGCCCAGCACATGCGGCGCCGCGGCCGCCGGCCCGGGCTGGTGATGGCCTACGCCGTCGGCGTCGTGGGCGCGGGCGTCGCCGCGCTCGCCGGACAGCTGGGTTCGTTCCCGCTCTTCGTCGCCGGCATGTTCCTGATCGGTGCCGGCCAGGCCGGCAACCTGGCCGGCCGGTACGTCGCCGCTGACCTGGCTCGCCCCGACCGCCGGGCGCGGGCCATCTCGATCGTCGTATGGACGGGGACGCTCGGTGCAGTCTTCGGGCCGACCCTCGCGACGATCGAGAAGGACGCGGCGGGGAGCCTCGACCTCGACCGGCTCGTCGGACCGATCCTTTTCGCCGCGGCCTACTTCGTCCTCGCCGCCGTCGTCGTGGCCGTCTTCATGCGCCCTGACCCCCTCGTCGTGGCGGGCGGGCTGGCCGCCGAGGGCGAGCCCCGAGTGCGCCGCCTTGCGCCGGTCCGGTCGGCGTTCGCCGTCATCCGTCGGTTCCCGGGCGCCCAGCTGGGCCTGCTCGCGGTCGTGATCTCGCAGACCGCGATGGTCGCGGTCATGACGATGACCCCGCTCCACATGCGGGACCACGGACAGGCCGACCTGTCCGCGTTCGTCATCGCTCTCCACATCGTCGGCATGTACGGCCTCGCCCCGGTCGTGGGCGCCGTCGCCGACCGCCTCGGCCGGGTCCCGGTGATCCAGGCCGGCGCCGCGATACTGGGCCTGGGCACGATGGTTTCGGTCCTCGCCGGCTACCAGCCGGCCCTGATCTTCACCGGGCTGTTCCTGCTCGGGCTGGGTTGGAGCTGTGGCCTCATCGGCGGGAGCGCGCTGCTGACGGAGTCCGTGCCCATCCACGAGCGCGTCGCCGTGCAGGCGCCGCCGACCTGCTCATGGGGGCCTGCGGGGCCCTCGGTGCCGTGATCAGCGGGTTGGTCAAAGCGCAGCTCGGCTTCCACATGCTGGCCAACGGCGCCACCATCGCCGCGGTCGTGCTGCTCGTCACCGCGACCGGCGCCCGCCGGGCGATGACTCCTGCGCGGTCGCGGTAGCCCCGCCTCGCGCACCCCAGGAGGGCGCCCACCCGGAGATGGATGCCCCGCGGGGAGGCGCGCCCGCCGCCGGAAGTGCGCCCGCCACTGTCCAAGGATGGCCCGCCGTCGGCGCAGATCACCCCAGGAGAGGCGGGGCGAGACGGCATCGGCGGGCACCTGCTAGAAGCGGGGCGTGCGCGCCGTCGTCCTGCACTCCCACGGTGGTCCCGAGGTCCTCACGCTCGAAGAGCTCGAGGAGCCTGTGCCGGGACCGGAGGAGGTGCTCGTCGACATCCGCGCGACGGCGCTCAACCGGGCCGACCTGCTCCAGCGGATGGGGCTGTACCCCAGCCCGGCCTGGGAGGCGCAGGAGATCCCGGGCATGGAGCTGTCAGGGACGGTGCGTGCCGTCGGCCAGCGGGTGGCGATGTGGGAGCCCGGTGACCAGGTGATGGGCATCGTCTCGGGCGGGGCGTACGCGGGGTGCATCGCCGTCCACGAGCGGCAGCTCATGGCCGTACCGTCGAGTGTGCCGCTGGCCGACGCCGCTGCCATCCCCGAGGTCTTCCTCACCGCCTGGGACGCGCTCGTCGTCCAGGGCGGCCTCACGTGCGGCCGATGGGCGCTCGTGCACGCGGGGGCATCGGGCGTCGGGACGGCGGCGATCCAGGTCGCCAAGGCCATCGGCGCCTTCGTCGCCGTCACCTGCTCGGCGGGGAAGGTCGAGCGCTGCCTCGCGCTCGGCGCGGACGCCGCCATCGACTACGCGACCGCCGACTTCGTCGAGGAGATCCGAGCCCTCACCCGGGGGCAGGGTCCCGACGTCATCCTCGACGTCGTGGGTGGCGATTACATCGACCGGAACCTGCAGGCCATCGCCGTGAAGGGCACGGTCATGCAGGTCGGTCTGTTGGCGGGCGGTGCCACGCACGTCAACCTCGGCCCCCTGCTCCCCAAGCGGGCCCGCCTGATCGGGACCGTCCTCCGTGCCCGCCCGCTCGAGGAGAAGGTCGCGCTCACCCGCCGCTTCGCGGCCGAGCTGCTGCCACTGTTCGAGACCGGCATGCTCCGCCCCGTGATCGACTCCCGCTACCCGCTCGAGCAGATCGCGGAGGCCCACCGGGCCATGGAGCGCAACGCCAACGTCGGCAAGATCCTGATCGATGTTGCCCGCGCTCGTCGGCCCTGAGGTTCTCCTCGCGCCGAGGTCGCCCGGGCTCGTCGGCCCTGAGGTTCTCCTCGCGCCGATGTCGCCCCGGCTCGTCGGCCCTGAGGTTCTCTCCTCGCGCCGTCAGCCCTTCGTGAACACGAGGAGGAACTCCAGCACGCCGTGGTCCTCCGTCGACGCGGGGCCGAAGGTGGGGTTGGGGATGCCGTAGTCGGCGAACACGATCGGGATCGTGCCGTTGACCTCGATCTTGCCGTCCTTCAGCTGGGCCTGCACGTCGAAGGTGACGGGCTTGCTGGTGCCGTGCAGGGTGAGATCACCCGTGGCGGACGCCGTCACCGTCTGGCCCTCGGACGGCACGGACCCGAGCTCGATGGGCTGGGTCAGGGTGAAGGTGGAGGTCGGGAACTTCGAGGTGTCCATGATCCGACCCTGGAACTGGCGGTCCCGGTTGCCGGAGTCGCTCTCGACGGTGGTCATGTCGACCGTGAAGTCGCCCTTGTCGACCGTCGCGCCGGCGATGCTCAAGGAGCCGGTGATGGCGTTCGTGCGGCCCACGGCCTCGGTCGACTGGCCGAACAGCACCTCCTTCACCCGGTAGCCGAGCTGAGACTGATCGGACGCGGCCCAGGAGCCGTCGATCGACCCCGACGAGGCGGCCCCGGCCGTGGCGGTGCCGGGCGTGGTCGTCGCCGTCGCGCCGCTGGACGCGGCCGTCGTCGAGTCGCTGCCGCTACTGCTGTCGCCGGTCTCGAGGGTCAGCTTGGCCGGCGGCTCGTCCTTGATGAGGTGGATGTAGACCCATGTGCCGCCGACGACGAGGAGGACGAGCGCCACGACCGCGCCGCCGATCCACAACAGGATCTTCTTGCGTCGCGTCACCGTGATCTCCTTCGTCGGGCCCGCCGGGCCATGGTGGCGCGCCGGGCTGGGCGCCGTCTCCGCGGATCCTGGGAGGATCCTGGGAGCCGCCGGCCGAAACCGCGATCAGGAAGCGTTCAGGTCCGCTGGTCGAGCGCCACGTAATCGCGCAGACCGGCGCCCGAGTAGGCCTGGCGCGGCCGCGCGATCTTCTGCTCCTTGTCGCCGAGCAGCTCGATCCAGTGGGCCAGCCAGCCCGACGTGCGGGGGATCGCGAACAGCACCGTGAACATGTCGACCGGGAAGTCCATGGCCTGGTAGATGAGACCGGAGTAGAAGTCCACGTTCGGGTAGAGCTTGCGGGACTTGAAGTAGTCGTCGCTGAGCGCCGCCTCCTCCAGCTTGAGCGCGATGTCGAGGAGCGGGTTGTTGCCAGTGACCGTGAAGACGTCGTACGCGGTCTGCTTGATGATCGTCGCCCGCGGGTCGTAGTTCTTGTAGACGCGGTGGCCGAAGCCCATGAGCCGGCCCTTGCCGGCCTTGACGGCCTCGATGAACCCGGGCACGTTCTCGACTGACCCGATCTCGGCGAGCATGCGCACGACCGCCTCGTTGGCACCGCCGTGGAGGGGACCGTAGAGCGCGGACGCCGCGGCCGAGCAGGCGATGAACGGGTCGGCGTGGGCCGAGCCGACGACCCGCATGGCGGTGGTGCCACAGTTCTGCTCGTGGTCGGCGTGGAGGATGAAGAGGACGTCGAGGGCGCGGGCGAGGACGGGCGAGACCTCGTAGTCGTCGCCGACCCGGAAGGTCATGTTGAGGAAGTTCTCCGTGTAGGAGAGCGCGTTGTCGGGGTAGACGGTCGGCATCCCGATGCTGAAGCGGTGGCAGTACGCGGCGAGCGTCGGCGTCTTCGCGATGAGCCGCAGCACCTGCTTGGACCGGATGCCCTCGTCGAAGATGTCCTTGGCCTCGGGGTAGTACGTCGACATCGCGGCCAGGCCCGAGACGAACATCCCCATCGGGTGGGCGTCGTAGTGGAAGCCCTCCATGAACCGCTTGCGCACGTTGTCGTGCAGGAAGGTGTGGTGGATGACCTCGTACGTCCACGACTTGAGCTGCTCCGCGTTGGGGAGCTCGCCGTTCAGCAGGAGGTACGCGACCTCGAGGTAGGTGGAGTGCTCCGCCAGCTGCTCGATCGGATAGCCGCGGTAGCGGAGGATGCCGGCATCGCCGTCGAGGTAGGTCACCGCTGACGAGCACGCCGCGGTGGACAGGAAGGCGGGGTCGTACATGCGGAGGTCGGGGTCGAGCTCACGCAGCGCCGAGGACGGGAACACCCCGTCGTCGATGGGCACCGTGATCTGCTTGCCGGTCCGGTCGTCGATGATCGTGATGGAGTCGGTCATGTCCCTTCCCGTGGTTCGGGGTGGTGGGGGAACGGTTCCCGGAGGCTTCCTCCCCCGAGGACCGAGACCAGGCTAGATCAGCACGCGAGCTGTCGGCACTGCCGGAGCACGGACCGGTGTGATGCGGACCCGCACCTGGAAGCGCGGCGCCCCGCCCACGTCGGTGAGGGTCTGGTCGGTGAGCGCGTTGGCGCCGCGGCCGCCCGGGAAGTCGTCGTTCCACCAGTTGCTGATGAGCACCGCGGTGCCGGCGAGCACGTCGTTGCTCACGCGGGCGGTGATCGTCATGGCGCCGGTGTCGCTGGTGAGGTCGACGAGCTCGCCGTCGGCGATGTCGCGGGCTGCGGCGTCGGTCGCGGCGAGCAGCACGCTGGGCCCACCGGCCATGGTCCGTAGGCGGGCGTGGTTGACGGCCGTCGAGTTGAGGAAGTGGTGGGACTTGGGGGTGAGCACCACGAGGTGCCCGTCGTCGGCCGGCGGGTCGTGAGCGTTGGGCACCGGGTCCAGGCCGAGGCGCACCATCGACTCCGAGCGGAGCAGGGCCTTCGGACGCGGATCCTCCTGGGGGCGGATCTTGACCCAACCCCGCTCCCAGAGCTGCTGGACGTCGGCGGGGTCGTAGCCCTCGAGGTAGGTGGCGAGAAGCGCCTCGTCCGAGTCCTGCAACGCCGGGTGGTCGAGGCCCATCGCCGCCGCGATCCGACGGAAGATCTCGGTGTTGGGCTGCGACTGACCGAGGGGCGCGATCGCCGGTTGGTTCAGCGTGAGGTAGCGGTGGCCCCACGACTTCACGACGTCGAGGTGCTCGAGCTGGGTCGTCGCCGGCAGCACCACGTCGGCGTAGCGCGCCGTCTCGGTCATGAACTGCTCGGCGACCACGGTGAACAGGTCATCGCGGGCCAGTCCGGCGAGGACGGAACCGGAGTCGGGGTTCACGACCGCAGGGTTCGTGTTGGCGATGCACAGCGCGGCGATCGGTCCTTCGTCGTCGTAGGTCCCGGCCAGCGCCCGACCGAGCTGCACCTGGTTGACGACCCGGGGGGAGCTGGTGTCGGGGCGGAGGTCCGGTCGCTCCATCGCCGCGACCCGGTCCGGGAAGGTCCGCGCGCTGTGGACGTGGGCGCCGCCCCCCGCGTAGCGCCATGCGCCGGTGACGGCAGGCAGGCAGAGGATGGCGCGGAAGGCCTGGCCGGCGTCGGCGTGGCGCTGGGCGCCCGGGCCGAGCTTGATGAAGGCCGGGCGGGCAGTGGCCAGCCGGCGGGCGAGGTCGGTGATGGCGTCCGGGGACAGGCCCGTGGCGCGGGCGGCACGCGCTACCGGCCACTCCGCGGCGCGGGCCCGGAGCTCGTCCGCGCCGACGGTCCGCTCGGCCAGGAACTCGGTGTCCTCGAGCCGCTCGGCGAAGATCACGTGGAGCAGCCCGAGCGCCAGGGCGCCGTCACTGCCGGGCCGCGGCGCGAGATGGAGGTCGGCGGCTCGCGCCGTCTTGGTCCGTACCGGGTCGATGCAGACGATGGTCCCGCCCCGCTTCCGGGCCTGCAGGAAGTAGGGCCAGAAGTGCAGGTGGGTGGACACCATGTTGGCCCCCCACGCCACCACGAGCTCGGCCTCCGCCACGGTCTCGATGTCCGTAGCCGGCCAGCCCTTGGGGTAGGTGAGGGCCCACGCCCACGCGCCGGCCGTCAGGCAGATCGTCCCGTCCATCCGCGCCGCGCCGAGGGCGTTGAACAGGCGGCGGTCGATCGAGGAGCCCTGCAGCTCGCCCATCGTCCCCATGTAGGAGAAGGGGAGGACGGACGACGGGCCGTGGCGTTCGATCGCGCGCTCCAGGCCGGCGCGCACCGCGGAGAGCGCCTCGTCCCAGCTCACAGCCGTGTAGGCGCCCGAGCCCTTCGGCCCGGAGCGGATGAGCGGGGCGAGGAGCCGGTCCGGGTGGTAGGTCCGCTCCTCGTACCGTTGCATCTTCACGCACAGGTGGCCCGCGGTGATCGGGTGATCACGGTCGGCGTGGACGCCGGTGACGACTCCGTCATCGACCTGTGCGGTCCACGCGCAGGTGTCGGGGCAATCGTGCGGGCAGGCGCCTCGAACCTGGATCGTGGTCATCGGTCCCCTCCCCGGTCAGGACGCCGGACTACAACGGCGTGTTGTCGTGCTTGCGCGGCCGCAGGTCCTCCCGCTTGGTGGCGAGCATGCGCAGTGCCCGGCTGATCTCCCTCCGGGTCTCGCTGGGCTCGATCACCCCGTCCACGTAGCCCCGCTCGGCGGCCAGGTAGGGGTTGAGCAGGCGGGCCGAGTAGTCGGCCTCGAAGGCGGCCCGCTCGTCGGGTGTAGCGCGGCGCTGCAGGATGGCGGCGGCCTGTCCCGCGCCCATGACGGCGAGCTCTGCCGCGGGCCACGCGAGGCAGACGTCGTTGCCCATGCGCTTGGAGTCCATCACGATGTACGCGCCGCCGTAGCTCTTGCGCAGGATCACGCAGATCCGCGGCACCGTCGCCCGGCCGTAGGCGAACACGAGCTGCGCGCCGTGGCGGATCATGCCGCGCCACTCCAGGTCCTTCCCGGGGTAGAAGCCCGGGGTGTCGACGAGGGTGATGATCGGCAGGTTGAAGGCGTCGCAGAACGCGACGAAGCGGGCGCCCTTCTGCGAGGCCGGGATGTCGAGCGTGCCGGCGATGGCCAGCGGTTGGTTGGCGAGGATGCCGACCGGGCGGCCGTCGAACGTCGCGAAGGCCGTCACGACGTTCGGCGCCCAGCGGGCCCGGAGCTCGAGCACGATCCCGTCGTCGACGATGGCCGCCATCACGTCGCGCACGTCGTAGCTGCCCGTCGTGGTCGTGGGCAGTAGCTCGCCCGCCTCCGGCGTCAGCCGGTCCGGCGGGTCGAGGCTCGGCCAGCGCGGCGGCTCTTCGTCCGTGTGCGACGGCAGGTAGGCCAGCAGGTCGCGCACCGACAGCTCGGCGGCCTCCTGGTCGGGCACGACCAGCGTCGCCGCGCCGCTCTGGCGGGCGTGCGCGCCGGCTCCGCCGAGCTCGTCGTTGTCGATCGAGACGCCGGTGAACTCGGCCACCATCGCCGGCCCCGACAGGAAGGCGTAGGACGTCGCGGTCATGACCACGAAGTCGGCCAGGCCCAGGAGCAGCGCCGGCCCGGAGACGGCCGGTCCGTCCACCACCATGATCACCGGCACCACGCCCGAGCACTCGGCGATGGCCTTGGCGGCCTGGCCCCAGCCGTGCAGCGCGGCCATGCCCTCGACGATGTCGGCCCCGCTCGACGCGACGTGGGCGACGAGGGGCAAGCGCTGGTCCTTGGCGGCGCACGCGGCCTCCGCCAGGGTGCACGACGCGGTCGAGGACAGCGCGCCGCGCCGCTCGGACGCGTCCATGCGCACGACGACGACCGATCGGTCGTCGAGCACCTCGACCATGGCCTGCACGGCACCGGGGGTCCTGGCCCGCAGCGCCACGTCGACCATCACCGCAGGCTACTGCGGCCCCGCTCCGACGTCGCGGGAGCGTTCTGGTGCGGGATCGTGTCGTGGGTGCGACGGACCCGCGCCAGAAGCCCCGTGACGGCTCGGATCGCGCGGGGCCGCGGGCCGTCAGCTCAGACCAGCACGCCCTTCTGGCGCGGGCCCTTGTCGGCGATGACGGCCTGCAGCACGTCGGCCACCGCCCGGCCGGCCGCGCTCAGCATGGTTCGACGACGCCGAGCCAGGCCGACCTGGCGCCGCGCCATGTCGGTGATGGGGATCCGCGTGAAGGTCCCCTTGAACCAGCCGGGCACGGCCGTCGTCGGCACGATGGTCGAGCCGTACCCCTCGAAGGCGAGCGACGCCATCAGCCGCACGCCGTCGATCTCGGCTTGCGGCACCAGGGTGACACCCGCGCGGCGGGCCTCCGCGTCCAGGTCCTGGCGCAGGGCCGTGCCCTTCGGCGGCAACACGAGCGGGTGCCCGGCCAGGTCGGCGAAGGACACGGACTCCCGCTCGGCCAGCGGACTCTCAGGGGTGGCGAGCAGCACCAGCTCCTCCTCGAACAGGGGAGCGGAGTCGACCTCGGGATCATCCACCGGCAGGTTGACCACGGCGAGGTCGAGGTGTCCGCTGACCAGCTGCGGCACGAGGGAGGTCGTGCTGGCCTCCAGGACGATGACCTGGACCCGCGGATGGGCCGCGTGGACCGCGGAGAGCAGCTGCGGGACGAGCCACCGCGCCGTGGTCCCGATGACGCCGAGTCGGGTCTCGCCGGTGACCTCCTGGCCCATGGAGGTGGCGTCGGCCGAGAGGGCCTCGAGCTCCCGCTGGATCCGCCGCGCCCGCGCCACGACCACCACGCCTTCGGGCGTCAGCCGTCCCTTGGCCCGGTCGACCAAGATCACGCCGAGCTCTCGCTCGAGGTGGGCGATGTGAGCCGAGATGTTGGACTGCACGGTGTAGAGCGCCCGCGCTGCGGCCGAGAACGACCCGTGGTCGTCCACCGCGACCAGGGCCGAGAGCTGGCGCAGGTCCACCGGCCGGATCCTATCGCTGAAAGCGATAGGCGTTATCGGCCCGTCCAGGTTGAAAGATGCCCGAAGATCGTGCATACTTTCACTAACTCGAAGCGAGGTTCCCCCAACCCCGCTCGATGGGAACCCACATCACGGCCCCCCCAGCCTGTTGGGTTCCTCGGTCGAGAGGCGCCGCTCCCCCAGCGGCGCCTTTCCCGTTTTGGGTTACGGTCAGGCGTCATGGCCTCCTCGGGCAACGGTCAGTCGGCCGCGTTCTTCGACCTGGACCGGACGCTGCTGTCGGGGGGCAGTGGCCAGGTCTTCTCCGAGGCCATGCGCTCCGCCGGTCTCCTCGGCCGGTCGCTGCCGGGCGAGCGGATGATGTACGGGTTGTTCAGCCGGGTCGGCGAGAACCTGCCCAGCATGATGCTGGCTCGCCAGGCCGCCAACTTGGCCAAGGGCCGCTCCCGCCGGACCGTCCAGGCCGCGGCCGGAGCGGCGGCCGACGTGCTGGTCGGGATGATCCAGCCCTTCGCCGGGCCGGTCATCGAGCAGCACAAGGCCGCCGGGCGGCGGCTGGTGATGGCGACGACCACTCCGGTCGACCTGGTCCGCCCCCTCGCCGAGCGACTCGGCTTCGACGACGTCGTGGCCACGACGTACGGCGTCCACGCGGACGGCACCTACGACGGCACCATCGTCGGGCCCTTCGTGTGGGCCAACGGCAAGCGTGAGGCCGTCCGCGAGTGGGCGGACCGACACGACATCGACATGAGGGAGAGCTACGCCTACTCCGACAGCGTCTACGACACCCCGCTGCTGTCGGCGGTCGGCCATCCCGTCGCCGTGAACCCCGACCCGCGGATGCTCCTCATGGCCCTGAGCCGCCGCTGGCCCATCCTCCACCTCGACGTTCCGCCCGGCGTGCCCAAGCTGCCCATCCTCGACGTGGAACCCCAGCAGGTCGCGCTGGCCTTCACCCGGCCGTCGACGGTGCCCTACGCCCGCTGGGACATCTCGGGCGTCGAGCACATCCCGGCCGCCGGTCCGGTGATCCTCGTCGCCAACCACCGATCGTACTTCGACGCGCTGGCGATGACGCTCGTGATCGCCCGGAGCGGGCGCACGGCGCGCTTCCTCGGCAAGAAGGAGGTGTTCGACGTGCCGGTCGTCGGGCAGCTGGCCAGGGCGATGGGCGGCATCCGCGTCGAGCGCGCCAGTGGGTCCGACGAACCGTTGCGGTTCGCGGCCGAGGCGCTGGAGGCCGGACAGATGGTCGCGCTGATGCCGCAGGGCACGATCCCCCGCGGGCCGAGCTTCTTCGACCCCGAGCTGAAGGGACGGTGGGGCGCGGCGCGCCTGGCGGCGATGACCCAAGCGCCGGTCGTGCCCGTCGGTCTGTGGGGCACCGAGAAGGTGTGGCCCCGCTCCTCCCGCCTGCCTCGCATCTGGAACGTCGCCGACCCGCCCCTGGTCCGGGTCCGGGTGGGTCCGGCGGTCGAGCTGAAGTACCGGAGCCCCGATGCCGACACCAAGCGGATCATGAAGGCGATCGTCGACCTCCTGCCTCCCGAGGCACGGCAGCCGCACGAGCCGACCGAAGAGGAGCTGCGTCTCACCTACCCGCCGGGCTACAAGGGCGACCCGGCCGCGGAGGACACGCGCCGTCCGGGCACGGACTGAGCCGGTGCGTCTGGCTCGGCCGGCGCGCCGCAGCGATGGCCGGCGCACCGAGGCGACGCCTGGCGGATCGCCGAGCGAGCGGAGGGAGTAGGAGCCAACCTCCGCTCCGCGGGCTCCTGCGCGTTCTGGTCGCGAGATCGCCGCTCCGATCGGCGATCTCTCGACCAGAAGCGGTGCGCGCTAACGATGCAGCGTCAGTCGCCCACGGTGCCGTCGACCATCTCCCGGATGAGGTCGGCGTGGCCGTTGTGGCGGGCGTACTCCTCGATCATGTGGAGCATGATCCAGCGCAGGTCCGCCGGCTCGCCCCGCCGGGTGCCGGTCACGTCGAGGGAGGGCGCCGCGGACTCGAGGGTGCGGGCGTGCTCGCACTCCGCCCGCCACGTCGCCAGGTCTGCCGGCCAGTCGGCGTCGTCGACGAGCTCGAAGTCACCGTCGGGGTGCTGGTCGTCGTCGTAGTAGAGCGGCGGGGCGTCCTCGCCGGCGAGCACGCGCCGGAACCACTGCCGCTCGACCTCGGCCATGTGCCGCACCAGACCCTGCAGGCTCAGCAGGGAGGTCGGCACCGGGCGGGCGATGAGCCCGTCGCGGTCGAGTCCCTCGCACTTCAGCGCGAGCGTCGCCCGGTGGTAGTCGAGCCACTCCCGCAGCGCGATCCGTTCGGGCGACAGGAAGGGCGGGTCGACGCGCTCGGCGCTCACACCGTCCAGCATGGCCCGTCACGAGCACTGACGCGAACGACCGGCGGCGTTGCCGCCGCCGGTCGCTCCGCTCAGGGTGTCGTCGGGGTCAGACGCCCCAGAGCTTCTTGAAGGACTCCGCCATGTTCGGCGGGTTCCAGTCTCCGTCCTGGTTGGCGAGGATGTCCTTGGCGGTGTCGGCGTCCTGCACGATGAAGGTCGGCAGGGCGGCCGCCGCGCGCTCCTCGTCGAGCGGCATGTCGAGGGCGAGCCGCGCCGCGGCGTCCGTCATCAGCCATCCGGCGTAGTGCTTCGGGTCCGCGGACCACGCATAGTTCGTCCCGTCCGCGATCTCCTGCAGGTTGGCCGGGCTGAAGTCCTGCCCGTAGATCTTGACCTGGTCCAGCAGGCCGGCCGACTTGAGTGCGGCGGTGAGGCCGGTCGGCAGCCCACCGAACGCGTTGAACACGTAGTTGACGTCCTTGTTGGACTGCAGCTTCGACGCGACCGCGGCGGGCACCTTGCCGCCGACGAGGTCGTCGACCGACACGTTCAGCTCCTCGATCTTGCAGTCGGGGCAGTTCTTCGTCATCTCGGCCTTGTAGGCATCGGTCAGGCTCTTCAGGACCGCGAAGTCCGGGATGCTGACGATCAGGACGTTGGCCTTGCCGTCGGAATCGGCGATGGCCCAGTTGGCCATCAGCGGGCCGGTCTTCTGGACGAAGCTCGTGTCACCGCACTGCGTGTAGAGGTTGGCCTCGGGGTCCGGAGGCGTCGTGTCGTAGCAGCTCAGGATCTTGATGCCCTTGGCCTTGGCGGCCGCCGCCTGCTCCTTGTACAGGGCGGGGGACTCGCCAGAGCTGGCGATGAAGTCGACGCCGTCGTCGATGGCCTGCTGCATCGCGGGACCGGGATCCGCGCTCTTCGAGCTGATCACCTTCAGGTCCCAGCCGAGTGCTGCCGTGGCGTCCTTGAAGCCCTGGGTGATCGGGGTGCAGGTCTCGAGCTCGCACTCGAGCCAGGCGATCGTCTTCTTCGGCGGCTTGCCGGTGAGCGGCGTGGTGACGCCGATCTCCTCGGACGGCGTCGTGAACTCCGCCACTGCGGCCTTCGCTGCGTCGACGCCGGTGCCGCCGGACGCTGCTGCGCTGGTGGCGGCTCCGCCCCCGGTCGTCGCCGCGCCGCCCGCGGCAGTGGTCGCTTCGCCACTGCTGGCGGCCGTCGTCTCCGAAGCACTGCCCTTGTCATCGCTGCCGCAGGAGGCCGCGAGCAACGCGGCGACGGTCACGGTGGCGAGTAGCGCAGAGCGCCCTCGTACTCTCCTCATGGATCCCCCTTGCTCATTCCGCCGCACGTGCCGCGGCAGAAACTTGAGACTGACTCTACACAGGGTGACCAAGCCTTTGGTAGCGTACGCGCTCGCCGCACGGGGGGTGCATGTTGGGGGACGTACTCCGGATCGAACATCTTTCGAAGACCTTCCCGGGGCAGGTCGCGCTCAACGATGTCGATCTCACCGTTGCGGCGGGCGAGGTCCACGCACTCGTGGGCCAGAACGGCTCCGGCAAGTCGACGCTCATCAAGGTGCTGGCTGGCTACCACCAGCCCGACCCAGGTGGCTCCGCGTGGGTCAGCGGTGAACCCCTGTCACTCGGCGACGGCCACGCGGCTACCGCGGCCGGCATCCGCTTCGTGCACCAGGATCTGGGTCTGGTGGGGGCCCTCAACGCGGTCGAGAACATCGCGCTGACGGTGGGGTATCGCACAAGTTTCGGCAGACGGATCAGGTGGCGTGAGGAGCGCCGGCTGACGCGCACGGCCCTCGCCGATCTCGGTCTCGAGGACGTCGACATCAGAGCGCCGATCGACTCGTTGCCACCCGCGCAGCGGACGTCCGTGGCGATCGCGCGCGCGCTCGTCGGCTGGGAGGAGAACGCCCACCTCCTGATCCTCGACGAGCCCACCGCCACCCTGCCGGGCGACGACGTCCACCGGCTCTTCGAGGTGATCCACCGGCTCAAGGCCAAGGGCGTGTCGATCCTGTACGTGTCCCACCACCTCGACGAGGTCTTCGAGCTGGCCGACAAGGTCACCATCCTCAGGGACGGTCGCCTCGTCGCGACGCGCCCGGTCAAGGGGCTCGACCACGACGGCCTCATCGAGCTGATCGTGGGCCACCGCCTGGAGACGCACAGCGCAACCGAGGCGTCGATGTCTGCACGGGCCGTGCTGTCGGTGCACGATCTGCGCGGTGACACGGTCGAACACCTGGACCTCGACGTCCACGAAGGTGAGATCGTCGGGCTGGCGGGCATCACCGGATCCGGGCGGGAAGACGTGATCCCGCTGATCGCGGGGCAGATCCCACGCGAGGACGGTGATGTCTGGATCGACTCCGAACCGATCGGGAACTACGACCCCCATGGGGGGATCGGCGCCGGTGCAGCCTTCGTCACGGCCGAGCGTGCCGTGCTCGGCACCGTCGGCACCATGAGCGTGCGAGAGAACCTCACGCTCACCGACCTGAAGCGGTTCGTCGCCGGCGGCCGGCTCCGTCGCTCACGCGAGATGGTCGAGACGAAGCAGTGGATCGACCGCCTCGCCATCAAGACCTCATCCACCGAAGCGCCCATCGGCTCGCTCAGCGGCGGCAACCAGCAGAAGGTGATGTTCGGCAAGGCGCTGCGCCTGGCCCCGAAGGTGCTGCTGCTCGACGAACCGACGCAAGGCATCGATGTCGGGGCCAAGGATCAGATCCATCGTCTGGTGGACGAGGCGGCCGGGGAGGGGATGGCCGTCCTCGTGGCCTCGACCGACACCGACGAGCTCGTCCGCCTGTGCCACCGAGTCGTCGTCATGGTGGGTGGACGCGCGATCGTGACGCTCAGCGGCGGCCAGATCGTGGGCGAACGCATCGAACAGTTGCAGCTGCAAACTGCTGGGAGGACGACATGATGAAGCGGCTGGGCCTCGACAAGTACAGCGCCCTGTACCTCTGGGGCCTGTTCATGGTCTACTTCGGGCTCACCCAGCCGGACACGTTCCTCACCTGGACGACCTTCAAGCTGGTGTTCGTCGAGAACGTGATCGTCGCGGTCCTCGCCCTCGCCTTCCTCGTGCCGCTGGCGACCGGCACCTACGACCTGTCGATCGGGTCGATGATGTCGATGTCGCTCGTGATCACCGCCTACCTCGCCCAGCACAACACGATGCCGACGGTGCTCGCCATGCTGGTCGCGTTGTTCGCTTGCGCCGTTGCGGGCTTCATCAGCGGCTTCTTCGTGGTGAAGCTCGGGGTCAACAGCTTCATCGCCACACTGGGCATGAGCGAGGTCATCACCGCGTTCATCCTGCACACCTCCGCGCAGTCGATCAACAGCCCGTTCAAGAACTCGTACTTGGACCTCGGCGCCAAGGAGTTCTTCGGCCTGCCGCGGTACTTCTTCTACATGCTGATCCTCGCCCTCATCATCTGGTACGTCTTCGAGCACACCCCGCTCGGGCGCTTCATGTTCGCCACCGGCGGCAACCCGGAGGCCGCACGGCTGGCCGGCGTGCGCACGAACTGGTTGGTGTGGGGATCGCTCGTGGCGTCCGGCGTCATCGCAGGGTTGGCCGGCACGGTGTACTCGTGGAAGGTCGGGAACTACGCGACCAGCGTCGGCCCCGGCTACCTCTTCCCCGCCGTCGCCGCCGTGTTCTTCGGCGCTTCACAGCTGAAGGGACGGCCGAACGTGTGGGGCACGTTGATCGCCCTGTACGCGCTGGCCTTCGGCATCAAGGGCTTGCAGCTGACCTTCACCAGCAACACGATCTGGATCGAACCCCTCTTCCAGGGTGTGTCGCTGCTGGCCGCCGTCTCGTTGGCGAGCTACCGGGGCGTGGTCAGGGTGCCGAGGCGCAAGTCCTCGCAGGCGCCGTCGACGCCCTCGGGCGATGCCCGAGACAGCGTCGAACCCGAGCCGAGCGACCCCATCAGCCCGGCGTCGGGCGCCGGAGCCTGAGCGGGGCGACAGCCGGTCCCGAGGTCTGCGTGGATCGCGCCATGGAGCGCCCGATCCACGCACACCTAACGCTCAGCCCCCGGCCGCCACCCGCTGCTTCACGATGTTCAGCGCCGAGCCGGCGCGGAACCACTCGATCTGCTCGTCACTGAAGGTCTGGTTGCCGAGGAAGTCGATCGTCGTGCCGTCAGGCTTCACGATCTGGCACGTCACGGGGACGTCCGGCGTGAGCGCCGCCAGACCGAGCACGTTGATGCGGTCGTCCTCCTCGATCAAGTCGTAGGTGCCCGGGTCCGCGAAGGTGAGGGGCACGAGGCCCTGCTTCTTGAGGTTGGTCTCGTGGATGCGGGCGAAGCTGCGGGCGAAGATGACCTTGGCGTTGCGGAAGCGGGGTTCCATCGCCGCGTGCTCGCGACTCGAGCCCTCGCCGTAGTTCTCGTCACCGATCGCGCACCACGCGATGCCGGCCTCCGCGTAGCGGCGGGCGATCTCCGGATAGCTGCGCGTCTCGCCGTCGGTGTGGTCCTTGCCCTCGCCCGTCGCCCCAGTGAACGCGTTCACCGCGCCGAGGAAGAGGTTGCCCGAGATGTTCTCCAGGTGACCGCGGTACCGGAGCCACTTCCCGGCGGCCGAGATGTGGTCAGTGGTGCACTTTCCTTGCGCCTTCATCAGCACCGGCAGGCCGAAGTAGTCCTGGCCGTCCCACGCAGCGAAGGGCTCGAGCAGCTGCAGCCGGTCCGAGCCGGGATCGACGACGACCGAGACCGCGCCGCGGTCGGCCGGCGGGGCGATGAACCCGCTGTCCCCGGGGTCAAAGCCCTTCTCGGGCAGGATCTCGCCCACCGGCGCCTCGAGGCGCACCGCCTGGCCGGCGTCGTTCGTGAGCGTGTCGGCCGTCGGGTCGAAGGCGAGCGTGCCGGCGAGGGCCAAGGCGACCACGGTGTCCGGCGATGTCACGAACGACAGCGTGTTGGCGTTCCCGTCGTTGCGCTTCGGGAAGTTGCGGTTGTAGCTGTTCACGATGGTGTTGAGCTGGCTGGGGTCCAGATCGGTCCGCTCCCACTGGCCGATGCACGGTCCGCAGGCATTGGCCAGCACCTCGGCGCCGATGGCCTCGAGGTCGGCCAGCAGCCCGTCGCGCTCGATGGTGGCCCGCACCTGCTCGGAGCCTGGCGTGACGAGCAGCTGCGTCTTGGCCCGCAGACCGCTCGCCGCGGCCTGCCGTGCGATCGACGCGGCGCGAGTGATGTCCTCGTAGGAGGAGTTGGTGCAGGAGCCGATCAGCGCGGAGGAGATCGTCAGCGGCCACCCGTTCTCGTCGGCTGCGGCGACGACGTCGGCGCCGACGCGGTGGGCCCGGTCGGGGGAGTGGGGCCCGTTGATGAGCGGCTTGAGCTCGTCGAGATCGATCTCGATGAGCTGGTCGTACTGCGCGCCATCGTCGGGCCGAAGGTGCTCGGTCACGGAGTCGGCCGCGTCGGCGATGGCCTCTCGGCCGGTCGCCTTGAGGTACATGGCCATGTTCTGGTCGTAGCCGAACAGCGAGCAGGTGGCGCCGATCTCGGCCCCCATGTTGCAGATGGTTGCCTTGCCGGTGGCCGAGATGGTGTCCGCGCCCGGACCGAAGTACTCGACGATGGCCCCGGTCCCGCCGGCGACGGTGAGCACGCGGGCCACCTCGAGGATCACGTCCTTGGGCGACGACCACCCTGACAGCGATCCGGTGAGGCGCACTCCGATCACCTTCGGCCAGCGGACGTTGAACGGGAACCCGGTCATCACGTCGACCGCGTCCGCGCCGCCCACGCCGATGGCGATCATCCCCAGCCCGCCTGCGTTCGGGGTGTGGCTGTCGGTCCCGATCATCATCCCGCCCGGGAAGGCGTAGTTCTCGAGCACGACCTGATGGATGATCCCGCTGCCCGGCTTCCAGAAGCCGATGCCGTACTTCTCGCTCACCGTCCGCAGGAACTCGTAGACCTCCGAGTTCACGTCGAGCGCGAAGTGCAAGTCGACGTCGGCGCCGGCCTTGGCCAGGATCAGGTGGTCGCAGTGGACGGTCGAGGGCACCGCGACCTCGGGCAGGCCGGCGGTCATGAACTGCAGGAGTGCCATCTGGGCGGTGGCGTCCTGCATGGCGACGCGGTCGGGCCGGAAGTCGGCATAGCTGCGGCCGCGCTCGAGCTCCTGCCCCTCGACGTCCACCAGGTGGTTGGCGAGCACCTTCTCGGCCAGGGTGAGGGGACCGCCGAGACGACGGCTCGCGGTCGCCACACGATCGGGCAGCGTGGAGTAGACCTGCTGGACGAGCTCGATGGGCGTGCCGGCGGTGACGGCCATGGGGGACCCCCTTGGAGGAACAGGCGGATCAGGCGCTGCAGACGGCGCGGCTGGTGCGCCGAGTGCAGTGACCGTATATGTAGACAAGTATAAGACAAGTTGCTGCGGTCGTGCAATGGTCGCGCACCGCCCGACCCGTGCGGATCATCGAGCTCGCACGGCCCGGCGGCCCACGACAGGTGCTTGCCGGGATGCCGCCGAAGAGACAAGCATGAGACAAGTGCGCACCATCCGCTACCAGGAGATCGCCGACGCGCTCCGCCGCCGAGTCGACCGGGGCGAGTTCGGCGTGGCTGGCCTCCTGCCCAGCGAGTCCGCCCTCTCGACCGAGTACGGCGCCAGCCGGGTGACCGTGCGGCGCGCCCTCGAGCAGCTGCGCGACGACGGACTGCTCGACGCCCGACAGGGTTTCGGGTGGTTCGTCGCCCGCCCGCCCATCCGCCAGAGCCTGGCCCGGCTGGCCACGCTGGAGGACCAGCTGGCGGCGTCGGGCATCCGACCCGAGCGGCGCATCCTCGACTTCGCCTTCGTCCCGGCGGACGATCGGGTCCACGAGGTGCTCGGCGTCCCCCAGGTGCTCCGTGTCCGCCGCCTCAACCTGGCCGACGGTGAGCCCTTCGCCATCGTGACGGTCTGGTGCCCCGCCGAGCTGGCCCAGCACCTGTCTCGCGCCGACGTCGAGCGCTCGCCGTTCTACGAGCTGCTGCCGACACCGCTCGGCGGCGCCAGCCAGACCATCGCGGCCGACGCGGCGACCCCCGAGGACGCCGGCCTGCTCGGGGTGCCGGCCGGCTCACCCGTCCTGCGCTGCGAGCGGGTGACACGGACCGCCGACGGCGCGCCGGTGCTGCTGTCCGTCCACGTCTTCCCGGCCTACAGGACCGAGTTCGTCGTCGACATGCCGCGGGCGGAGCCGTCCATCGCGCCGACCGGCCTGCGGTTGGTGGAGTGACGGGCGTGCCGGGCCGTCAGCCGCGAGGGGCCTGAGCGCCGAGGCTAGGCGTTCGCGGCGGCGACGATCGCCAGCACGATCCCGCCGATCAGGACGAGGGCGAGGATCACCGTTCCGATCACGCCCAGGATGAAGCCGGCTTGGGCCATGCCCCGACCGCCGAGCCGGCCGCCCGAGGCGTCGATGTCCTTCACCGCCCCTCGCCCGATCACCAGGGCGAACGGCGCCACCACGCTGCAGGCCACGATGCCGAGGATGCCGAGGATCAGCGCGAGGGTGGCCCTCGGGTGGTCGGGCGCGACGGTGCCGTAGGCGGGTGCCACCGGTGCGGTCACCGGCACCGTCATCGGGCCGGGAGCAGCCGGCGGTGGCATCGGCGGTGGGGAGGCGCCCGACGGATCGGAGGGCGGTGGCGGCGGCGGTGGCGAGGTGCTCATGGCGCTCGACCGTCAGTCAGACGTTCTTGTCGGTGGCCTTGCTGGCGGACTCCTTGGCCTTGTCGGCCAGGTCGTCGCCTGCAGCGTTCGCCTTGTCCCCGATGTCCTTGGCGGCGTCGCCCGCCTTCGCGCCCGCCGCCTTGGCCTTGTCGGCCAGGTCGTCGCCTGCAGCGTTCGCCTTGTCCCCGATGTCCTTGGCGGCGTCGGTCGCCTTCGCGCCCGCGGCCTTGGCCTTGTCGGCGATGTCGTCGCCCGCGGCCTTGGCCTTGTCGGCGATGTCGTCGCCCGCGGCCTTGGCCTTGTCGGCCACGTCGTCGCCCGCGGCCTTGGCCTTGTCGGCCACGTCCTCGGCCTTGTCACCGGCGTCGTCGGCGCCCCCCTTGACCTTCTCCGACACGTTCCCGGCCACGTCCTGCACCTTGTCGGCGACGTCGCCGGTCACGTCCTTGGTCTTGTCCCAGGTCCTGGCGGCGACATCCCCGGCCTTCTCAGCGACGTCACCAGCTTTGTCCCCGGTCTTGCCCGCCACCTCCTTGATCTTTCCCACGAGCCCCTCGAACGCGGCCTTGGCCTTCTCCGTGAAGCTGCCGGACGTGCTGTCGGTCACTTCGGTGTCCTCCTGGTCGACGAGACCTCAGTCTGGCACCGTCCGGCCGCGCCCCTGGACGGCCGTCGTCCGGGCCCGGTCACCAGGTGTCGAAGTGGACGACGTCGGCGGCCGGGAGGCGCGCCGCCGGCTTGAAGTCGGTCCCGACCGTGTACGCGACGGGGAAGAGCCCGGCCTGCGTGTAGCGGTCGAAGGGGATGCCGAGCAGGTCGGCCACCTCGCGCTCTCCGGTGAGGTGGAGCGTCGTCCACGCGGAGCCCAGGCCCCGCTCACGCGCCGCGAGCATGAAGCTCCACACCGCCGGGAGGATCGAACCCCACGCGCTGGCGCCCTGCACCACACCCACCCCGTCGAGGCGCCCCTCGATGAGCGGGATGAGCATCACGGGCACCTCGTGGAAGTGCTCGCTGAGGTAGTCGGCCGACGAGGTGACGGCGTCGCGGTGCTGCGCCCGAAGGTCGCCCTCCGGGTACGCCGCGCTCCGGGGGTTCTGACGGTAAGCGGTGAAGCCGCGCCGGTAGACGTCGGCGATGGCCTGCTTCTTGCCCGGCTCCTCCACGAACATCCACGCCCAGCCCTGGCTGTTCGAGCCCGTGGGCGCCTGCAGGGCGATCTCGACGCACTCGAGGAGCAGCTCACGAGGCACGGGCCGGGTGAGATCCAGGCGCTTGCGCACGGAGCGGGTGGTGGTGAGCACCTCATCAGCGGTCAGGTCGAGCGTCATGGCGCCGGAGTCTTCCACCACCGGCCGCGATGATCTGGGGCCATGGATCACTTCCGGGACACGAACCTCGAGTGTTGGGAGGAGCGGGCGGCCGTGCACGCCGCGTCGCCCGACTACGGCGTCGACCTGCTCGCCACGGACCCGGACCTCCTGTCCGAGGTGGTCCGCTTCGACCGCCCTCGCCTCGGCGCTCTCGCCGGGCTCGACGTCGTGCACCTCCAGTGCCACATCGGCACCGACACGGTCTCCCTGGCGAAGCTCGGCGCGTCGGTCACGGGGCTCGACTTCTCGCCGAGCGCGCTGGCGCAGGCGAGGGAGCTGGCGGCCCGGGCCGGCGTCGACGTCCGCTTCGTCGAGTCCGAGCTGTACGGCGCACCGGCCGCGCTCGGGACGACGTACGACCTGGTCTACACGGGCGTCGGCGCGCTCAACTGGCTCCCTGACATCGCGGGCTGGGCCGAGGTGGTGGCGACGGTTCTGCGCCCTGGTGGTCGGCTCCACCTGCGTGAGGGGCACCCCGTGCTGTGGTCGATCGCCGACCCCCGTCCGGACGACGTGCTGTCGATCGAGTACCCCTACTTCGAGGTCGCGCAGCCGTCCATGTTCGACGAGCCCGGCACCTACGTCGCCACCGACCACGAGTTCGTGCACAACCGGACCTACGAATGGAACCACGGTCTGGGGCAGATCATCACCGCGCTGCTCGACGCCGGGCTCTCGCTGACCATGCTCGTCGAGCACGACTCGGTCCCGTGGGACGCGCTGCCGGGGATGATGGAGCACCTGGCCGAGGGCGAGTTCCGCCTCCGGGACCGGCCGGAGCGTCTGCCCCACAGCTACACCCTCCAAGCCGTCAAGTACGCCTGACCAGCCCCACCCCTCCGACGACCGTTCTGGTCAGCCTTTGCACCCACAGGGGCAATCCGCTGACCGGAACCGTGTGCCGGGGCGCGGGGACGAGGCCGGCGGACCGTCTGCGAGACTCGGCCCATGTCCGATCGTGTCACCGTGTCCGTCGATGCCGGCGTGGCCGACGTCCGCCTGAACCGGCCCGAGAAGCGCAACGCCCTCGACGGCGCCATGTTCACGGCGCTGGCGGAGGCCGGCGAGCGGATGAAGACCGAACCCGGCCTGCGCTGCGTCGTGCTCTCGGGCGAGGGTGCCTCGTTCTGCGCCGGCCTCGACTTCGGATCGTTCCAGCAGATGTCCGACAGCGACCGGACCGAGCGCGACAGGACCGAGACCAACAGGACCGCCGGCAACCCGGCGTCGATGGTGGACGGGCGCATCACCCACCTCGGCCAGCAGGTGGCCTGGGTGTGGCAGGAGGTGCCGGTCCCGGTGATCGCCGCGGTGCACGGGCACGCTCTCGGCGGCGGGATCCAGATCGCGCTCGGAGCGGACATCCGCATCGTGCACCCGGACGCTCAGCTGTCGGTCCGGGAGGTCCATTGGGGGCTCGTGCCGGACATGACCGGCACGCTTGCCCTCAGCCGTCTCGTGCGTCCCGACGTGGCCAAGGAGCTGACCTTCACGGCGCGGATGGTGTCGGGCTCCGAGGCCCTCGCCCTGGGCCTGGCCACCCGGGTCTCCGAGACGCCGAGAGAGGACGCGCTCGCCATGGCGGCCGAGATCGCCTCCCGCAGCCCCGAGGCCGTCCGCGGCGCGAAGGCCCTCTTCAACCGCCTGCTCGGTGACGGTGCGGCGGAGCAGTTCGCCGAGGAGCGCCGGGTCATCAGCGGCCTGATCGGCAGCCCGAACCAGGTCGAGTCGATCACCGCCAACTTCGAGCGCCGGCCGCCGGTCTTCACCGACCCGGCCTGACCGCTCGCGGCGCTCCCGGGGCGTTAACCCATCGCTCGCCCGGAAGGGCCGTCCGCTAGCATCTCCACACTGTCGGGCCAGCGCCGTCCCGGCATCCACCCAGCCGATCGAGACTTCGTGGATGAGGATGATGCGCCGAAGCCAGCCGGGCCCGGTGGGGCTCTACGACCCGCGGTTCGAACACGACGCCTGTGGTGTCTCCTTCGTCGTGGACATCAAGGGTCGGCGCAGCCGGCGCATCGTCGACCTGGCCATCGGCGCGCTCTGCAACCTCGAGCACCGCGGCGCAACGGGCGCCGAGCCCGACACCGGCGACGGTGCCGGCATCCTGCTCCAGGTCCCTGATCAGTTCCTCCGCGAGGTCGCCGGTCTCCCGCTCCCACCGGCCGGCCAGTACGCCGTCGGCCTGTGCTTCCTGCCCACCGACGACGTGGCGAGGGAGAAGACCGTGGCCGCCATCGAGGCGCTGGTGGCCGAGGAGGGCCTCCACACGGTGGGGTGGCGAGACGTCCCGGTCGAGCCGGGCGTCCTCGGCGAGTCGGCCCGGCGGGTCCTCCCTGTGCTCCGGCAGCTGTTCGTCGCCGACCCCGCCGGCGCGTCGGGCGTGGCCCTCGACCGGCGCGTCTACCCGTTGCGCAAGCGCATCGAGCACGAGGTCGACGACGAAGCCGCGGCCGGCGACGCCTCCGCGTACTTCCCCTCGCTGTCGGCGCGGACCATCGTCTACAAGGGCATGCTCACCACCCGGCAGCTCGGCGCGTTCTACCCGGACCTGACCGACGAGCGGGTCGAGTCGGCGCTGGCCCTGGTCCACAGCCGGTTCTCGACGAACACCTTCCCGACGTGGCCGCTCGCCCACCCGTATCGCTTCATCGCCCACAACGGCGAGATCAACACCGTGCAGGGCAACCGCAACTGGATGCGGGCTCGAGAGGCGCTGCTCCGCACCGAAGCCATCCCCGGCGACCTGAGCCGCGCCTTTCCGATCTGCACGCCGGGCGCGTCCGACTCGGCCAGCTTCGACGAGGTGCTCGAGCTGCTGCACCTCGGCGGCCGCACCCTCCCGCACGCCGTGCTGATGATGATCCCGGAGGCGTGGGAGCACCACGTGCACATGGAGCCCGCCAAGCGGGCGTTCTACCGGTTCCACGCGTCGGTGATGGAGCCGTGGGACGGTCCGGCGTCGGTGGCGTTCACGGACGGGACCGTCATCGGCGCGGTCCTCGACCGGAACGGGCTGCGGCCGAGCCGCTACTGGGTCACCGACGACGACCTGGTCATCATGGCCTCCGAGGTCGGAGTGATCGACGTCGACCAGTCCCGCGTCGTGAAGAAGGGCCGGCTCCAGCCCGGCCGCATGCTGCTCGTCGACACCGCGCAGGGCCGCATCGTCGACGACGAGGAGATCAAGGCCACGCTGGCCGCCGAGCACCCCTACGAGGAGTGGCTGCACGCGGGCATCGTCCACCTCGGCCGGCTGCCCGAGCGCGAGCACATCGTCTACGGCCACGAGAGCGTCCGCCGCCGCCAGCAGGTCTTCGGCTACACCCACGAGGAGCTGAAGATCATCATCGCCCCGATGGCCCGCACGGGCTACGAGCCCATCGGCTCGATGGGCACCGACACGCCGATCGCCGTGCTCTCCGACCGACCCCGGCTGCTGTTCGACTACTTCCAGCAGCTCTTCGCCCAGGTCACGAACCCGCCCCTCGACGCCATCCGGGAGGAGCTCGTGACCGCCCTCGGCTCGACCGTGGGGCCCGAGGGCAACCTCCTCCAGCCCGGCCCGGCCAGCTGCCGGCAGGTGGTGCTGCCCTTCCCGATCATCAGCAACGACGACCTGGCCAAGATCATCCACATCAACCACGACGGCGACCTGGCCGGGTTCGGCTCCGCGGTTATCTCCGGGCTCTACCGGGTGGCCGGCGGCGGCCTGGCCCTCAAGCGGGCCCTCGACAGCATCCGCACTCAGGTCAGCCAGGCCATCGACCAGGGCGCCCGCATCATCGTGCTCTCGGACCGGAACGCGGACGAGGTCTACGCGCCCATCCCGTCGCTGCTGCTGACGTCGGCGATCCACCACCACCTCATCCGGGAGAAGACCCGGACGAAGGTTGGCCTGATCGTCGAGGCCGGTGACGCCCGCGAGGTGCACCACATGGCGCTCCTGGTCGGCTACGGCGCCGGCGCCATCAACCCCTACCTCGCCTTCGAGTCGATCGAGGACATGATCGCGGCGGGCGGCGGCAGAGGGGTGCACGGGCTCGGCGGGACCGACCCTGCCGAGGCCGTGCAGCGCTACATCAAGGCCGCCGGCAAGGGTGTCCTCAAGGTGATGTCGAAGATGGGCGTCTCGACGGTGGCGAGCTACACGGGCGCGCAGATCTTCGAGGCCATCGGGCTGTCCCAGGAGCTCGTCGACGAGTACTTCACCGGCACGGTCTCCCGTCTCGGGGGCATCGGACTGGAGGAGCTGGCCGCCGAGGTGGCGGCCCGTCACCGCGCCGCCCACCCCGCCCGGCCCGAGGAGCGGGTGCACCGTTCGCTGGACCTCGGCGGCGAGTACCAATGGCGGCGGGAGGGCGAGCTCCACCTGTTCAACCCCGAGACGGTGTTCAAGCTGCAGCACGCCACGCGGGCCGGGCGTTACGACGTCTTCAAGCAGTACACGCGCCTCGTCGACGACCAGTCGCGCCGGCTGGCCACCCTGCGAGGGCTGTTCGAGCTGCGCGTGGGTGACCGTCCGCCCGTCCCGCTCGAGGAGGTGGAGCCGATCAGCGAGATCGTCCGGCGCTTCTCGACCGGGGCCATGTCGTACGGCTCGATCTCGGCCGAGGCCCACGAGACCCTCGCCATCGCGATGAACCGCCTCGGCGGCAAGAGCAACACCGGCGAGGGCGGCGAGGACGCGGAGCGCTACGTGCCGCTCCCCAACGGCGACTCCCGGCGATCGGCCATCAAGCAGGTCGCGTCCGGGCGTTTCGGCGTCACGAGCGAGTACCTGGTCAGCGCCGACGACCTGCAGATCAAGATGGCGCAGGGCGCCAAGCCGGGCGAGGGCGGCCAGCTCCCCGGCCACAAGGTGTACCCATGGATCGCCAAGACCCGGCACTCGACCCCGGGCGTCGGGCTGATCTCGCCGCCGCCCCACCACGACATCTACTCGATCGAGGACCTGAAGCAGCTCATCCACGACCTCAAGAACGCCAACCCGCGGGCGCGGGTGCACGTGAAGCTGGTGGCCGAGGTCGGCGTCGGGACGGTGGCCGCCGGTGTCAGCAAGGCCAAGGCCGACGTCGTGCTCATCTCGGGCCACGACGGTGGCACCGGCGCCTCGCCGCTGACCTCGCTCAAGCACGCCGGTGCGCCGTGGGAGCTCGGCCTGGCCGAGACGCAGCAGACGCTGCTCCTCAACGGGCTGCGAGACCGGATCGTCGTGCAGACGGACGGCCAGCTGAAGACCGGCCGGGACGTGGTCGTCGCCGCGCTCCTGGGCGCCGAGGAGTTCGGCTTCGCGACCGCCCCGCTCGTCGTGAGCGGCTGCGTGATGATGCGGGTCTGCCACCTCGACACCTGCCCGGTCGGCGTAGCGACGCAGAACCCCGAGCTGCGGGCCCGGTTCACCGGCCGGCCGGAGTTCGTCGTCACGTTCTTCGAGTACATCGCGGAAGAGGTGCGGGAGCTGCTCGCCCAGCTCGGGTTCCGCAGTGTCCAGGAGGCCATCGGCCACGTGGAGGCGCTCGACGTCCGGGCCGCGGTCGACCACTGGAAGGCGTCCGGGCTCGACCTCTCGCCCATCCTGGCCCCGCCGCTCAACCCGTACGGGCAGACGTCGTTCCACTCCGTCGGCCAGGACCACGGGCTCGACCGGGCGCTGGACCAGGAGCTGATCGAGCGCTGCCGGCCGGCCATCGACGAGGGTCGCCCGGTCGCCGTCGAGCTGCCCATCCGCAACGTGAACCGGACCGTGGGCACGCTCCTCGGTTCGGCCGTGACGGTGGCCTGGGGCGGTGACGGCCTGCCCGACGACACCATCGACATCCGCCTGCGCGGCTCAGCGGGCCAGAGCTTCGGCGCCTTCGTGCCGCGCGGCATCACGCTGCGCCTGGAGGGCGACGCCAACGACTACGTCGGGAAGGGCCTGTCGGGCGGCCGGCTGATCCTCCACCCGGACCGCGACGCCCGGTTCGCGGCCGAGGACAACATCATCGCCGGCAACGTGATCGGCTACGGCGCCACCGGCGGCGAGCTGTACCTGCGCGGCGTGGTGGGCGAGCGCTTCTGCGTGCGCAACTCGGGTGCCACGGCCGTCGTCGAGGGCCTGGGCGACCACGGCTGCGAGTACATGACCGGCGGCCGGGTCGTGGTCCTCGGGCCGACCGGACGCAACTTCGGCGCCGGCATGTCGGGCGGCGTGGCCTACGTCTACGACCCCGACGGCGCGTTCCCTGCGCTCGTCAACCACGAGATGGTCGACCTGGAGGCGCTCGACGACGACGACCTCGGCGCCCTGCGGGCGGCCATCGAGCGCCACCGGGAGCTGACCGGCTCGACCGTCGCCCAGCAGATCCTGCTCGGGTGGATCACCGAGGCACCGCACTTCCGGAAGGTCATGCCGAAGGACTACCGGCGGGTGCTGGCCGTGCTGCGCGACGCCGAGCGGGACGGGCTGTCGGAGGGCGAGACGATGGCGAGGGTGATGGAGGCGGCCCATGGGTGAGGCGACGGGCTTCTTGAAGTGGGCGCGGGAGACGCCCACCCGGCGGCCGGTGCCGGTCCGGCTCCTGGACTGGCGGGAGGTCTACGAGGCCTTCCCGGCCGAGAAGGTGCAGACCCAGGCCGGTCGGTGCATGGACTGCGGCATCCCGTTCTGCAACAACGGCTGCCCGCTCGGCAACCTCATCCCGGACTGGAACGACCTCGTCTACCGGGACCTCTGGCGCGACGCGGTCGAACGGTTGCACGCCACGAACAACTTCCCCGAGTTCACCGGCCGGCTCTGCCCGGCGCCGTGCGAGGCCGCCTGCGTGCTCGGCATCAACGCCGACCCCGTCGCCATCAAGCAGGTCGAGGTCGAGATCATCGACCGCGCCTGGGCCGAGGGTTGGGTCACGCCCAGGCCGCCCTCCGTGCGCACCGGGAAGCGGATCGCGGTGATCGGCTCGGGTCCGTCGGGTCTGGCGGCCGCGCAGCAGCTCACGCGGGCCGGCCACGAGGTGATCGTGCTGGAGCGGGCCGACCGCATCGGCGGCCTCCTCCGCTACGGCATCCCCCAGTTCAAGATGGAGAAGCGTCACCTCGACCGGCGGCTGGCGCAGATGCGCGCCGAGGGCACCGAGTTCCGGACGGGCGCGGCCGTCGGCGACGACGTGGATGTCGACATCCTGCTGGCCTCCCACGACGCCGTCGTCCTGGCGTGCGGAGCGACCGCGTGGCGGGACCTGCCCGTTCCCGGTCGCGAGCTCGACGGGATCCACCAGGCCATGGAGTACCTGCCCTGGGGGAACCGGGTGCAGGAGGGCGACCTCGAGGACGCGCCCATCACCGCCGCCGGCAAGCACGTCATCATCATCGGCGGCGGCGACACCGGTGCCGACTGCCTGGGCACCGCCCACCGCCAGGGAGCGGCCAGCATCACGCAGCTGGAGATCCTGCCCCGCCCCCCGGACAGCCGGGCGCCCGCCAACCCGTGGCCGCAGTGGAGCCTGATCTACCGCACCTCGTCCGCCCACGAGGAGGGCGGCGAGCGCCTCTTCAGCGTCAACACCGAGCGGTTCCTCGACGACGGGGCCGGCCGCGTGGCGGCGCTGCGCCTGCACGAGGTCCAGATGGTCGACGGGCGCTTCGAGAAGGTCGAGGGCACGGACCTCGAGCTCCCGGCGCAGCTCGTGCTCCTGGCCATGGGCTTCGTCGGTCCGGAGACGGGCTCCTGGTTGGACCAGCTCGGAGTGGCGCTCGACGAGCGGGGCAACGTGGCCCGCGACGACGACTTCATGACCAACGTGCCGGGCGTCTTCGCCGCGGGCGACATGGGAAGGGGGCAGAGCCTCATCGTCTGGGCGATCGCCGAGGGCCGGGCCTGCGCGGCCGGTGTCGATCGCTGGCTCATGGGAGAGACGAGCCTGCCGTCACCCATCGTTCCCACCACCCGGCCGCTGTCCTGACCGGGGTTCCCGCCTGAAGGCCCGGTGAGGCCGAGCGCAGGGCGCGACCCGGGCACCCGGGCGGTGATCGTAGGCTGGCGCGTCATGGGGCTTCCCGACGCGCCCAGCTCCGGTCGGCGCGGCGCGCGCCTGCTCGTCGTGGGACTCGCGCTCGGCCTGGCTGCCCTTCCGGCGGCCTGCGGCACGCTGAGCGGGAGCAACAAGTCGTCCAACAACGACCCGTCGGCCACGACCGTCTTCCGGACCATCACGGTCGAGCTCGCCACGAGCACCAGCGCGGCCCCTGACGCGGCGGCGGCCGCCTCCGCGGGCAGCGCGGTCACCCTGAGCCCTGACGTCTACGAGGTCCAGGCCGGCGACTACTGGTACGGGATCGCCAAGAAGCTCAACGTCGACGTCAACGCGCTGTGGGCGGCCAACAACGCGAACTCCAAGACCCTCCTCCTTCCCGGCAAGCGGCTGGCCGTGCCCAAGCCGGGCGACGCTGCCGGGCTGCAGCCACCCGCAGGGGGCGGCGCGCCGGCCGCGGCGGGATCCACCGCGGCGCCTGCGCCCACCCTCGCCCCCGGGTCGGCTCCGGGCAGCTACCAGATCGTCGCCGGCGACTACTGGATCGGCATCGCCAAGAAGCTGAACGTGTCGCTCAACGCGCTGCTGCAGGCCAACAACGCGACCACCAACACGGTCCTGATCCCGGGCAAGTACCTCAAGGTCCCCAAGAGCTGAGCCTCGGCACGGGAGGGGTCGTGGAGCGAGAGCAACCGGGCGCGGTCCTGGTCTCGGTCAACGTGGGGCAGATCCGCCGCGTCACCCACCACGAACGCGACGTCGCCACCGGCATCTACAAGGAGCCCGTGGCCGGTCGGGTCGCCACGCACGGCGTGAACATCGACGGCGACGACCAAGCCGATCGAGGGGTCCACGGCGGCCCCGACCGCGCCGCCTACGCCTACGCCCGAGAGGACCTGCTCTGGTGGTCCGAGCAGCTCGGCCGGCCGGTCCCGCCCGGGTCCATGGGGGAGAACCTGACGACGTCCGGCCTCGACGTGACCGGCGCGCTCGTCGGCGAGCGGTGGCGGGTCGGGACGGTGCTGTTCGAGGTCTCCTCGCCGCGGGTGCCCTGCTACAAGCTCGGCATCCGCATGGAGGACGGGCGGTTCCAGCAGCGGTTCGCCGCGGCCGGCCGACCAGGCGCCTACCTGCGCATCATCGAGCACGGGACGTTGGCGGCGGCCGACCCGATCACCGTCGTCCACCGGCCTGATCATGACGTCACGGTCGCGGTGGTCGCGGAGGCCTACCACGCGGACCGCTCGCTCGCGCCCCGGCTGCTCGCCGCACCTGAGCTCACCGCGGCCTGGCGGGAGTGGGCCCTGGCCCAGGGCGTCACACGAAGCTGACGCGCACCCCGCACAGCTCGACGGCCGTCCCGGCCCGCGCGCGATCCGCGGCGGCGAACGTCACCTCGTCCAGCCCCTCGCCGCGCGGGCCAGCCGGGGCGAAGGCGATGGTGGCGTCGTCGGTGGCGACGGTCGTCGCGTCGGCGAGGGGGACGTCGAGCACCTCAGCCCACCGCGCCGCCATGGCCTCGGCGTCGGCCGCGCCGAGCGTCAGCGAGCTCACACCGGTCACCGTCTCTGTGCGGACGTGGTTCCGCCAGGCCGGTCCCGCCCACCGCCACGACTCCCACGGCGTCGCCTCGTCGACCGACACGATGGCCCCGCCGATGTCCTTCGGGTGGACGTGGGTGCCCCGGATGTCCGGGTAGTCACCCTGCCAGATGATCCTGGCGCCGACCTCGGCCAGCCGGGCCCGCCGGCGGTCGAGGTCGTCGCACTGGACCATCACCATGTACCCGCTCGCGCCGCCGCGCCGCTCCAGCATCCGACCGGCCGCCGTCCCTTCCTCGACCGGTGCGACGATCTCCAGGAACTGGTCGCCGACCGGGAAGAGCACGTTCTCGACCCCGAACTCGGCCACCCCCGGGTCGTGGTAGCAGGGTTCGATGCCCAGGCCGTCGCGCACCTCCTCGAGCGCCGGTCCGAGCTCCGGCGCCACGAGCACCACCTGCCGCAGCCTGAGCGCCATCCCCGCACGCTACGCCACCCCCGAGGCGCCCCCGTCGCCGGTGCCCGCTTGGGTCACGGTGCACGACACCTGTTGTCGTGAACCGCGACCCAAGCGCTCGGCCGCGACGCCCGGCCTACCCCAGATCGGGCCAGCGGCGCTTCTGGCGGCGGCGAAGGCCGGCCTGGCCCCGGTTGCGATGCTCGGACAGGGCCCAGGCGCGGCGCCAGCCGGTGTGCTCGGGGCCGGTCAAGGAGGGGCTGGCACGGCGGGCGGCGCGCTGGCGGGCCGACCACCAGTCGGTCAGGGTCTCGTCGCCGAGGACGGTCACGGCCTGCTCGATGCGGTCGTTGTAGTGCCGGGTGCTCTCGTCCGGCTCGGGCCACAGCGGCGAACCGAAGGTGACGGTCGTCTTGCCCGGCTTCGGGCGCTTCATGCCCTTGCCGAGGATGGAGCCGGCGCCCTCGATGAACACGGGCACGACCGGCGCTCCGGTGCGGATGGAGAGGAAGGCCGCGCCGCCCTTGAAGGGCTGCCCCCAGCCGTCGGGGGAGCGGCCACCCTCGGGGAAGATGACCAGGCTCCAACCGTCGTCGATGAGCTCGCGGGCCAGGTCGGCCGACTGCCGCCCGGCGACGTTGCGGGCCACGGGGAACGCGTTCAGCACGAGCGCGGACGCCGCGCTCGTCAGGTGGCTGGTGAAGAAGTAGTCCGCGGCGGCCCCGACGACGAGGTGCCCTCGCCACGGCTCGGGGATCGCCGTGATGGCGAGCGGCGTGTCCAAGTGACTGTGGTGGTTGGGGGTGAAGATGACGGCCGGCGGCGAGTCGCGCTTCTTCGACGTGTCCAGCGCCCTGAGGTCGGCCAGGCGATCGACCCCGCGGATCTCCGGCGACGCCAGCACCTGGACGGCCAGCCGCAGCGGCCCGTTGGTGATGATGGAGCGGGCGACGCGGGCCGGTCGCCGCCTGGCCCACTCGGTGTCGTAGTCAGCGCCGAGCGTCGGCTTCTCCGGCGGGACCACGACGCCGTGCGGCACGGTCGGCCGCCGGTAGGGGAAGCCGACGGAGGCGTTGAGGCCGCTCAGCTTGATCTTCGTACGGCGCACGCTGCGCACGGCCCGGTCGGCGGTGCGCCGGGCCTGGAGCGGCGCCGGCAGCCCGGGGGAGCGGGGAGCCATCGAACCGCCGGCCTAGTGCACGTCCGCCAGCATCAGCGGCGGGGTGTGGAGGTGGGTGATGGTCGGGTGCGGACCGACGACGTCGGTCGCCAGCTCCAGCGCGTCGTCCATGGTCGAGGCGGGGGTGAAGCCGAGCCGCCGCACCGCCCGCGGGTTGCCGCCGACGATGATCACCCGGCCCACGTGCTGCATGCCGTGCGCACCCCAGTACCACATGTAGAAGGGGTGGACGCCGTGGTAGGCGTAGCTCGTCCGGTACAGGTGGCGGTACCACTCGTCCTCGGCGAACTGCTTCTCGTAGCGGGCCTCGATCTCGAGCGGGTCCGTGGTCTCGGCCAGCACCTGCTCGAAGAAGTCGATGTAGCTCGGGTGGTGGACGGGGTGGAAGTCCCAGTAGGTCGGGTGGGTCATGATGACGACGCCGCCCTCGCGCACCAGCGGCTTGCCGCGGTAGAAGTTGAAGTAGTAGCCGAGCCCCGTGCACATCACGAGAATCGGGTTCATGATCGAATCGACGTTGTACGGGCAGATGTACGGGATGCCCATCGTCAGGATGTCGGTCTGCCCCTCGACCGGGACCAGCTGTTGACGATGCACACGTTCCGTCGTCAACCGGTGGACCGCCTCGACATCCCCCGCCGCGACACCGGTCATCTGGTGCGGTGACTCCATCGACTGGAAGATCCGCCGCCGCATCCGCTCGGGCGTGCGCTTGAGCGCCTTGGTCGTTGCGAGATAGGTGCCGCGGTCTCGTGCCGACCACTCCCACTCCCGCTTGGCCAGGAACGCGAAGGAGTCCGGGAAGATGTCGGTGTTGAGGGTGGTCTCGATCTGGAAGACCTTGACCCCGGCGTCGGTGATGACCTTGCCCAGGCGCCAGTTGGAGTGGTGCAGCTCGCTGCGGTGCTGGTCCATGAACGAACGCGACTGCTGCATCGTGGCCACGTTGTGGTGGTGGCGCAGGCTGCGGTACGAGGCCAGGCCGGTGGCGGTCGACTTCCAGCCACCGTCCATGGCGACGAGGTTGATGTTCACGTAGACGAGCAGGTCGCTCTCGGCCGCCCGCTTGTTGATCTCGACCTCTTCGCCGTGCGGCGTGGAGCCGAGGTAGGCGAGGTTGTCGGGATCCTCGGCGTCGTGGTTGTAGAGCCGGCCGCTCGGCGCGAAGGCGTCGTACACGCGGTCGCCGACGGCGTGGCGCAGCTCGGCCTCGGTCATCCGCCGGTGGAGGGCGAGGGCGGCGATGAGGTGGACGTCGTCGACACCGGCGTCGGCGGCCAGGTCGAGGACGGCCTCGATGACCCGCTGGCGGACGTCGGGCCGGCGCATCTTGGGCAGCGGCAGGCTCACGTCGTCGAAGGCGATGGTGAGCTTCATGCCCGGGAACAGCAGGGCGGGCAGCGGATCGGCGTCAACGGGGTCGACGAGCGCGCGCCGGATGGCGCCGTCGACGTCCTTGACCGCGTCGAGCGGTTCGGGCGCGTACACGACGCGGGTCCGCCCGGCGGGCAGGCGTTCGAGGCTGAAGCCCTCGCCCCGCCAGAACAGCAGCGGCGGCGTCGAGCGATCGACCTCGAGGACGAAGCCTGGTCTGGGCATCAGTGGTTCCGCTCCTTCTCCTGGCGGAGGTCGAACGCGACCTTGACGGCGCCCCGCCGGCCGGCGGAGGCGGCGTGGGCGATGGCGTCCTTGTAGTCCCGCAGCGGGTAGGTCGTGGTGACGAGGCGGCCCAGGTCGGCCTGGCGGACGAGGTCGAAGGCGAGCGCGAACGTCCGCCGGGGCTCGTCACCGTCGAGGGATCGCTCGAGCCCGTAGGCGTAGGCCCCGACCAGCTCGGTCTCCCGGTGCCACAGCGTGGTCAGCTCCAGCTTCACCTGCGCCGGCATGCCGACCACGACGACCGTGCCCCGCGGCCGGACGATGGCCAGGGCCTGGGCGAGCGAGTCCGAGTCGCCGACGCAGTCGAGCACGACGTCGCAGCCGCCGGTCAGCTGGTCGCGGTAGGCGAGGCTGGCGGTCAGGCGACGGACGAGGCGGGGCAGCGCGCCCGGCTCGCAGACCTGGTCGGCGCCGAGCTCGCGGGCGAGTCGCATCTGGTGGGGGTAGCGGGCCGAGGTGATGATCACGCCGGTCGCCGTGAGGTGGCGGAGCGCAGCGATGGTGAGCAGGCCGAGGGTGCCGGCGCCGAGGACGACGACCGTGTCGCCCTCGCGGATCGGATGTCGGAGGGCGGCGTGGACCGCGCAGGCGGTCGGCTCGACCATGACCGCGGCCTCGTCGCTCATGTCGCCGGGCACGGGGTGGAGCTGGCTGGGATGGGCGACCATGGTCGTGCTCCAGCCGCCGCCGGTGTCGCAGCAGTAGCCGGTCTGCAACCCGGCCGCGAGGTGCCCGAAGGCCAGCCGCTCGCAGCCGCCGAGGTCGCCGCGGGCGCACGCGGGGCAGGGCGGGTCGATGCCCCGGGCCACACAGCCCAGCACCGGCTCCAGCACGACCCGACGGTCGTCGTCGGTGTCGGCCACGACCTCGTGCCCGGGCGTGAAGGGGAAGCTCACGATGGGCTCGAAGTAGCGGCTGGCCGTGCCGTCCACGGTCGAGAGGTCGCTCCCGCAGATCCCGGCCAGACGGGGACGCAGGTGGACCCACTCCGGGCCCGGCAGGTCGGGTGGGTCGACGTCGTCGAGGCGGAGCGGCCCGTAGGTGGCCCCGGCCCCCGGCGCCACCGATCCGGCGACGCGGGCGGCGGCGAAGCGCGCCATCTTCCGCTCGATGCGCAGCGCCTTCACCGCGGCACCCTCGTCTCCACGACAGCCCGGCGCTGGCGAGCGGACAGCAGGGGACCGATCGGGAGGATGGGCCGGGGGCCGCCGGGCGCCTTCGACCACTGCTCGACCAGCCAGCCCCGCTTGCGGGCGATGGCGGCCAGCCGCGTCTCCGGGTTGACGGCGACCGGGAAGCCGACCGCCTCCAGCATCGGCAGGTCGGAGGTGGAGTCGGCGTAGGCCACGCTCTCGGCCAGCTCCAGCCGTTCGGCCGCGCAGTAGTCGGCGAGGATCTGCGCCCGGGTCTCTCCCGTCGGCGGTACCGCGGTCAGCTCTCCCGAGTAGGTCCCGTCCGGGCGGGTGCTCATCTCGGCGGCGATGATCTCGTCGAACAGAGGGGCCAGGGGTTTCACGACGAAGTCCAGCGCGCCGGTGATCAGGAGCGTGCGGTGGCCGAGCGCCCGGTGCTGGCGCACCCGGCGGATGGCGGCGGGGAAGCTCTTGGTCATGATGAGCGCGGAGAGGAGCTCGACGGAGTCGGCGTCGAGCTGCGCCACCGGGGCGTCCTCGTACCGGCGGTAGAAGAAGCGCAGGAAGTCGCCGCGGTCCTTGCGGTCGAGGGCGAGCAGCCCGGGGATCTCCGCCGTGGCGCGCAACGCGTAGCGGACCCGCTCGCCGCGGTCGAGCCGGCGGGTGGCCAGCCACGAGTAGCTCTCCACGACGTTGCTGGCGATCAGGGTGTTCTCCAGGTCGAAGGCGGCCACGTGGCGGTGTGGCGACAGCACGTTGCGGCGCAGCCGCTCGGCCCGATCCGTCCTCGTCTTGCCCGGCGTCGTCTTGACGCGGGCGTGCTCGATCACCGACGGGAGGTGGACCTCGGCGATGTAGCGAGGCCAGTCGATGACCCGGGGGTCGAAGCCGAAGGCCTCACGGTCCGCGGGGTCCAGCGAGTCGGCGAGGGCCAGGAGGTTCTCGACGCCGTAGATGGCCTCGCACTCGGCGTACAACCCGTAGAGCTCGACGTACTCGAGGGCCCGCTCGACCTCGACGCGCTTCTCCTCGAGCCGGGCTGACCACTCGGCCTGCTGCCCGCGGAGGGGCAGGGAGTGGAGCACCTTCTCGGTCCGGGTGAGGACCGACTTGGCCCGGTTCAGCTGACCCTGCACCCGTCCGCGGCCGGGGAAGCTCCAGTCGGGCACGACGATCGGCTGGCCCTCGGGGTCGTACAGCGGGTGCTCACGGAACCAGGCTGTCGTGTTGTCGACCATCACCCGGTACTTGAGCGGGTTGACCGAGCCGGACGCGACCTGGGTGATCGGCGCCGCGATCTCGGGCCCGACGGCGGCCACGGCGATGATGGCGGCCACCACGAGGTCGACCGGGATGACGTCGACGGTTCCCTCCGGCACGCCGGGGAACTCCTTCAGCAGTCCGCGGGCGAAGGAGACGATGACCGGCTCGGCCATCCGGAAGCCGCGGATCCAGCCCGGTCGGGGCTCGGCCAGGGCGGACTCGATGATCGACGGCCGCACGATCGAGACCGGCACCGCGCCCTTCGACTCCATGAGGGCTTGCTCCCCGAGCGCCTTGGTGTAGGCGTACGCGTCAGGCCAGCCGACGCTGGCCGCGCGCGACCGGCCGGCCTGGACAAGGCGATCCGTCACCCAGCGCTCGCGCCGCTGCTCGGTCTTGGCGGCCAGGGCCGGCGCGCCCGCGGCGCCGAGCTCGTTGTGCGCCGCCTCGCGGAAGCGGGCCAGCATCTCGGGGCGCCGGCTCTCGGCCTCGGCGTCGGAGCGGAGCCGTCGGGCCGCGGCGACCTCGGCCTTCCAGCTGAGGCCGATGGCGAACGGCCCTTCGGCGACCAGCTCCTCCGGCGCCCGGCCCCGGCGGTTGCCCGCGACGTAGCACGTGGACACGGCGACGAGGTGGGGGGCGACGCCGAGCTCGCCGAGCAGGGTGACGATGCGGGTCGGGCCCAGCAGGTTGACCTCGACGGCGCTGTCGAGGGGCGAGTCGAAGGCGACGGTCGCCGCGGAGTGGATGACGAGGTCGCACGAGGCCAGGGTGGCCCGGTCGTCGTCGTCCAGCCCGAGGCCGTCGGTGCCGACGTCGCCGGCGATGGTGCGCACGCGACGCGCGGCCATCTCCTCGAACCCGTCCTTGCCGAGCTCGGCCCGGAGCCGGTCGAACGCGTCGTTGCGGAGGATCTCCCGCTGCACGCGTTGGGCCGCGCTCGTCCGCCGGCCCGGCCGTACGAGCAGCACGAGCTCGCAGTCGGGCACCTGGCGCAGGAGCCGCTCGACCAGCGCGGTGCCGACGAAGCCGGTGGATCCGGTGATGGCGATGCGCTTGCCGGCCAAGGATGCGGCGATGCCCGGCGGCCGCTCGGCGGGCGGGAAGCGCTCTTCACTCACGCTCACCTACTCTGTCTACCATTTGGTAGAGACCGAGGGAAGGGGTGTCGTGACCGCACGGGGACGCCCGACGCGCGACCGCATCCTCGAGGCCGCGCTGGACCAGTTCGGCAGCCGCGGGTTCGAGGCCGTCTCGCTCGACGACATCGCCGCTGACGTCGGGGTGGCGAAGCAGACCGTCCTCTACTGGTTCCCGTCGAAGGAGAACCTGCTCGGCGCGGTGCTCCAGCACACGGCCGACGAGCTGGCCGTGGCGGTCGAGGCCGCGGTGCGGGCCGCGCCCGACGATCCGCTCGAGCGGGTCGAGGCTGTGGTCAAGGCCGTGTTCCGCCCCGCCGTCCGCCGCCCCGCACTCCTCGGGCTCGTCCGGGAGGTCAGCCGGCTCGATCCGCCGCAATCCGAGCTGCTGCTCGGCCGGGTTCGCCCGATGGTCGACGACGCGGTCGCCTACCTGGAGCGGGAGATGGCCGCCGGCCGGCTGCGCGCCGGCAACCCCCGCCTGGTGCTCGCACTCGCGTACGCCACGGTGGCTGGCATCGCGACCGAGCCGGAGGCCCTCCGGGCCGTCGGG
>JBKPRL010000311.1:0-11711 GCA_046734535.1 bacterium | reverse complement strand
ATCCGGCTGACTACGGCTTCATCCCGCAGACCCTCGGGGGCGACGGCGACCCCCTCGACGCACTGGTGCTGCTGGAGGATCCGACCTACCCGGGGGTGTGGGTGGAGGCCAAGCCGGTCGGGCTGCTCTGGATGCAGGACGAGGCCGGCGAGGACGCCAAGATCATCTGCGTCCCGCCCACCGACCCCCGCTACCGCGGGGTGGAGGACCTGCGCGACCTGCCCGAGGAGCTGCTGGAGGAAATCAAGCACTTCTTCGACGTGTACAAGGCGCTGGAGCCGGGCAAGGCGTCGAGCACGGCCGGCTTCGAGGGCCGCCGCGGGGCATGGCGCGAGATCGAGCGCAGCCGGGCCCGCCTGCTCGAGTCCAATGGACCGGGCGCTCCCTCAGGGGCGCATGGTGCCGGTGGCGCTCCCTCAGGAGCGCACTGAACCGGGGAGCATCGCCGCGCCGACCGCGCCAGCGCGCTGTCCCAGGCGGGCGATCTCCAGCCGGGGATGGGGCCGGAACGAGGGCGCGTAGAGCAGCTGGCCGAGCCAGTGGCGGATCGGCTCCACGATCAGGTCGCGCAGCTCGACCAGGCCGCCTCCGAGGATGAACAGCTCGGGGTCGAGCAGGTTGGTCAGGTTGACCAGGCCGATGCCGACCCAACGCCCGAAGCCGTCGAGGATGGCCAGCGCGGCCTCGTCGCCGGCACGGGCGGCCGCGGTGACGTGCTCACCGGTGACCAGACCGGGGTCGCCGCCGGCCAGGGCAACCACGCCGGGCAATCGTCCCTCCTCGGCCGCCACCCGGCCGAAGTGGGCGAGGGCCGAGCCGGAGGCGAAGCGCTCCCAGCACCCCCTGCGCCCGCACGGGCAGTCCGGGCCTTCGGGGTCGACGACCATGTGACCCATCTCACCGACGAAGCCGTTGCTGCCCCGCTGGATGACGCCGCCCGCCAGCACGCCACCGCCGATCCCGGTGCCGAGCGTGACGAGCACCGCGTCCCGCGCGCCCTGGGCGTTGCCGATGGTCGACTCGGCCAGCAGCGCGCAGGTGGCGTCGTTGTCGATCGACGCGTCGTGCCCGAGCCGCTCGGCCAGCAGGTCCCGGAGCGGGAGATCGGCCACCTTGGTGATGTGCGGGGCGGCGCGGAGCATGCCCTGCCGGGTGACCAGGCCGGGCACGCCGACACCGAGCGAGTCGGCCGGCCCGAGCGCGCCGTAGAGCTCGCAGAGGCGAGAGACGAGCTCGTCCGTCTCCTTGGGCGTCGGCCGGCGCTCCTCGGCGAGGATCGTGCCGTCGTCATCGAGCAACACGCCCAGGCACTTCGTCCCGCCGACGTCGATCCCGATGCGTCGGCTCACGAGACCTCGATGTGCTCGACCTCGCCGGAGCGCGGCGGACGTCCTCCGCCCGGACCGGGCGCGGCCCGCCGCAGGCCGTCGAACAGCGCGCTGAAGCCGCCGACGACCTCGGCCAGGCGATCAGCCGTGGCCGGGTCGTCGAGCGCCCGTTCCACCGCGTCCAGGAGCTGGCGCCCGACATCGACCGCGGCCCGGATGACGGCCTGCACCGCCTCGATCGTCTCGTCGGCCGAGGCCGACGACGCCTCGTCGGTCGCTGCGGGGCGAGCTACCGGCCGACGCGGGGACGACTCGGGGCGGGTCGATGGCCGATGCGCGGGCGACTCGGGCTGACCTGACATCCGGTCGACGCTAGCGACCGGCGAAGGTCACGGTGAGCCGCCCGTCGCGCACCGTGGCCTTCCTCACCGCCCGGCCGATCAGGGCGTCGGGGAGCAGGAGGGCTCGCCGGTAGGTCCCGACAGTGATGATGAGCTCGGCGTCCCGGCGCACCAGCGCGACCTCGTCCCGGTCCGCGAACGGCAGGTCGAGCGCGAGCTGCCAGTCGTCGCCGTCACGGTCGACCCGGAACGGCGGCACCGCCCCCAGGTCGCGCGACGGATCGCGCCGCCCGTAGAGCCGCCCGGCGAACGCCTTCAACCGCGCCTGGCCGACCGGCTCCTCCGGGGCCAGCGGGCTGACCAGCACCGGCGCCGGACCGAAGCTGTCCTGGACCATGACCAGCTGCGCAGCCTGCGCAGCCCGCCACCGGTCGAACCAGGGGTCGGTGACCTCGTCTGGCAGGACCCGGTTCACGACGACGGCGTCGATGGCGAAGCCGAACAGCCCCAGGTAGGTGGCGGTGCGGCGGGTCTCGGCCACCACGACCTGCTCCGGGCTGGTCACGAGCCGGATGGTCGAGCGGCCGGTCTCGCCGAGCAGGGCTCGGACCGCGGTCAGGCGGTCGTAGAGCCGCTCCAGGGCGTCGAACTGGGCCGGGCCGGCCACGGGCACCGTGGTGACCTGGCGGACCATCGGGCCGACGAGCCCGGTCAGCTGGCGGGACACCGGGAACAGCCGGCGCATCCACCAGCCGAGCACGTCCGGCAGGGACAAGAGGCGCAGGGTCTCCGCCGTCGGCGCGCAGTCGACGACGACGACGTCGTGGCGGCCCGAGGCACAGAGGTCGGTCAGCGTGGTGAGCGCCAGCACCTCCTCCAGGCCGGGCAGCACGGTCAGTTCCTCGGCTGCAAGCTGCTCCACCCCGGCCCAGGTCAGCACCTCGGCGACGTATGACCGCAGGTCACCCCACTGCTCCTCGAGCCGGCGGCGGGAGTCGATCTGCATGGCGTCCAGGCGCGGTCCGACGCTGGTGGGGACTGGCCCGGCGGGCTCGTCGAGGGCGTCGGCCAGCGAGTGCGCAGGATCGGTCGACACGACGAGCGTGCGGTGGCCCTTGGCCGCGCAGGCGATCGCCGTCGCCGCGGCGGTCGTCGTCTTGCCCACGCCGCCCTTGCCGGTGACCACGATCAGACGGGTGGGCGTCGGGCCGTGTTCGTCGCCGTTCGTCGGCCCGGCGCCGATCGGTTGTCGCCGGGCCCGCCCGGTCGACGTCTGCCGTCGTGCCGGTGGGTGGTCGACGTCAGGCGTGCGTCCTCCGGCGCCCGGCTGGAGCTCAGCCTCCGATCGAGGTCGCTGCGTGCGTCCTGGCGCCGGCCGGTCGGGGACGCGGCGCTGGGAACCCTCGGCGTCCGCTCGACGCTCAGCCTCCGATGGAGGCGTCCGCCGGCGTCCTGGCGGCGGGCTGCCGGCCGCCATCGACTCAGGCCTCAGCTCGGGCCTTCAGCTCCTTCACCGTGTTCAGGATCCGTACCTCCGCCCGCCGCTTGACGAAGCCCGGCAGGGGCACGATGAGCTCGATCGACAGCTCGTAGGTGACGTCCGTCGAGCCAGGCCCGCCGGCCGAGGGCGTGAAGGTGTAGGCCCCGTCGATGGCCCGGGTGATGTCGCCGTGTACGAGCTGCCACGATACCTTCTCGGGCGCAGCCGAGTAGTCGTAGGCCAGCGTGTAGTGCGTGCTCCGGCCGAGGGCCGACGCCCGGAACTCGACGCGCGTCGGACGGCCGTCGGCATCGGTCTCCAGCACGGTCGCCTCCTTCACGTCCTTGGCCCACTCCGGGTAGCGGGGGAAGTCGATGGCGACCTCGAAGCAGTGCTCGGGCGAGGCCGCGACCGTGATCGTCTGGGTGGCGGACTCAGCCATGGTCAGCATTCTGGCCCATCTCGCCGCCGCGGCGGTGATCTGTGCGTGAAGGCCGGGTTCGGCGCGGGGGGAAGGCGCCGTGGCGAGCCGCCCACAGGCCGTTCAGCCCGACGCCGAACACCGGCACCAGCACCCCGAAGGCGAGCGGGCTGAAGCTCCGGACGATCGCCGTCCCGAGGGCGACGACCACCTGGGCGACGAGCAGACCGCCGAGCTTCGCCTTGACCGGCCCAGGTACGGCCGGGCCGGCGAGCAGGAACAGCGAGGCCACGGCGATCTCGTCGTGCCGGCTGCGTTGGATGGCTCGGGCGTAGGCGAGCAGGAAGGCCACGCAGCCTGCCGCGAACAGCACGAGCGCGACCGTCACGCCGATGAGCTCCGTCCACCGCTCGAGCAGGATCGCCTCCACGACGGCGGTGAGGACGAACAGCGCGGTGCCGACCGCATCGGCGAGCACCAGCCCTCGGCCCGCCTCGGGGTCGGCGGATGGCCGCACCTCCGGCTCCTCGGCCGCGGCCGACGGCGGTTCGGCCTCGCCTCTGTCGACCTCGGAGTCTGCGGACGGCGGCCCGCCAGACCGCGAACTGCCGCGGCGGGCCGGCTGCGGCCGGCGTTGGGTGGGCATCAGTCGACTCCGAGGGCCGCGCCCAAGCGGGCCGCCAAGCCGTCGTACGTGAACTCCTGCAGCACGCGTTGCCGGCCGGCGGCGCCCCACCGAGCCCGCCGCTCCGGGTCGGCCAGCAGCGACCCGATGGCCTCCGCCACGGCATCGACGTCCTCCGGCGGGTCGATCACCCTGCCCGTCTCGCCGTCGAGGACGGCCTCGGCGGCGCCGCCGCTCGCCCCCGCGACCTGCGGCACGCCGCAGGCCGCAGCCTCCAGGAACACGATGCCGAAGCCCTCCTGCTCCAGCCCGGCCCACCGGTTGCGACAGAGCATGGCGAAGACGTCGGCGCACGCGTACAGGCTGGGCAGGTCGTCCTCGGGCACCCGGCCGAGGAAGACGGCGTTCACCTCGTGCTCGGCTGCCAGACGACGCAGGCGGGCCTCGTCCCTGCCTCCACCGGCGACGGCCACCACGAGATCGGGATGGGACAGCCGCAGGCGGCCGGCCGCCCGGATCACGGTGTCGAAACCCTTCCGCGGGACCAGCCGGCTCACGCCGACCACCAGCGGCACGTCGGGCGCGATGCCGAAGCGCGAGCGAGCGACCCGACGCTGCTCGGCGTCGAGGGGATGGAACCGATCCACATCGACGCCCGGCGGCACGACCACCACGTCGAGCGGCCGCTCCGCCGCCCGCTCCCCCTCGGCCGCCGGGTACCCACCCGCGGTGATGACCCTCCGGGCCCGGCGCAGGACGTGGGCCAGCAGGGGCCGGCTGCCTGGCAGGCGCCCGGGCACAGTGACCTCGGCGCCGTGGAGGACCACGTCGTAGGGCAGCTCCAGGGATGGTCCGATCAAGCCGAGGGGCAGGGCCGGGTCCAGCACCACCAGCTCGGCGCCGAGCTCGGCCGCCATGGCCTGCACGCGGTTGACCATGATCGGATGGGGCAGGAGTGCCGGCTCCCGCACCCGCCGGACCAGGAACGGCTGCTGGCGGTCCCATTGCTCCGCGGCGCCGTGCGGACTGGTCAGGACCGCGAAGCTGGCCGGCGGCAGGCGCCGCCACAGCTCCCAGAGGTAGCTCTGGATGCCGCCGATCTTGGGCGGGAAGTCGTTGGTAACGAGCAGGTGCTTCACACCCGACCTCCCAGGGCCGACCGCGGTGTGGGCGCGGGTGCCGTGAGCTCCTCGGCGACCTGCGGCTCGTCTGCGCCGGCGAGCGCGACCAGCAGGTCGTCCCGACCCAGCCGCCGGCACGCCCACACCGTGTGCGCCCGAAGCGTCGGATCAGCATCGGCCAGGTACCGCTCCAGCGTCACGACGACGTCCGGGTCCTCGGGGTCGGCCGAGTTGCCGATCGCGATGAGCGCGTTCCGCCGCAGCCAGCGCGGGTCGCGTCCGGCCAGGTACCAGCGCCCGTGGCGGGTCAGGAGCGTCTCGTCGTCGGCCTCGAGCAGCTCGAGCAACGACACCCACGCCCCGGTCCGGGCGTCGTCGGCGGCGCGGTGTTCGGCGGAGTCGCGGTCGTCGGGCGCGGCTGGTTGATCCGGCGCCCGTCCGTCCTGCCCCGAGCGTGCCCGTGCCCTCGCCGCGTCCGCCCGTTGGTTCGGCGGGCAGAGCTCCTGGCAGTCGTCGCAGCCATAGATGCGCGCGCCGAGCGCCTCCCGATGGACCCGCGGGAACGTCCCCGAAGCCTGGACCAACCAGGCCAGGCAGCGCCCGGCATCGACGACGCCCGGAGCGATGATCGCGGCTGTCGGGCAGCCATCGATGCAGCGACGGCACGCGCCGCACCGATCGGCGATCGGCGCCGCATTCACCGGCAGGGGCGCGCTCGTCACGACACTGCCGAGCACGAACCACGAACCGGCGCCAGGACGCAGCAGGTTGGCGTTCTTCCCGAACCAGCCGAGACCCGCGCGATACGCGACCTCACGGTCCACCAGGCCGTTGTCGTCGGCCAACACCCGTGCTCGGTAGCCCTGCCGCTTGAGGTGCGCGGCAACGGACGCGAGGGCCTCCTTCAGCGGGCCGTACTCGTCCGTGCAGGCGTAGCGGGCGACCGCTCCGTATGGGCCCCGTGCTTCAGGACGGGGCGGAAGGATGGACTCGTAGCGACGGGCGCCCACGACGATGGCGGCCGCGCCCTCGACCAGCTCGCTCGGCGTCGTCGAGCGGACCGGACGGCGGAAGGTGAAGTCCATGCCGGCATGCAGGCCGGCGGCCTTGCGCTCCTCCAGGGCGGCGCGCGCTCGCAGCAACGGCTCCGCCGACGTGATGCCGATGGCGTCGAGGCCGCGCGCGAGCCCGAGCGCGTGGACCTCGAGCGCCAGCTCGTCGGGTGAGGTGGTCGGAGCCGGGTGAGCCGGACGCACCGGGTCACGGTACCCGGCAGCCCAGCGAGTGGGAGTCCGGCGGGAGGACGCCGGGCGCCGCCCCGGCCCACGGCCTGCCGCCGGGCCACGCGCCGTCCGGCGGGAGGACGCCGGGCGCCGCCCCGGCCGAGGAGCTGCCGCCCGGCTATGCACCGTGCCGTAGCTGACCCGTGGGCTCCTTCACCGGACAGAGCCCACGCTCGGCCCGTTCCATCCGGGCTCGACGCGCGCGATCGGCCGAGGTCGTGCGCTCGATCAGCGGCCGACATGGCGCAACCTCGGAGCCAGCCCGGCCTGGGCCAGCCGGCGGAGCGCTTGGCGCTCGGTCAGGTCGAGCAGGACCGCGTCGGTCGGCTCGCGGTCGCACAGGAACGTCACGACGCAGTCTCCGCAGGTCGGCGTGTCCCGCATGACGCAGCTGGCGCAGTCGATCGTGATGGTGCCCGTCGCCGCCGGATCAAGGAGGGGCGGCTCGGTGCTGTCGCCGTCGGTGAGCTCGGGTGACGGGCCGTAGAGGTGCTGGGCCATGCGGATGTCCTCCAGTGGAGTCGGTCTCCGCCCACTCCCATCACCAGCCTGCCGAAGGGGTGTCACAGGGTTTCCGGCCGGCCCGGCGGGAAACCCTGTGACACCACCAGCGAGCCGTCCAGCCGTCAAGTGCGACCGGAACGCGCCATCGGCGGCGCGTTGGTGCCGCACCTCCAGCTCGGGCAGGTGGGAGGGCGACCGACGTTCGACGGTCTGCGAATGCGATGGCTCCGGTCTGCGAAAGGCGACGGCCTCGGTGGGCGCAGCCCAGACGCGTCGGCGGACCTGCCAGCATGGGTCCGTGACCGAGCAGGCGACCGGGTCCTTGACCATTCTCGGCGAGACCGTGCGCCACGCCGTCGATCACGTCGAGTGCTTTCCTGCCCCCGACCACGTCACGGCGGTGCGGTTCACCACCGACGAGCTGGCATCCGTGTGCCCCGTGACCGGACAGCCGGACCTGTCCCACCTCATGATCGAGTACGTACCTCAGCGGCACTGCGTCGAGAGCAAGTCGCTGAAGCTCTACCTGTGGTCGTTTCGGGACCGGGCCGTGTTCGCGGAGGCGCTGGCGGCCGAGATTGCCGGCGAGATCATGGCCACCGCACAGCCGCAGGCCGTGACCGTGACCTTGACGCAACGGCCGCGGGGCGGCATCGAGGTGCAGGCGGTGGCTCAGCTCCCCTGACCGCGGCACCCCTCGCCGCAGCGAGGTGCCATGACGACCAGCACCCGAGGCCGGCGACCCACGACGACCACCGAGACGGCCGCAGCGAGGGCCGAACGTCGCCCTACGGCCGGCGAGCCACGACGACCACCGACAGCCCGGCCGGGATCGAGGTTCGGCGGAGCACTCGACGCTCCAGCGCCGCAGCGCCGCCGAGCAGCCCGCCCAGGCCGCTCCCATGGCGCTCGAGGTCGCTGGTCGACCCGCCCCGCTCGAGGCGGGTCTTCGCGGCGGCGGGTGGGACGAGGAAGCTGAACGCGCCCGTGGCCCGCGAGACCTGGAGCCCTGCCGCGACCGCGGCCGCCCGAAGGTCGTTCACCGAGAACCGACGGGCGGCATGGGTGACCCGGTCGTGGGCCCGTCGCAGCCGGCGGACGCCGGGCTCCATGAGCACGACCAGACCGCCTGGGCGGGTCACCCGGGCCAGCTCGGCGACGGCGACTGCGGGATCGGCGATGAAACGGTGGTAGAGCACCGTGATGCACAGCACAGCGTCGAAGGTGCGGTCGGGGAAGGGCAACGCCTGGACGTCGGCGGCGGCTGCGCCAGCCACCAGCGGGTGGCCCCTCGTGTAGACGGAGAGGGCGTCCGGTAGGGCGTCGCTGGCGACGAGCGTGCCGTACTCGGCCATCCAGGCGCCGGTGGCGCCGGTGCCGCCACCGGCGTCGAGGAAGCGACCGCCGGGCACCAGCGACGGTCCGACGAGCTGGCGCAGGAGCGCGCGGGTCGCGGTGTACCACCAGTGCGTGGCCTCGACCGCGGCCATTCGCTCGTACTCCTCGGCCTCCACCGGTCAGCCCAGCTCGTACCAGGCGAACCGGCCGTCTGGGCTCTCGGCGCGGCGGGTGGCGGCCCCAGCCAGTCGCGCCTCCAGTGCCTGCCCCCGGTCGGTGTAGCCGAAACGGTCGACCAACAGCGCCCGGAAGCCGGCCCGGCGCAGGTAGGCGACGAGGTCGGCGCCAGGGCGCTGGTCGAGGTCGGCCGGCCAGTCGGGCGAGCGACCGCGGACCCCGCCGTAGCTCCACCGCAATGAGGGTGCGTGGAGGTAGCCCCGGGCGGGGTCATAGGACTGGATGGCGTTCACCGGCGGGGACTCGGGGAAGCTCACGAGCGGCAGCTGGAACACGGGTGTGCCGGACGGGAGCTCGGCCGCCATCTGTCGGAAGAGGGTCCGGTCGCTGGCCCACGCGGCGCGGACGTCGGCGCGGCCGTCGATCGGTGCCGTCTGGTCGTACCAACCGAGCAGCAGCACGAGCGCCGCACCCACCCCGAGCACGGCGCTCGTCCAACGGCGGCCGCGCCGACGCTCGGCTCGCCGCGCCCACGTCTCGGCGACCGTGGCGACGGCCAGCAACCCGAGGAAGCCGACGACCACCACGGCGCGGTTCCACGCGCGGATGTCCCGCAGCCCGGCCGCGGACAGGAAGAAGGCGAACCCGCTGATGGTGCCGGTGAGCACGATGACCAGGAGGAGCATCCCGGAGTAGCGCAGCGTGCGACCGGCCGGGTGCTCCCACCACGGCTCGTCCCGGCGACTGACGATGCTCACGACGACCACCACGAGGAGCAGCGCCACGCCGGCCGCGCCGACGATGCCGAGCATCTGGCCGAGCTCCGAGGGGATCGGGCCGGAGTAGGCCTTCACGGCCAGGCGGGACAACAGCCCGTTGCGGTGTCCGTAGCGGGGTGAGAACAGCTGCTGGATGCGCAGGCCGTAGGTCTCGGTCTCCGACGGGTAGCGGATGATCGCCTCCGGGTTGGCGCCGTGGCGGAGGCGGTACCAGATGGACGGCGCGATGTTGGCGACGACCACGACCCCGACGGCGGCGGAGAGGAGTACGCCCGACAGCAACGAACGCCAAGATCGGCGGGCGAGGGCGGCGGCCACTCCGGCCGCCATGAAGAGCAGGACGCTGAACACGGCGTAGTAGGCGCCGAGCGAACCGATCGCAGCGCAGCCGGCGAGCACGAGCAGTTCCCGCTTGCCGACGCGGAGGCGCGAGCCCGTGAACAGCGGCGGCCGGTCCGACAGGACGGCGAGCGCGAAGAGGACAGCCAGGGGGACGAAGCCGTAGCTGGCCAGCAACAGGTGCTGGGCGCGGCGCAGGAGGTGGTAGGGCAAGAACGCGTACAGGAGCGCGACGACGACGGCGATCACCGCCCTGATCCTCAGCAGCCGGAGCACCGCGTAGGCCATCCCGGCGATGACGCCGAACGTGAGCAGGTAGAAGAGGTTCATGGCCACGGCGGGGCCGCCGAAGGTGGAGAGCAGGCGCAGCGCCAACCAGTTCAGGTTGTCGGCGCCCTGGGGCAGGTCGCGGGTGTCCTGGCCGTACGGGTAGCCGAGGTCCGGGTTCGTCAGGTAGGTGCCGTGCTCACGGAGGCCTTGGACCTCCATGAGGTAGAAGGCCGCGTCACCGTCGTAGTCGTAGGGCACGGACAGCGGTGCGCTCCAGAAGCGCAGGACGAGGACGGCGAGGAGCATCGCCACGATGCCGACGGCGACGCTCGCGACCACCAACCGGGCCGAGCGCTCGCCCGGTCGGGCGCCCGGAGGTCCATCTCCGACGGCCTGTTCCGCGACAGGTACGATCTCCTGTTCCATGCCCGCCGCCGCCAGCCCGGAGCTCGACGCGCTCTCCTCCACGACCTGCGTGGTCACCGGCGGCCTGGGCTTCATCGGCTCCAATATGGTCCACGCACTGGCCTGCGCGGGGGCACACGTGCGCGTGGTCGACGCGCTGGTCCCCGAGCACGGCGGCGATCGGCGCAACCTCGACGGCCTCGAGCACGCCGAACGGGTGGAGGTCCTGATCGCGGATCTGGGTGACGCGGGCGTCGCCGAGGTCGTCGCCGACGCCGACGTCGTGTTCAACGTCGCCGGGCAGGTGAGCCACCTGGCGAGCCTGACGGACCCGCTGCGCGACCTCGACCTCAACGTGCGCAGCCAGCTGGCGTTCCTCGAGACGCTCCGGAACGCCCGCCCCCAAGCCCGGGTCGTGCTCACCTCGACGCGCCAGGTGTACGGCCGGCCCGAGCGGCTCCCGGTCGACGAGACGCACGTCCCCCACCCGGTCGATGTGAACGGGATCGACAAGCTGGCCGCCGAGCAGCTCCACCTCCTGTACGGCCGGGTGCACGGGCTGCAGGCGACGGCCCTGCGGCTCACCAACGTGTACGGCCCCCGCCAGTGCCTCACCCGCGGTGACCTCGGCGTGCTCGCGGTGTTCTTCCGGCGCGCCCTGGAGGGCGAGGTCATCGATCTGTACGGGGATGGCTTGCAGCGGCGGGACTGCGTGCACGTGGACGATGTCGTCCGCGCCCTCGCGCTCGCCGCCACGACCGGTGCGGCGGTCGGCGAGGTCGTCAACTTGGGGCACCCGACGAGCTCGACGCTGCGCGAGATCGCCGAGACCATCTCCTGGCTGGCCGACAGCTCGGGCGGGCTTCGAGTGATCCCGTGGCCGGAGGAGCTGGTCCGGATCGACATCGGCGACTTCGAGGGCGACTACAGCCGGGCTGCGCAGCTGCTCGGCTGGAAGCCGGCCATCGACCTGGCCGACGGCGTCGCGCGGACGATCGCCTTCTACCGCCGACACCCGTGGTACCTGTCGTCGACCTGAGCCGCCGGGCTGGCCTGCTGGCCGATGACTACCGCGTGGCAGTCGACCGGGTGCTCGCCTCCGGATGGTTCCTGCTCGGCCCCGAGCAGGACGCCCTCGAGGCCGAGCTGGCCGCGTGGAGCGGCCACACCCACGCGGTCGCGCTCTCGTCGGGGGCGGGCGCCCTCCAGCTGGCGCTGACGGCAGCCGGGGTCGGGCCGGGCGACGAGGTCCTGGTGCCCGCGTTCACCGCCACGCCGACCGCCTCCGCCGTCTGCGCCG
>JBKPRL010000310.1:0-7456 GCA_046734535.1 bacterium | reverse complement strand
GCGGCCGAGGTGATCCGAGTGCCGAGGCCGTTCTGCAGGCCGCCGAAGTACTCGGCGACGACGGCCGCGATCACGCAGAGCGACGCGGCCAGCTTGAGCCCGGTGAAGAAGAACGGCAGCGCGCCGGGAACCCGGACCTTGCCGAGGATCGTCCACTCGCTTGCCGCGTACGAGCGCATCAGCTCGTGGTGGACGGGGTCGATGCGGGTCAGCCCGCGGAAGGTGTTGATGAAGATCGGGAAGAACACCACGATCGTCACCACCAGGCGCCGGGGGATGCTGCTCGTCGACGAGAAGATGTTGTTGAACATCGGAGCCAGGGCGATGATCGGCATGGCGTTGATGGCCGCGGCGAGCGGCGTCACCATCTCGCTGAAGACGCGGAAGCGGCTGGCGAGGAAGGCCATGACGACGCCGGCCACACTGCCGCAGATCAGGCCGACGAGTGCGTTGGCGCCCGTGTTGCGCGCCGCCTTGAAGATCTCGGTCTGGTTGAGGCTGATCTGGTGCCAGATGTCCGAGGGCTTGGGAAGCAGGTAGGGCTTGATGTCGCGGGCGATCACGAACCACTGCCAGAGCAGCAGGAACAGGATGCCGAAGCCGACCGCGGGGAGGATCACGGCCAGGCGCCGCTGCCACGCCGTCATGCGAGCTCGCTCATGTGTCCTCGACCCCCATCACGTCGTCGGGGCCGCTCCGCCGACGCCCCGCAGCGCTTCCCGGACCTCGGTGATCTTCTTGTAGAAGTCCGTCGCCTCGCGGGTGTCCTCGTCCCGGTCGCCGAGATCGACGTCGATGACGGCCCGGATGCGGCCAGGGCGCCGGGACATCACGACCACGCGGTCGGACAGGTACACCGCCTCCGGGATGGAGTGGGTGACGAAGACGACCGTCGCGCCGGTCTCCGAGCAGATCCCGGCCAGCTCGGCCTGCATGTGCTCGCGCGTCATCTCGTCGAGCGCGCCGAAGGGCTCGTCCATGAGCAGCAGCCCGGCTCCCGCGGCGAGGGCGCGGGCGATGGCCACCCGCTGCTGCATGCCGCCCGAGAGCTCCCAGGGCCGATGGCCGGCGAAGTCGGACAGCTTGACCAGCTCGAGCATCTCCGTCGCCCGGGCCGCCCGCCTGGCCTTGGGCCAGCCCCGCAGCTCGAGCGGCAGCTCGACGTTCCGGGCGACGTTGCGCCACTCGAACAGACCGGCGTGCTGGAAGGCCATGCCGTAGTCGTGGTCCAGGCGGGCCTGCCGGGCGGGCTTGCCGTTGACGGTCACCGAGCCGGCGGTGGGTCGCAGCAGATCCGCGATGAGGCGCAGCAGGGTGCTCTTCCCGCAGCCGGACGGCCCGATCAGCGAGACGAACTCGCCGGGCCGGATCGAGAGGTCGATGGCCGCGAGCGCCTGCACCGCGTTGGGCCGGCCGAGGTTGAACGTCATCTCGATGCCCGAGAGCTGCACCGCCGGGACCGCGGCGGCCGGCGGCGGACTCGGCGCGGGCGGAGCCGGGACCGCGCTCACGACGGCTGCTCCGAGGGCCGGTGGCGCATCGCGTACAGGTCGAAGAGACCGACCAGGCCGGCCACGACGAGGCCGAGCGCCGCCGCGCCGAGGATGGCCGTGTACACCTTCGCCGGATCGGAGGTGGCCTCGCGCGAGTACTCGATGATCAGCCGGCCGATCCCGCCGCGTGTGCCGGTCGAGATCTCGGCGACGATCGCCCCGACCACGGCGGCCGCAGCGGCCAGCTTGAGCGCCGGGATCAGGTAGGGGACCGCGGCGGGGAGGCGCATCGTCCGCAGCGATTGCCAGTGGCTGGCGGCGTAGGAGTGCATGAGCTCCTCCGAGGCCGCCGTCGGGGACTGCAGGCCCCGGAGCGCGCCGACCGCGACCGGGAAGAACGCGAGGTAGGCCGCGATGACGGTGACCGACATCCACGGCTGCCACTGATGACCGAAGACCTTCAGCTGGCCGCCCCACCCCACGACGAGCGGGGCCAGCGCCACCAGGGGCACGGTCTGGGACAGGATCACGTAGGGGAGGAGGCTCCGTTCGGCCAGGCGGAAGCGCTGCATGAGGATGGCGAGACCCAGGCCGACGATGACGCCGATCACGAAGCCGACCATGGCCACCCTGAAGGTGAACCACATGCCTTCCAGCACCACCTGGCCGACGGTCCGGCTCGAGCCGCGCAGCTCCGGATCGCCGAAGCGGCTGAGGATGGTCCACACATGGGGCATCGAGAGATCGTCCGTGTGGGCCGGGAGGTCGATCGGCCCGATGCGGTCGTCCGTGGCCTGGCCGAGCGCCTTGTAGCCCTCCCACAGCGCGACGAGGATCAGCGCGCCGATCACCCCCAGCAGCGCTCGCCGCCCCCGCCGCTTCATGTCCTGCCCCCACCGGCCACCGTTGGCGGCACTAGGACTTGGCCGCCACGTGGTCGGCGATGGCGGGCATGACCCGCTCACCGTACGCGGCCAGCGTCTCGTCCTTCCCGTCGTGCTGCAGGTAGATGGCGAACTGGTCGACGCCGAGGTCCTTCAGCTCGTGCAGCCGCTCGACGTGGCGCTCGACCGGACCGAGCAGACAGAACCGATCGACGATCTCGTCCGGCACGAAGGCGGTGTCGGGGTTGCCGGCCTGGCCGTGCTCGTTGTAGTCGTAGCCCTTCCGGCCCTTGATGTACTCGGTCAGCGCCTCCGGCACCCCCGCCGCTCCGTCCCCGCCGTACCGGCCGACGATGTCGGCCACGTGGTTGCCGACCATGCCCCCGAACCACCGGGTCTGGTTCCGTTGGTGGGCGACATCGTCACCGACGTAGGCCGGCGCGGCGACGCAGATCGTCACCTCGGCCGGGTCGCGCCCCGACGCCTCGGCGCTGTCTCGGACCGCCTTGACCGTCCACGCCACGATGTCGGGGTCCGCCAGCTGCAGGATGAAGCCGTCCGCCACCTCGCCGCACAGCGCGAGCGCCTTCGGTCCGTACGCGGCCATCCAGACGTCGAGCCGGCTCTTGCCCGCCCACGGCAAGCGCAGCGTCGAGTCCTTATAGTCGACGGCCCGTCCGTTGGCCAGCTCCCGGATGACGTGCATGGCCTCGCGCAGGGTGGCCAACGTGGTCGGCCGTCCGTTGGTGACGCGGACGGCCGAATCACCCCTGCCGATCCCGCAGACGGTGCGGTTGCCGTACATCTCGTTGAGGGTGGCGAACAGCGACGCGGTCACCGTCCAGTCGCGGGTGGCCGGGTTGGTGACCATCGGGCCGACCGTGACCTGGCGGGTGGCCGCGAGGATCTGGCTGTAGATGACGTAGGGCTCCTGCCAGAGGATGTGCGAGTCGAAGGTCCACACGTGGCTGAAGCCGTATTGCTCGGCCCGCGTGGCCAGGTCCACGACCCGCCACGAGGGCGGCGTGGTCTGCAGCACGACGCCCAGGTCCATCCGCTGCCCCCTCTCGTCCTCGTCGCCGCGCCGCTCAGCGGACCTGCGGGAAGCCGAGATCCACGGAGGAGGTGGACGGGTCGGGCCAGCGTGAGGTCACGACCTTGGCGCGCGTGTAGAACTGGATCCCCTCGGGCCCGTACATGTGGGTGTCGCCGAACAGCGAGGCCTTCCAGCCACCGAAGCTGTAGTACGACACGGGCACCGGGATGGGCACGTTGATCCCGACCATGCCGACCTCGCAGTCGAACTGGAACTGGCGGGCGGCGCCGCCGTCCCGGGTGAAGATGGCCGTGCCGTTGCCGTACGGGTTCTCGTTGACGAGGCGCAGGGCCTCCTCATAGGTGTCGACCCGGACGACGCCGAGGACGGGTCCGAAGATCTCGTCCTTGTAGCAGTCCATGCTCTCGGCCACGTCGTCGATGAGCGAGACGCCGAGGAAGAAGCCGTCGCCGGGGAGCTCCTTCTCCCGGCCGTCGACGACCACCGTGGCACCCTGGGCGGCTGCGCTGTCGAGGTAGCCGGCGACCTTGTCCCGGTGCTCGCGGGTGATGAGGGGGCCCATCTCGCTGTCGGGCTCCGAGCCGGGGCCGATGCGCAGCTTCGGCAGTCGGGCCTTGATGGCCTCGACCAGCGGGTCCGCCACGTGGCCGACGGCGACGACGACGGAGATGGCCATGCAGCGCTCACCGGCCGAGCCGTACCCCGCGCTGACCGCGGCGTCGGCCGCCATCTCGACGTCGGCGTCGGGGAGGACGACCATGTGGTTCTTGGCGCCGCCGAGGGCCTGGACCCGCTTGCCGTTGTGGGTCCCGGTCTCGTAGATGTAGCGGGCGATCGGCGTCGAGCCCACGAAGCTGACCGCGGCGATGTCCGGGTGCTCGAGGATGCGGTCGACGGCGACCTTGTCGCCCTGCACGACGTTGAACACGCCGTCGGGCAGCCCGGCCTGCCGGAGGAGATCGGCCATCAGCAGCGACGCGGACGGGTCCTTCTCGGACGGCTTGAGGACGAAGGTGTTGCCGCAGGCGATGGCGTTGGCGAACATCCACATGGGCACCATGGCCGGGAAGTTGAACGGCGTGATGCCGGCGACGACGCCCAGGGGCTGCCGGATGGAGTAGACGTCGACGCTGCTCGACGCCTGCTCGCTGTACCCGCCCTTCAGCAGGTGGGGGATGCCGCACGCGAACTCGATGTTCTCCAGGCCGCGGGCCACCTCGCCGAGCGCGTCGCCGAGGACCTTGCCGTGCTCGGAGGTCAGCAGGGAGGCGATCTCCTTGCGGTTGGCGTCCACCAGCTCCCGCAGGTGGAACATGATCTCGCTGCGGCGCGACAGCGACGTCGCCCGCCAGCCCGGGAAGGCGGTGGCGGCGGCGCCGACGGCGGCGTCGACGTCCTCCACCGAGGCCAGGTCGACCTCGGCCTGCTGCTCGCCGGTGGCCGGGTTCCACACCGGTCCCGTCCGCCCGGACGTCCCGGCGACGGTCTGCCCATCGATCCAATGATGTATCCGTCTCATGGTGACCTCACTCGCTCGTTTCGCTCTCAGGTCAAGTACTGGCAGAGCCCCCGCTTGAGGAACTGGCCGTGGCCCTTCTGGCCGACGTACTGGTCGCCCTCGATGACGACCGTGCCCCGTGACAGGACGGTCTCGACCTTGCCGTCGATGACGGTGCCCTCCCAGGCCGAGTGGTCCATGTTCATGTGGTGCGACTTGCCGTAGCCGATCTCGGTCCGGCCATTGGGGTCGTAGATCACGATGTCGGCGTCGGACCCCGGGGCGATGAGGCCCTTCTTCGGGTACAGGCCGAACATGCGGGCCGGGGTCGTGGCGCACGTCTCGACCCAGCGGGTGAGGCTCAGCTCGCCGCTGACGACGCCCTGGTAGATGAGGTCCATGCGGTGCTCGACGCCGCCGATCCCGTTCGGGATCTTGCGGAAGTCGCCCAGCCCGAGCTCCTTCTGCTCCTTGAAGCAGAACGGGCAGTGGTCGGTCGAGACGCAGATGAGCTCGTTCGTGCGCAGGCCCTTCCACAGGTCCTGGTGGTGGTGGGCGTGCTTCGTGCGGATCGGCGGCGAGCAGACGTACTTGGCGCCCTCGAAGCCGGGCTGGGCCAGCTGGTCCTCCAGGCTCATGTACAGGTACTGCGGGCACGTCTCGCCGAAGACGTTGGCGCCTTGGTGGCGAGCCGCCGCCAACGCCTCCAGCGACTCGCTGGCCGACATGTGCACGATGTACAGCGGCACGTTGCCGGCCACCTTGGCCAGCACGATCGCCCGGTTGGTGGCCTCGCCCTCGAGCTCGGAGCGGCGCACGATGCCGTGGTACTTCGGGTCCGTCTCGCCCCGGTCCACCGCCTGCGCCGCCAGCACGTCGATGGCGATCCCGTTCTCGGCGTGCATCATGATCACGGCGCCGTTGTCGGACGCCTTCTGGAGGGCGCGGAGGATCTGGCCGTCGTCGCTGTAGAACACGCCGGGGTAGGCCATGAACAGCTTGAAGCTGGTCACGCCCTCGTGCTCGACCAAGTAGTCCATGGCCTTCAGCGCGTCATCGTCCACGCCGCCGACGATCTGGTGGAACCCGTAGTCGATGGCGCAGTTGCCGTCGGCCTTCTCGTGCCACGCGCCGAGCGCCTCGATCACGTTGCCGCCGTACGTCTGGACGGCGAAGTCGACGATGGTCGTGGTCCCACCCCAGGCCGCCGCGCGGGTCCCCGTCTCGAACGTGTCCGACGCGAACGTGCCGCCGAAGGGAAGCTCCATGTGGGTATGGACGTCGATGCCACCCGGCACGATGTACTTGCCGGTGGCGTCGATGGTCCGGTCCGCGTTCAGACCGGCCGCCGCGGCCGCGCCGGGCGCGTAGAGCGCGGTGATGGTCTCGCCGTCGACGAGCACGTCCATGGGGACGACTCCCGTGGTCGAGACGACCTGGCCGCCGGACACGAGGGTGGTGCTCACGAGGGTCCCTCGCTCACTGGGCGACGAGCTCGTCGTACGCGTCAGGGCGGCGGTCCCGGTAGAACTGCCACCGGTCCCGGACGGTCTTGATGAGGTCCATGTCGAGGTCCCGGACGACGAGCTCCGGCTTGTGGTCGTCCGCCGGGTCGCCCACGAACTTGCCCTCGGGGTCGACGAAGTAGGTCGTGCCGTAGAAGTCGTTGTCGCCGAGCGGCTCGATGCCCACCCGGTTGATGGCGCCGATGTAGTACTCGTTGGCGACGGCCGACGCCGGCTGCTCCAGCTTCCACAGGTACGCCGACAGGCCCCGGCTGGTGGCCGAGGGGTTGAAGACGACCTGCGCCCCGTTCAGGCCGAGCGCCCGCCAGCCCTCCGGGAAGTGCCGGTCGTAGCAGATGTACACACCGACCTTCCCGACCGCGGTGTCGAAGACCGGGTACCCCAGGTTGCCCGGCCGGAAGTAGAACTTCTCCCAGAAGCCCTTGACCTGTGGGATGTGGTGCTTGCGGTACTTGCCGAGGTACGAGCCGTCGGCGTCGATGACCGCGGCGGTGTTGTAGTACACGCCGGCCTGCTCGACCTCGTACATCGGGAGGACCATCACCAGGCCGAGCTCCTTGGCCACGCTCTGGAACCGCTGCGTGGTCGGCCCGTCCGGGATGGCCTCCGTGTACTCGTAGTACTGGGCCTCCTGCACCTGGCAGAAGTAGGGCCCGTAGAACAGCTCCTGGAAGCAGATGACCTGTGCTCCCTGGGCCGACGCCTCTCGCGCCGCCTCCTCGTGCTTGTCGATCATGGACGCCTTGTCGCCCGTCCAATCGGTCTGCAGCAGCGCCGCCTTGATCACGTTGGGCATCTCGCGCTCCCTTGCCTGGGTTGCTCGCCTGGGTTGCGTCGTGGGAAGGACGCGATCGTAGGCGCACAAACGATCTACAGCAATCGACGTTCTGTACCAGGTACAAGTCCGCCGGCCCACCCCGCTCCACCCGTCCGCTGGCCCCGCCTGCCCGCCCGCCCCGCCCGCCGGCCCCGCCCGTCCGCCCGGCCCGGCCGCTGGC
>JBKPRL010000309.1:0-15629 GCA_046734535.1 bacterium | reverse complement strand
GTCCAAGGTGGAGGGTCTGATGCTTCAGCAATCGACGTCCGACGCAATGCGCCGCGGATGTGCAGTGTGACCGCGATGCTCGGACCGCTGGACGGCGGACGGCTGCGTGCGCGGGTCGTCGCCGGCGAGGCGACGCTGGGCACGTTCGTCGGCATGGCGTCACCGGTTACGGCAGAGGTGTGCGCCGCAGCGGGGTTCGACTGGCTGATGCTCGACCTCGAGCACGGCGCCGGCGGCGAGGAGCAGGTCAGAGCCACTGTGCCCGTCGCGGCCACGTACGGCGTGCCGACGATCGTCCGCGTCGAGACCGGTGCCCGCATCCGGGTGGGCCGTGTTCTCGACGCCGGTGCGGCGGGGGTGATGTTCCCGCGGGTCGACGACGCCGAGCAGGTCCGCGCGGCGGTGGCACATCTGCGCTACCCACCTCGCGGCGACCGCGGCGTCGCGACCTACAACCGGGCCTGTCGGTTCGGCCTCGATCCCGGCGCGCTGGACCGGGCGGACGACGAGGTCTTGGGCATCGCCCAGGTCGAGTCCGCGGCCGCGGTCGCCGCAGCCGAGGAGATCGCCTCCGTCGACGGGGTGGACGTGCTGTTCGTCGGGCCACGCGACCTCAGCCACGACCTCGGCGTGCCAGGGCAGGTCAGCGCGCCGGTGTTCCTCGATGCGCTGGAGAAGGTTCGCCTCGCCGCAGGCAAACATGGGAAGGCCTGCGGCCTGCTCGTGGCCGATGGCACGGCAGCCGCGGCGAAGATCGCCGAGGGATGGACGTTCGTCACCATCGGCTCCGACTCGACCTTGCTCGCAACCGCGGCGACAACACAACTCACCCGGGCGCGCGACGGCCAGAGCTGATCTGCGTCCCGATCCTCGCGAAAACCCACAAACAGCGGCAGGCACCTGTGTTGGACCAATCCGACGCCTGCGTACGAAGGCCGCGGCGTCCGTGCCCATGGGCAAGTTGATCCAGGACTTACCGTTCACATCTCCTCACCATCGGAGTTGCCATGAGAATCGGCTTGATCGGCCTCGGCCGCATCGGCGCCTTCCACGCCGAGACGCTGTCCACGCTGCAATCGGTCACCTCGCTTGTCGTGACCGACGCCGTTCCAGCCGCCGTCACCTCGGTCGTGGAGAGGTATGGCGTCGAGGCGGTCGACACGCCCGAGAAGCTCCTCGCTTCGGGCGTGGACGGTGTGGTCGTGGCCGCGGCCACCGACGCCCACCCGGAGCTCATCGTCGCCGCGGTTGAGGCCGGGGTGCCCGTGTTCTGCGAGAAGCCTGTTGCACGGACCATGGCAGAGGGGGTCGCGGTCGCCCGCCGGGTCGCCGGACTGGGCGTGCCCATCCAGATCGGCTACCCGCGCCGCTTCGACCCGGGCTTCGCCGCCGTCCGGCAGGCGATCGCGAGCGGCGAGCTCGGGTGGGTGCACACCGTGCGGTCTACGACTCTCGACCCGGCCCCACCGCCGCCCCAATACCTCGCGGTGTCCGGTGGCATATTCCGCGACTGCAGCATCCACGACTTCGACGCGGTCCGCTATGTCACCGGCCGGGAGGTCGTCGAGGTCTACGCAACGGGGTCGGACCGCGGGGACCCGGTGTTCGCCGAGCTGGGCGACGTGGCCTTCGCCGCGACCGTGCTCACCCTCGACGACGGCGCCCGCGCCGTGGTGTCCAACAGCCGATACAACGCTCGCGGCCACGACGTGCGGATGGAGGTGCACGGCTCGGACGACAGCATCGCGGCCGGTCTCGACGACAAGCTCCCGTTGCGCTCGGCGCAGCCGGGCGTGACCTTCCCCGGCGGCAAGCCCTACGTGTTCTTCATGGACCGCTTCGCGGACGCCTTCCGGGCGTCACTCGTGGCGTTCACCGAGGTGGCCGCAGGTACCCGACCCTCGCCGTGCACGATCGAGGACGCGCTCGAGACGGGCTGGGTGGCCGAGGCGGCGACGCTGTCGCTGGCCGAGCACCGTCCGGTCCGCATCGACGAGGTGCGCGAGCCGCTGTCGTAGCGGATCAGGCAGTTACTCCACCTGTGGGACATGCCTAGGTACTCCACCTTTGGGTCACCGCCTTGCTCCGCCGCGGTGCTGACCCACAGGACATGGTGAGGCGGGTGCGGGGCCGGTCGAGGACCGCTCGATCAGTGCGGGGAAGAGCAGGCGGACGCCGGCAGTGCCACGCTCGCCGCCGATCCGGGCCGTGAGCGTGCGGCCGGCCACCTGGCCGACCTCTGTGCTGTGGCTGTCGATCGTCGTCAGGGACAGGCGGTGCAGCCTGGAGAACACGGTGTTGTCGTAGCCCACGATCGAGAGGTCCTCGGGGACGCGCAGGCCGAGCTTGTCTGCGGCGGCCAGCACGCCGACGGCCGAGAGGTCGTTCGCGGCGACGACCGCGGTCGGGCGGTCCGGCGAGCCGAGCAGCGCGAAGCCGGCCCGCCGGCCCGCGGCCTCCGTCCAGTCACCGGCCACGCACACGACGTCCAGGCCGGCGTCGGTCATCACCGCCTCGTAGCCCATCCGTCGCAGGCGGCCCACCTCCCTCTCCCCGACGACGTGGGCGATTCGCCGGTGGCCCAGCTCAACCAGGTGCGTCGTGGCGAGACGGCCGCCGTGGTAGTCGTCGTTCGCGATCACGTCGACGGTCGGAAGGAGCGGCTCGCGAGTGCCGGCAACGACGGTCGGGACCGGGCTCCCCAGGCCGTTGACCTGATCGACGGCCGATGCCGTCGGGGTGCCGACCAGCACGAGGCCGTCGACGCGCAGGTCGGCGAGGGCCTGCACGGCGTCGGGCTCGGTGCGCCCGTCGGCAAGGAGCGGGCGGAGACCGTGCTCGTGCAGCACCGGGCGCAGCCCCTCGAGGAGCTCGACGTACCAGGGGTTGGACAGGTCGTCGATCACGATGCCGACGGTTCGGGTGCGCCGTTCGACGAGGCTGCGCGCCACCGGGTCGGGGCGGTACCCGAGCTCGGCGACGGCCTTGAGCACAGCCTGCCGCTTCGCCGCGCTGACGCGCGGGGATTTCTGCAGGACCAGGGACACCAGGGACTTCGAGACGCCGGCCCGGGCGGCAACGGTGCGGATCGTGGGGGGGCGGTCGGCGGACGGGTCAATCGCCATACCGGCCCCCGGCGGTCGTCGTCATCCCACGCCCTCGTCGCTTCCTCCGGCACTAGCGGGCCGCAGCGTATTGTGCGTCCGCTTCGACAAGTCCAACCATCTGACCGGCGGGTTGGGCACGCAGTCCACCACGTCTTGGACCGATCCATCATTAACTCTGCCTGAGTATCCCTCCTGCAGCCCGGTCGAGTGGCCCACGTCACACCGGGATGACATCGCGGCGAGAGACTCGGAGGCACCAATCTGGATCTTCATCGCTCTGTTCTACCTGTTCACAGCCACAAGTAGCAAGAAGAGGGGGTTCCCCGGTCGAACGCGAGGGCGCAGATCAGGTGTTTGTTCAACGTCGCGATGGATACGCATCTTGACGGAGGGGTGTGGACTCTGTCATATTGGACCGGTCCAACAGCGCTGATGCCGGAGGAGAGCCGATGCCGGACCGCGGTGCGATGAACGGCCGTCGACCCACCATTCGGGACGTCGCCGAGCGGGCCGGGGTGTCCAAGTCGCTGGTCTCGCTGGTGATGCGCGACGAGCCGATGGTGCGTGAGGACAAGCGACGTCGAGTTCGGCAGGCGGCCAACGAGCTCGGCTACCAGATGACGCGCTCGCCGTCCAACGTCCGGTCCAGGACCATCGGCGTCTTGGTCGCCGACCTGCGGAACCCTTTGCTGGTCGACGTGGTCGAGCGAGCCGGTCAGGTGTTCGAGGACGAGGGTCTGAACACGCTGCTGATCAGTGCGGTCATGCCTGCGCGGGCCACCTCCGTGCCGCGGATCGACGGCCGGGCGATCGGGGCGCTCAAGGACCTGCGCGTGGAGGCGATGCTGGTTGTCGGCTCGGTCCCAACCCGCCCGGCCCTCGCGCAGGTTCTCGGGGACATGCCGGTCGTGGTCGCCGCGGCGGGTGCGGGGGGTCCGCGGGCCGACGTGGTCCGCAGCGACGACCACCTGGGCATGCGCCTGGTGATCGACTACCTGGTGGCCCGCGGGCACACGGCAGTCGCCCACCTGGGCGGGTTGGGCGGTGCCGCCGCCGAGGATCGGGTCGCCGGCTACTGCGCGGCGATGACACACCACGGGCTCGAGTCCGAGATCGTGGTCGCCGAGTCCGATTTCACGGAGGACGCGGGCTACCGCAGCGCCGCACGCCTGCTTCGCGGTGGGCGACCGGTCACGGCCATCGCCGCCGTCAACGACCTGGCCGCGGTCGGGGCGATGTCGGCGGTCGCCGACGCCGGTCTCCATGTGCCGGGCAACGTCGCGGTCACCGGCTACGACGACACCTTCGTCGCCGCGATCCGTCAGGTCTCGCTGACCTCGGTCAACCCTGACAGCGCCGGAATCGGGTCCCTCGCCGCGCACTGCGTGCTCCGCCGGATCGAGGAGCCCGGACGGCCCACGCAGGAGCACCTGCTGCCGCCGCGGCTGGTGACCCGGTACAGCTCCGGTACTCGAATAACGCGCATCAGCCCCGCCGGGTCAGATCGGGAAGCAGCGAGCGAGCCGGTCGGAAGTCTGACACGACGAACGACGTCGCTGGCCTCCGCACTTCCTGGGGGCGGTTGACGACCATGTTGGAACGTCCAATTCACTTTGGACAAGTCCAGAATGTGAACCTGGGGCGCGGGCGCTTCCGCGTCGGCCAGCTTAATGGCCTGATGAGCTGCGAAGACAGTCTCGCTGAACGATCAGTCGACAGAAGAAATTTAATCCCTGGCACGCCTTGTGCGGGCTGCCCCTGGTGAGTCAGTCTCTGTGTCGGTCCTCAGTGATGAACCTCATCCACCGAGCAGTTCTCTTGGACAGTCCAGCCGAACGCTGCGGCTGTCCAAGAATGACTGTGAATTGTTGCGGCCAGGCCTGCGCAGGGTGCGGAGCGAGCTGATGAGCGTGAGCCGGTTGCCGGCCCGACGAGACCACGGAGGAGAGAACGTGACGAACACGCAGTTGCTGATCGGCCACTGGACGGCCGCCCGCTCCGGCGAGACCGAGGAGGTCCGCTCGCCGTTCGACGGGGGCGTCGTGGGGGAGGTGCCCACCGCGGGAGTCGACGACGTCGAGCTCGCCCTGCAAGCGGCTGAGCGGGGTGCGGCGGTCTGGCGGCGCACCCCGGCGCACGAGCGGATGCGGATCCTGCTGCGGGCCGCCGAGCTGGCCGATGAGCGGACCCCGCAGATCGCCGCGACGATCAGCGCCGAGAACGGCAAAACGATCACTGAGGCGACGACCGAGGCGGCCCGCTCGGGCGACCTGATCCGGCTCTCGGCGTTCGAGGGCACGCAGCTCTACGGCGAGTCCCTGCCGCTGGACGCGAACAAGGGGACGGGCTTCGACAAGATCGGATTCACCGTCCGGCAGCCGGTCGGGGTCGTCGTGGCGATCACGCCGTTCAACTTCCCGGCGCTGCTGGTCCTGCACAAGATCGGACCGGCGCTGGCGGCCGGGAACGCGGTCGTCCTCAAGCCGGCCCGCAACACCCCGCTCACCGCGCTGGCGCTGGCGGCGTGCTTCGTCGACGCCGGGTTGCCCGAGGGCGTGCTGTCGGTGCTCACCGGTCCTGGTGGCGCGCTCGGCGACGCGCTGGTGGCGGACCCGCGGGTGCGGAAGGTGTCGTTCACCGGGTCGACCGGGATCGGGGAGCGGATCGCCGCCCGGGCCGGGGTGAAGAAGCTGTCGCTGGAGCTCGGGGCGTCGTGTCCGGTCGTGATCATGCCGGACGCCGACCTGGAGCTGGCGTCCAGCGCGGTCGCCCTGGGCGGATTCGCCAACGCGGGGCAGGTGTGCATCTCGGTGCAGCGGGTGATCACGCACCCGGCGGTCAACGGTGACTTCTTGGACGCGCTGGTGCCGAAGGTGAAAGCGATCCGGTACGGCGACCCGTCGTCGCCGGACACGACGATGGGCGCGGTCATCTCGACCGCGGAGGCGCAGCGGATCGAGGAGTCGATCGTCGCGGCCGCCAAGGCGGGTGCGCAGGTCCTGACCGGCGGGGAGCGGGATGGCGCCGTGATCGCTCCGACGGTGGTCGCTGAGGTCGACCCGTCGTCGCCGTTCAGCCAGGACGAGCTGTTCGGCCCGGCGGTCGCGGTGAGCAAGGCCGACGACTGGGAGTCGGCGATCGCCCAGGCCAACGGCACTGCGTTCGGTCTCGCCGCCGGGATCTTCACCTCCGACCTCGCGGGGGCGATCCGGGGGATCCGGGAGATCGACGCCGGCAACATCCACATCAACTGGACGCCGCTGTGGCGGGCCGACCTGATGCCCTACGGCGGTCTGAAGGGCAGCGGCATCGGCAAGGAGGGGCCGCGCACCGCGGTCGCCGAGATGACCGATGAGAAGACGGTCATCCTGCACGGCCGGCCCTGGTAACCGCCCGCATCCCTACCGCTCCGGAGACACCATCATGAGCAACAGCCGTTCGGGCAAGACGGTCCGGTTGACCGTCGCCCAGGCCGTGGTCACCTACCTGTCCAGGCAGTACTCCGTCGCCGACGGCGAGCGCCGCCGGCTCATCCCCGCCACGCTGGGCATCTTCGGCCACGGGAACGTCGCCGGGATGGGCCAGGCGCTCGACCAGCTCAGCGACCTGATGCCGTTCGTGCAGGGCCGCCACGAGCAGTCGCTGGCCCACCTGGCGATCGGCTACGCGAAGGCGAACCGCCGGCACACCACCCTCGCGGTCACCGCGTCGATCGGCCCGGGTGCGCTCAACCTGGTCACCGCGGCCGGGCTGGCCACGGTGAACCGGCTGCCGGTGCTGCTGCTGCCCGGCGACACCTACGCGACGCGGCGGCAGGGCCCGGTGCTGCAGCAGCTGCAGCACCCGGTCGAGGCAGACGCCACTGTGAACGACGCGTTCCGGCCTATCTCCCGGTTCTTCGACCGCATCAACCGGCCCGAGCAGCTCCTCACCGCGTTGCCCGCAGCCATGCGCGTGCTGACCGACCCGGTCGACACCGGCGCCGTGGTGCTGTCACTGCCCCAGGACATCCAGAGCCACGCCTTCGACTTCCCGGCGGAGTTCTTCGCCGAGCGCGACTGGGTGATCCGCCGCCCGATCGCTGATCCTGTCGAGGTGGAGGCTGTCGCCCGCATGATCGCCGCGGCTCGCAGGCCCATCATCATCGCCGGCGGCGGCGTCATCTACTCCGGTGCCACCGCGGAACTGGAGCACCTCGCGGGCTCCGCAGGCATCCCGGTCCTGGAGACCATGGCCGGCAAGGGCGCGGTCCAGCAGAAGGCCTGGTGGCAGATCGGCGGGATCGGGCTCGAGGGCACCCCGGTCAACAACGACCTGGTCCGCGAGGCCGACCTCGTGCTCACCGTCGGCTCGCGGCTGACCGACTTCCCAACGGCGTCGCAGTCGCTGTTCGAGAACCCGGACGTGCAGTTCGCGTCGATCAACGTCAACGGCTACGACACGCAACGCCTCGGCGCCACCGGCATCGTGGGCGACGCCAAGCGCGCTCTCGCCGCCCTCGCCGACGAGGTCGGGGCCGCGGGATTCACCAGTCCGCAGGAGTGGCAGGACCGGGTCCGCTCCGCTGTGGAGGGCTGGGAGCCGCAGCGGGCTGCGGCATTGGACCCGGACACCCCGTTCGACCGCGCATCAATCCCGGCCGACTTCCCGGACATCGTGCCGGACACCGGCGCGCTGCTCACCCAAGGCCAGGTCATCGGCCTCATGCAGGAGCACGCCCGGGCCGGTGACACCGTCGTGGCTGCCGCCGGCGGCCCGCCCGGGGACCTGCAGAAGGTGTGGGACGCGACCGAGGGCCGGTTCTGCCACCTCGAGTTCGGGTTCTCCTGCATGGGCTACGAGATCCCGGCGGGGATGGGCATCCGGCTCGCCGACCCTAACCCGGATTCGCGGGTGGTGGTGTTCATCGGCGACGGCACCTTCCTCATGTCGCCGACCGAGCTGGTCACCGCCGCGCAGGAGAGCATCGCCGTCACCGTGGTGATCCCGGAGAACCGGGGCTACCAGGTGATCCACCGCCTGCAGATGGGCCGCCACGGTCGCGAGTTCGGCAACGAGTTCCGCTACCGCACCAGCCCCCTCAACCTGACGGCCGAGAAGAACGGCAGCCAGCCGCGGCTCGACGGCGACTACCTCGAGGTCAACCTCGTGGAGGTCGCCCAGGGGCTCGGTGCCCGCAGCATCCGCGCGAATACGGCCGACGAGGTCCGCGCGGCACTCGACGAGACCCGTGGCCACCAGGGGCCGGTGGTCATCGTCGTCCCGGTGATCCCGCACATCGATCTTCCCGGGGCCGGGGCGTGGTGGGATGTCGCTCCCTCCGAGGTGTCGGAGGACGAGACCGTCCAGCGCCTGCGCACCGAGTACGAGGCCGGGCTGTCCAAGCAGCTCTGGCTGGGCTGACGGGGGGACGAGACGGGTCCTGCCGCCTGAGCGAACGGGTCACTGCTGTGTCCCCCGGTCTCGTCCCTCCGGGTTCCTTCTTCCTTCTTCCTTCTTCGCGAAAAGAGTTCCGATCATGACTGAACCCCGTGAGATCGGCGTGGGCCTGATCAGCGTCGGCTGGATGGGCAAGCTGCACACCCGCGCCTACCAGGCCATGCCCTCGGTCTATCCCGAGCTGGGCGTCAAGTGCCGGTTGGTGATCGCCGCTGATACCGCCCCGGACCGCGTCGAGTACGCCAAGGACGTGCTGGGTTACGAGCGCGGCACCACCGACTACCACGAGGTCCTCGCCGACCCGGAGGTGGACGTGGTCTCGATCTGCGCGCCGAACATGCTGCACCGTGAGATCGGCATCGCCGCCGCGAAGGCCGGCAAGCCGTTCTGGATCGAGAAGCCGGTCGGCCGCGACGCCCGGGAGACCGCCGAGGTCGCCACGGCGGCCCGCGAGGCCGGGGTGGCCACTTCGATCGGCTACAACTACCGCCACGCCCCGGCGATCGAGCGGATGCGCGAACTGATCGCCGACGGCACGCTGGGCCGGGTCACGAACATCCGGTCGGTGTTCCTCAACGGCTACGCCTCCGAGCCCAAGGGCGCGCTGTCGTGGCGGTTCCAGAAGGAGTTCTCCGGCAGCGGTGCCATGGGCGACCTGCTGTCGCACGTCGCGGACCTCGTGCAGTACGTCGTCGGCCCGATCGAGGAGGTCACCGCCCTGTCGTCGATCGTCCACGCCGAGCGGCCCATCCTGCCGATGGGCTCGGGCACCCATTTCGCGGTCATCGAGGACGGCGAGATGGGCACCGTGGAGAACGAGGACTACGGCGCCGTGCTCGCCCGGTTCGCCCCGAACTCCCGCGGTGCGGGTGCGGTCGGCACCCTGGAGTGCTCCCGGGTGGTGGTCGGGCCGCAGTGTGGGTTGTCGATCGAGGTGTACGGCACCGAGGGCTCGGCCACCTGGAACTTCGAGCGGATGAACGAGCTCAAGCTGGCCGTGGGCCGGCACGGCGCGAACGCCGGCTACACCACCATCCTGGGCAACCCGGGCATGGGCGACTACGGCAAGTTCCAGCCCGGCCCTGGCAACAGCATGGGCTACGACGACCTCAAGGTCATCGAGGCCAAAAAGTTCCTGCAGTCGGTCATCCAGGGTGTTCCGGGTGCGTGCACGATCGACGACGCCCAGTCCGCGGCCGAGGTCGTGTCCGCGGCCGTCCAGTCGGCCGAGACCGGGTCGTGGGTGAAGGTGCCGTCGGTTCCCGGCGCCACCTACGGCGGCGAGCCAGCGGGTGCCGGAGCGGGGCAGTGACCACCGCCGGGACACGCCCACTGGTCGTGGGTCTCGGCAAGGTCGAGGCCGATCTGGTCACCGGTGTGCTCGGCGACGACATCGACTTCGTCGCCGAGCCCACCGACACCGATCTGGCCGTCGCGCAGGGTGCGATCGTGCGCGCGGACGCGGTGGTCGACAAGGCGTTCCTCGACCGCGCACCGCAGATGCGCGTGCTGGCCCGTACCGGGGTTGGCACCGACCTGGTCGACCTGGGCACGGCCACCGCCCGGGGTATCGCTGTGGTGGTGACGCCGGGCAGCGGCACCGGAGCGGTCGCGGAGGGCGTGATCGCGCACGCGATGGCCCTGGTGAAGCGGTTGGGCCAGTACACGACGCTGATCCGGGAGGGCCGGTGGGCTCAGCGCACCGCTGGTGGCCCGCCCGGAGACATGGACGGCGCGACGATCGGGATCATCGGCTACGGCAGGATCGGCCGCCGCGTGGGTGAGCTCGCCGCCGCCTTCGGCATGCGGGTGCTGGCCTACGACCCGTTCGCCCCGCCGCCGGCGGAGGTGGCGTGCAGCGACCTCGACGAGCTGGTCGCCGCGAGCGACGTGCTCACGCTGCACGTGCCGCTCACCGCCGAGAACCACCACCTGGTGAACGGCGAGTTCCTCGGTCGCGCCAAGCCGGGGGCCGTGCTCATCAACTGCGGCCGCGGTGGGCTGCTCGACCTCGACGCGGCGCTGGCGGCGCTCGAATCGGGTCAGCTGTCCGGGGTCGGCCTGGACGTGTTCGAGCCCGAACCGCCGGCGCACCATGCAATTTTCGATCACCCAGGCGTGTCGCTCACCCCGCACCTCATGGGGCTGACCCGGCGCGGGACGGAGCTGACCTTCGCCGACGCCGCGCAGGGTGTGGTCGACGTTCTCGCCGGCCGGATGCCGGCCGCGGTGGCCAACCCGGACTGGGTGCGCGCCGCCGGCGTTCCCGCCTGATCCCACTCCCCCTCAGATTCCTCAGCGACGAGAAAGGTTGTCAGAGCATGCGGCTCGGACTCATCGGGCTCGGCCGGATCGGGGCGTTCCACACGAACACCTTGGTCGGGATCCCCGCAATCGACTCGCTGGTGGTCACCGACCTCGTTCCGGAGAAGACCAAGACGATCGTCGAGCGGTTCGGCGCCCAGGGCGTGGAGGGTGTCGACTCGGTCGAGGCGTTGCTCGGCTCCGGCGTCGACGGGGTGATCATCGCGGCCGGCACGGACGCCCACACGAAGCTCATCCTCGCCTGCGTCGAGGCGGGCCTGCCCACGCTCTGCGAAAAGCCGGTGGGATCCAACGGCGCGGAGGGGGCGGAGCTGCTGCACCGTCTGCAGGGCTCGACGGTGCCGGTGCAGATCGGGTTCCAGCGCCGCTACGACGCCGCGATCGCTGCGGCGAAGAAGGCGGTGGATAGCGGTGAGCTGGGCTGGATCAACACCATCCGGTCCACGACCCTGGACCCGGAGCCGCCGACCGAGGCGTACGTGGCGGTGTCGGGCGGGATGTACCGCGACTGCGGGGTCCACGACTTCGACATCATCCGGTTCGTCAGCGGCCAGGAGGCCGCGGAGGTCTACGCCACCGGCACCAACCAGGGTGCGGAGTTCTTCAAGAAGTACGACGACCCCGACACCTCGGCCGCGATCGTGACGTTCGCGAACGGCACGCTCGGCGTCGTCTCCAACACCCGCTACAACGGCCGCGGCTACGACGTGCGGCTCGAGGTGCACGGCTCAAAGGACAGCGTCGCCGCCGGGGTGGACGAGGGCTGGCCCATCCGCGCGCTGCAGCCGGGGGTCGAGTTCCCGTCGGGGCAGTCGCACCGGTTCTTCATGGACCGCTTCCTGCCCGCGTTCCGCGCGGAGTTCGAGACGTTCCTTGATGTCGTCGCCGGGAAGCGGCCGTCGCCGTGCACCGTGGCCGACGGGCTGGAGGCCGACTGGATCGCCGAAGCCTGTGGCCGGTCGCAGAAGGAGCACCGTCCGGTGCGCATCGAGGAGGTACGGATCCCGTGAGCTCTGAGAACATCACCGAGACCACCGAGTACAGGATCGCCGGCGCCCCGATCTCGTGGGGTGTGTGCGAGGTCCCGGGCTGGGGCTACCAACTCGGCCCGGACAAGGTGCTCGCCGAGATGCGCGAGGTGGGGCTGCTCGCCACGGAGCTCGGACCCGACGGCTTTCTGCCGGCCGAGCCGGACGCGATGGCCGTCGTCCTCGCGCAGCACGGGCTGCAGGCGGTGGGTGGGTTCACCCCGCTGCTGCTGCACGTGCCCGGTCACGACCCGGTCCCCGAGGTCGAGCGGATCCTCGAGGGCTACGTCGCGTCGAACGCCTCGACCTGGTGCTGTCGTCGGTCAGCGGCCAGGACGGCTACGACAGCCGCCCCGAGCTCGACGACACGGGGTGGCAGACCCTGCTGGACAACCTCAGCCGGATCAGTCAGGTTGCGGCCGAGAAGGGCATCCGCGCCGTGCTGCACCCGCACGTAGGCACGATGATCGAGAACACCGCCGAGGTGCAGCGGGTGCTCGACGGGTCGTCCATCAGCTTGTGCCTGGACACCGGGCACCTGCTCATCGGCGGCACCGACCCGGCCGAGCTGACCCGCCAGGCGCCGGACCGGGTTGCGCACGTCCACTTTAAGGACGTCGACGCCGGCAAGGCCAAGCACGTGCAGGACGGGCGGTGGACCTACACCGAGGGCGTCAATCGCGGCATGTACCGGCCTCTGGGCACCGGTGACGTCGACGTGGCCGCGATCGTGGCGCACCTGACCAAGCGTGGCTACGACGGCTGGTACACCCTCGAGCAGGACACCATCCTGACCGAGAAGCCGGCAGGCGAGGGTCCGGTCGGTGACGTCCGGACCAGCGCGGACAACCTGCGCTCCGTGCTGCGGAGCACGGGGTGAGCGCAGCTGGGGAACCGCTCCGGGTCGGGATCCTCGGCGCGGCTCGGATCGCCCAATTGGCCATCGTCAAGCCGGCGCACGCCACCGGCACCCGGCTCGTGACGGTGGCGGCCCGCGACCGGCGGCGCGCGGAGGCCTTCGCCGCTGAACACGGCGTCGAGCGGGCGACCGACTCCTACGCCGCGGTGCTGGCCGACCCCGAGGTCGAGGTCGTCTACAACCCGCTGCCCAACGCGTTCCACGGGCCGTGGAACCTCGCCGCGGTCGAGGCCGGCAAGCACGTGCTCTCCGAGAAGCCATTCGCTTCCACGGCGGAGGAGGCCGCGGAGGTCCGTGACGCTGCGCAGAAGGCGGGCGTCACGGTGGTCGAGGGCTTCCACTACCTGTTCCACCCGGTGATGCAGCGGCTGTTCGCGCTGCTCGACGCCGGCGAGCTGGGCGAGCTCCAGCGGGTCGACGCGTTGATCGCGATGCCGGAGCCGGACGACGGTGACCCGCGCTGGTCGTTCGACCTCGCCGGCGGCGCGCTGATGGACCTCGGCTGCTACGGGCTGCACGCCCAGCGTGCGCTGGGCCGCTGGGCCGGTGGCGAGCCGGAGCTGGTCGACGCCCGCGCGAAGGAACGGGCCGGTGCACCCGGGGTCGACGAGTGGTTGGACGCCGACCTGCGCTTCCCGTCCGGCGCCACCGGAACGGTGCGCTGCAGCATGGCTCACCCGCGGTTCGAGATGACGCTGCGCGTCGAGGGGTCCCGCGCCGAGGCGACGGTCATGGACTTCGTCCAGCCGCACAAGGACGACCGCGTGGTGGTCCGCACCGGGTCCGGCGAGACGACCGAGCGCCTCGGCGTCCGCTCCTCCTACATCTACCAGCTCGAGGAACTCATCCGGGCGCTCCGCGGCGGCCCGCCCATGCCCACCGGCCCGGACGACGCCGTCGCCACCGCGCAGCTGATCGACCAGTGCTACCGCGCAGCCGGACTTCCGCTACGCCCCCGCACGACCCCCATCGTTTGACGACCAGGAGACGAGACGCGATGACCGATCAGGAGCTGGAACCGCTGCCCGAGGGTGTGCTGGAGAAGTTGCGGCAGGTGAGTACGTCGACGATCGCGACGCAGCTGTACAAGCGCGGGTTCCGCCAGCCCCAGCTGCTCGGGGTGAAACCGCTGAGCGAGGCCACCGACGGGTTCGTCGGCGAGGCCTTCACCATGCGGTTCATCCCGATGCGCGAGGACGTCGACGGGCTGGACCCCTACCGCAGCGGCAACACCCTGCAGTGGGACGCGTTCGAAGCCCTGCAGCCCGGCCAGGTGCTGGTGGTCGACTCCTACCGCACCGCCACCGCCGCATCCGGCGGGGACATGCTGATGACCCGGGCGTGGAAGCGCGGCGCGGCGGCGGTGGTGACCGACGGCGGGCTGCGCGACGGGCACGTGCTCGCGCAGCTGCCGTTCCCGACCTACGCCTCGCAGGTGACCATCACCACCCGGGCGGCGCAGCACCACGTCGCGGACCTGCAGGTGCCCATCGGGTGCGCCGGGGTGGCCGTCTATCCCGGTGACGTGCTGGTCGGTGACCGGGACGGGGTGCTGGTGATCCCGCGGCATCTGGCCGCGGAGATCGCCGAACAGGGTCTCGAGCAGGAGCAGTTGGAGGCGTACGTCAGCACCAAGATCCACGCGGGCGAGCCGCTATGGGGCAACTACCCGCCCGGCGAAGACCTGAAGGCCGAGTACAAGGCCTCACTCGCCGCAGCGGATGAACACCCGTCCTGACGTCCGTCCCTCGCGCCGTAGGCCATATGCCATCGCGGCTGGAAGGCCGGTTGCACGTCAGTGCATTCCGGTAGGGACATCATCGAAGTAACGAGGAACAACACGCGGGGAACGGCCCCGGGGCTGAAGAAAAGGAGTCCTCGTAATGGCACATTCGGCGAGCATGGGCGAGTCCGTGCTTCCTCCACTGGTTCCCGGCCCGTATCGGAAACGGATCGGCCTCATCTCGATCGTCGCCTGCCTCGGTGGCCTGCTGTTCGGTTACGACACCGGGGTGGCCAACGGCGCGGAAGGTCCGATGCAAACCGAGCTCGGGCTCACTGACTTGCAGGTGGGCATCGTCATCAGCTCGCTGGTCTTCGCCGCCGCCATCGGAGCACTCATCGGCGGAAAGATCTCCGACGCGATCGGACGCCGCACCGCGATCATCGTGCTCGCGGTCATGTTCTTCGTGGGCGTGCTGGTCGCCGTCTTCTCGCCCAATTTCGCGCTCCTGGTGGCCGGCCGGATCATTCTCGGGCTCGCGGTCGGCGGCGCTTCGACGGTGGTGCCGGTGTTCCTGGCGGAGCTGGCGCCGTTCGAGATCCGTGGGTCGATCGCGGGCCGCAACGAGCTGGCGATCGTCGTGGGCCAGTTCGCGGCCTTCGTGGTCAACTACATCCTTCTCGCCACGCTCGGGCATGTCCACGGTCTGTGGCGCATCATGTTCGGGGTGTGCGCGCTCCCGGCGATCGCCCTGTTCTTCGGCATGATGCGGATGCCCGAGTCGCCGCGCTGGCTTGTCGAGAAGGGCCGCGATGAGGATGCCCTCGCCGTGCTGAAGCAGGTGCGCTCCGAGGACCGGGCCCTCGCGGAGCTCCGTCAGGTGGAGACAATCCGCGAGGAGGAGACGGGCGACAACCAGATGAGCTTCGGAGCCATCTTCTCGAACCGGTGGCTGCGGCGCATCGTCTTCGTCGGGATCGGCGTCAGCGTGACGCAGCAGCTCACCGGCATCAACTCGATCATGTACTACGGCTCGCGGGTGCTGGAGGAGTCCGGCTTCAGCGAGACGGCGGCCACGCTCGCCAACA
>JBKPRL010000308.1:0-3599 GCA_046734535.1 bacterium | reverse complement strand
GCCGTGGTGACCGCGGCCGTGCTCCACCACGAGCGCGCTGGCCATCCCGAGGCGCGAACGGCGGCGATCATCGCCGTGGGCATGGCGCTGACGCTCGCCATTCGCAAGGTGTCGATGCTGCGGGTGATCGTGGGCGGACTCGCGGTCTACGAGCTCGCCAGCCTCGCGCTGAGCGTCATCTGAGGTGAGTCCCTGCCCCCCTTGCGTCGTTGATCCTGCGAGCATGCACCTCGAACTCCGGAAACCGGAGCTGGAGGTGCACAGTTGCGGCATCAACAGCTGTTCGCGAGGCGAGAGCGCGGTGGCAGGGCGGCTGGCGTGCCCGCGACCTCGATGGTCAGCGGACGGTGAACCCTTCCTCGCCCGCCGGCGTCTCGGCCCGGACGTCGACGCCCGTGACGACGGCGTGGCGCGGACCGGTGCGCATCCACGCCACCACACGCTCGACGGCGGCGTCGTCGCCTTCCAGCACTGCTTCGACGGTGCCGTCGTAGCAGTTGCGCACCCATCCCGCGACGCCAGCGGCGGTCGCCTCCCGCCGGCACGATTCCCGGTACCAGACCCCTTGCACCCGGCCGGTCACGACCACGCGGTAGCGGACCACGCCACCAGTGTGGTCGTCGTGAAGCCGACGGACGTCAGGAGCCGACCGACATCTTCAGGTCGGCACGTGCAGCGTGGTGAGCCCGCACATGAACTGTCCCCCTGGTCGCGGGCGTCGTCAACGTGAGTCGCCGCCGTTCGTCAGTCGTAGTTCGACACGACGCGGACGCTGAGGACGAGCATCAGCGCCAGCGCGAGGCCGACCACGAGATAGCCCCGACCGATGGAGACCCAGTCGAAGCCCTCGAGGATCAGCGTTCGGGCGGCCTCCATGATGTACGTCACCGGGTTGATCGTCGCCGCGATCTCCATCGGCCTCGTGAGCAGCGGCCGGGGCACGAGGTTGGGCGTGAGGAACAGGAGCGGGAAGAAGATGAGGCTGCCGGCCTGCGTGGCCGCCGCGCTCCGGCTCTTGAGGGCGATGATCTGCATGAAGCCGCTGTAGACGACGGCCCACAGCGAGATCATGAGGACCAGCACCACGAAGCCGGCCACTCCGCTCGCCATGTGCACGTCGAACAGGAAGGCGATCAGGATCATGACCGTGCTGAGCGCCATGGTCTTGCCGAACTCGGCGTAGAGGCGCCCCATCACGATCGACATCCGCGAGATCGGCGTCGCCCGCAGCTTGTCGAAGTAGCCCCCCTCGATCTCCTCGACGAGGTACAGCGCGGCGCTTCCGAACGAGGCGGCCAACAGGAGCGACACCGGGAGCTGGAAGGCGGCGTAGCTCTGGCCGTGGAGGAACGGCGTCACGTCGCCCGGGAAGATCCTTGCCGCCTGGCCGACGTTGACGACCAGGAAGAACAGCGGGATGAACAGGGTCGGGATCAGTGAGTCCGGTGTGCGCAGCGTCTCCCGGACGGCGCGCTGTCCGAGCACCAACGATGACGAGCTCATGCCCGCACCTCCCTCACCTCGCCAGCCGCCCGTTCACGGGCACGGCCGGTGGCGTCCATGAACACGTCGTCGAGCGTGGGCTCCTCCTGCACACCCAGACGCCTGCGCAGCTCGTCCTTGAGCGCAGCCGGCGTTCCCTCCCGGACGATCTGCCCGGCATCGATGATCGCGATCCGATCGCACAGCTGGTCCGCCTCCTCCAGGTACTGGGTGGTGAGGAACACGGTCGTGCCGCGCCCGTTGATCCGCCGCACCTCGTCCCATACCGTCAGCCGGCTGGCCGGATCGAGGCCGGTCGTCGGCTCGTCGAGGAACAGCACCTCGGGCTCGTGGACCAGCGCGGAGGCCAGGTCGAGACGTCGCTTCATGCCACCCGAGTAGCCCTTGATGCGCCGATCAGCGGCGTCGGTCAGCTCGACGAGCTCGAGCAGCTCCTGAGCCCGCGCCGTCGCGGCTGCGCTCGACATGCCGAACAGCCGGCCCTGCAGCACCAGGAGCTCACGGCCCGTCTGCCGGGGGTCGAGCCCTGCCTCCTGGAGCGCCACTCCGATCTTGTGGCGAGCGCCGTCCGGGTCCGTGGCGACGTCGACCCCCGCCACGGATGCCGAGCCCGAGGTGATGGTCATCAGCGTGGTCAGCATCCGGACCGTCGTCGACTTGCCGGCGCCGTTCGGACCGAGGAACCCGAAGATCTCGCCGCGAAGGACGTCGAGGTCGACACCCCGCACGGCCTCGACCGTCGTTGCGCCGCTGCCAAAGGTCTTGACCAGGGAAGCCGCCCTGATCGCGCTCCCCCTGTCGGGCGAATCGCTGCGTCGCGAGTCCACTGCACCTCCTTGCGTCGTGCTCGATCACAGTGGCGCCCCACCGCGACCGTATCGATTGGACGTCGGAACCCGACCTGGATTCATCGGTGGCCGGCCCCAGTCTCCGACGTCGGGACTGCCAAGATGAGCTCCGCGCATCCACCTCGTCCAAGAAGACGAACGTCTCAGGGGCTGCACCGGGTCTGCGAGCCGGCGACGACAGGGGGAGCACATGGCTGAGCGCTTCATCCATGCGAACGGGGTGGAGCTGTGCACCGAGCCGTTCGGCGAGCCGGCCGACGCGCCGGTCCTTCTCGTCATGGGTCTGGGCGCGTCGATGCTGTGGTGGGAGGAGGGCTTCTGTGAGCTCCTCGCGGACCACGGGCGGTTCGTGATCCGCTACGACCACCGCGACACCGGTCGATCGATCACCTACGAACCGGGACGCCCCGGCTACACCGGCAGCGACCTGGTGGCCGACGCAGCGGGTGTGCTCGATGCCTACGGTCTCCCGGACGCGCACGTGGTCGGCGTCTCCGCGGGCGGCGCGTTGGCGCAGGTCCTGGCGTTGGCCTTCGCGGGCCGCGTCCGATCACTCGTCCTCATCAGCACCTCTCCGGCGACGCCCGGCGATCGGGGCCTCCCGCCGCCCACGGGAGCGCTCGGACGCTTCGTGGCGTCAGCACAGGTGGACTGGACCAGCTCGGACTCGGTGATCGAGTACCTCGTGGACTACTCCCGTGTCCTGACCGGCGACCAGCGTCCCTTCGACGAAACCGCATCGCGGGCCCTCGTTCGGCGGGACGTCGAACGCGCCCGCTGCATCGCCTCCTTGCAGAACCACGACATCGTTCCGGACGACGAGCGGACCTACGAGGCCCTGTCCACGATCGTCGCGCCCACCCTGGTCATCCACGGTACGGCGGACCCGATGTTCCCGCTCCGACATGGCGAGGCGCTGGCCGAGGAGATCCCCGGCGCGACGCTGTTGCGACTGGAGGGGGCCGGCCACGGCATCGACAGACGCGACTGGGACACCATCGTGACCGCGATCGTCGGACAGACGACCCGCACCGTCGACGCCACCGGATGCTGACGGGAGCGACCAGCCGACGCTTCCGGGACCCGGATCCGCTCGGGCCCGTCCGCTCGTTCAGGCGGTGCCGCGCCAGCCATCCGGGTCAGCCGTGGGGTGACCGACCGCCCTACGACGTCCCCCGCGTCAACCGATCCTGCGGCGTGGAGCTCGAATGGGCGCGTCGCCATCTCAGGTAGGGCACCGTGTAACCC
>JBKPRL010000307.1:0-14829 GCA_046734535.1 bacterium | reverse complement strand
CCGCTGACGCGTCGGCCACCGACGCCCGCGGCGCGACGACCGACCTGGCCCCCACGGACCCGGTCGGCATCGAGGTCGCGGCGGTCACCCCGTGGCTGGAGGCGAACGTGGCGGGAGCCCGGGGCCCGTTCACCTTCGAGCTCATCGCCGGTGGCCACTCCAACCTCACCTACCGCGTCGTCGGTGCGGACGGACACCCGCTCGTGCTGCGCCGGCCACCGCTCGGGCACCTCCTGGCGTCCGCGCACGACATGGGCCGGGAGCATCGGATCATCGCGGCGCTGGCCGACACGCCCGTGCCGGTGGCCCCGGCTCGCGGCTACTGCGACGATGTGTCGGTCAACGGCGCGCCCTTCTACGTCATGGACTTCGTCGACGGCCATGTCATCCGCGACCGCGAGGCAGCCGAGGCCGAGCTGTCCGAACGGGCCCGCCGCCGGGCCGGCGAGAGCCTCGTCGACACCCTCGCCGCCATCCACTCCGTCGACATCGATGCCGTCGGGCTCTCGGACCTCGGCCGGCACGAGGGTTACATCAGCCGCCAGCTTCGGCGCTGGTACGGCCAGTGGCAGCAGTCGCAGACCCGCGACCTGCCAGCCGTCGACGAGGTCCACGACCTGCTGGCGGCCCGCATCCCTGAGCAAGGACCGGCCTGCATCGTCCACGGCGACTACCGGCTCGACAACACCATGGTCGCCGACGACGGCGACGTGGTCGCGGTGCTCGACTGGGAGATCTGCACGCTCGGCGACCCCTTGGCCGACGTCGGGCTGCTGATGGTGTACTGGAACGGACCGGGGGACGATCCTTCCGCATGGACGGGGTCGGCCACGACGGCGCCCGGCTTCCCGGACCGGGCCGAGCTGATGGCGCGATACGCGGACGTGACCGGTCGGGACCTCGGTGAGATGGACTTCTACGTCGCCTTCGCGTTCTGGAAGCTGGCCTGCATCCTGGAGGGTGTGTACGCCCGCTACCTGGCCGGGGCCCTCGGAGGCCGTCGCGACACGTCCGAGCACGACACGTTCAAGTCCCAGGTCGAGCTCGCGGCCGCGCGGGCCGCCGAACATGCGGCGCGGCTGTGACCGATCCTTACGACCTCCGCGAGGAGCCCGACCTCGTCGATCCCGTCCTCGTCGTCATGCTCACCGGGTGGATCGACGCCGGGGGCGCGGCGCAGCTCGCCATGTCGACGCTCGAGGAGGAGTGCGGGGCGCGGACCATCGCCGCGTTCGATCCTGACACCTTCATCGACTTCCGGGCCAGGCGACCGGTGATGGAGCTGCGCGACGGCGTCAACACCAACGTCGTCTGGCCCACCATCGAGCTCAAGGCCGGCCGGGACGCCGCCGGCCACGACGTGCTCCTGCTCTCCGGTCACGAGCCGGACTCTGCGTGGCACCACTTCGTCGACTCGGCCACCAGCCTGACGATCGACCTCGGCGCCCACACCATGGTCGGCCTCGGCGCCTACCCCTTCGCCACGCCGCACACCCGGCCGAGCCGCCTCTCGGTCAGCGCGGGCTCGGTCGAGGTGGCCTCCGGGCTGGGCTACCTGAAGAACTCGGTCGACGTCCCGGCCGGGGTCCAGGCCGCGCTGGAGCAGGGCTTCTCCGTTCGAGGTGTCCCCGCGGTCGGGTTGTGGGCGCAGGTCCCCCACTACGTGTCCGCGGCTGCCTACCCGCCGGCCAGCGTCGCGTTGCTCGGCGGCCTGAGCGAGGTCGCCGGTCTCCGCGTCGACGCGACGGTGCTCCGTACTGAGGCCGAACGGCACCGCGCCCGTCTCGACGAGCTGATCGCGTCGAACCCTGAGCACGTCGAGGTCCTGCGCCAGCTGGAGCAGGCCTACGACGAGGAGGACGAGGGCTCCGCCGCGACCGGCCCGCTGCCCTTCACCGCCGGCGACCTGCCGAGCGGCGACGAGCTGGCGGCCGAGCTGGAGCGCTTCCTGAGGGACCAGGGCGGCTGACTCCCCCGCGGAGACTCGACGACCGCGGCGGCGGGCAGACGAAGGTCAGTAGGGCCAGGTCTCGCCATCGTGCCCGAGCCAGCGGGCCACCGAGCCGAGGCGGGCCACGAGCAGCGCCTTGATCACCACGTTCCTCGCGAACCAGCCGAGCTCCACCGCCTGCCGGCCGGCGTTGGCGAGCCGCTCGACCCCGCGCAGGTCCTCCCGTCGGTAGCGGGCGAGCGAGCCGTCCCGGCCCAGGTAGCGGAAGCGAGCACCGGGGATCAGCGTGGTCAGGAGGGCCAGCGTCACACCGACCGAGCTGAACGAGTCGTGGATGAGCAACGTTCCGCCCGGCGCCACCTTGGCGCCCCACGACACGATGTCGTCGCGGGCCGGCCCGACGCGGTGGGCCCCGTCGATGTAGAGGACGTCGAGGTCCTCGGGGACGACCGCCAGCGCATCGTGGGAGAAGGCGCGGACGTGGCGCACCCGGTCGCTGACCCCGGCCGTGGCCAGGTTGGCGAGGAACGCGTCATGGTCCGACTGACCCTCGTCGACGGTGCCGTGGATCTGCTGCGGGCCGCGGTCGTTGCCGGCGTGGGGGTCGATGGCGGTGACGGTCACGCCATCGGTCGCGGCTGACGCCATCACGATGGCCGACTTCCCGCGGTAGCTGCCGATCTCGGCGATGCTCCCACCGGGACGCACCGCGGCGGCCGCGTCCCACAGCCGCTCACCCTGCGCGGGGGTCATCCAGCCGTCGAGGGGGGCCACGGCGGCCAACGTCGTCCTCCGGTCGTGCACGAGATCGAGACGCTACCGTCGGCCGCCATGAAGGTCGACGGTGCGATCGGGTCCGATCTGCGCAACGCGGGCCGGGACGCCCGAGCCGCGGAGGCAGCCGGCTACTCGGGGGTCTGGACGGCCGAGACCGGCCACGATCCGTTCTTCCCCCTGCTCCTCGCGGCCGAGCACACGGAGGAGATCGAGCTCGGCACGTCGATCGCAGTGGCCTTCGCCCGGAACCCGATGCTCCTCGCCCACGTCGGTTGGGACCTGCAGGCATACTCCGGCGGCCGCTTCGTGCTCGGCCTGGGCAGCCAGATCAAGCCGCACATCACGAAGCGGTTCTCGATGCCCTGGAGCCATCCGGCGCCCCGGATGCGGGAGATGGTCCGCGCCATTCGGGCGATCTGGGACTGCTGGCTGAACGGCACCAAGCTCGAGTTCCGGGGCGACTTCTACACCCACACCCTCATGACCCCGTTCTTCTCCCCCACTCCGAACGACCTGGCGCGGGTGGGTGTACCGAAGGTCTTCCTGGCCGGCGTGGGCGAGCTCATGACCGAGGTGGCCGGCGAGGTGTGCGACGGCTTCATCTGCCATGGCTTCACGACGGAGCGCTACCTGCGGGAGGTCACGCTCCCGGCCCTCCAGCGAGGGCGGGCGAAGGTGGGCAAGACGCTGGAGGGCTTCGAGATCGTCGGGCCCAGCTTCGTCGTGACCGGCACCGACGAGGCGCAGATGGCCGCGGCCGCGGCCGGCACCAAGCAGCAGATCGCCTTCTACGGATCTACGCCGGCCTACCGGGCCGTCCTCGAGCTCCACGGCTGGGGCGGCCTCCAGGATGAGCTCAACAGCATGTCGAAGCAGGGGCGCTGGGCGGAGATGGGCGAGCTCATCGACGACGAGGTGCTCAGCACGTTCGCCATCGTCGCCGAGCCGGAGGGCGTCGCACCCGAGCTCCACCGCCGCTACGGCGACGCCATCCAGCGCATCTCCTTCTACGCGCCCTATGCCAGCGACCCCGACCGCTGGCAAGGCATCCTCGCCGCGCTCAAGGCCGCCTGACACCCGCCGCGGCGGGCCTCCCGGCGCCTCGGGGCGGCAGAGCCGGGAGCGCGGGCGTCAGGCGAGGTCGAGGGTCTCCTCGAGGTACTGCTCGCGGCACTTGGCCCGCTGCAGCTTGCCCGACGAGGTCTTCGGCAGGGTGCTCGGCTTCACGAGCATGATGTCGCGAGGCGGGATGCCGCAGACGTCGAGCGCCCGGTGGTGGATCTCCTTGCGGATGGCCTCGTGGTCGCTGCCCTTGACCTCGGCCACGACGACCACGGACTCCTTGCCCTTGTAGCCCTCCATGCCGAAGGCGATCACGTTGCCGGCCCGCACGCCCTCGATGCGGCCGCAGGCCCGCTCGATGTCCTCGGGGAAGACGTTGCGCCCACCGACGATGATGACGTCCTTGATGCGACCGCAGAGCACCAGCTCGTCCTCGAGCAGGTAGCCCAGGTCGCCGGTGCAGAGCCAGCCGTCCCGGAACAGCTCGGCCGTGGCCTCCGGGCGCTTGTAGTAGCCGGGCGTGACGGACGTGCCCCGGATGAGCAGCTCGCCCACGTAGCGCTCCGGCAGGTCCTCCCCGCTCTCGGGGTCCACGATCCGGAACTCCAGTCCCGGCACGGCCTTCCCCAGCAGGGGCAGTCGGCGGACGAGCAGCGCCTCCTCGTCCGGGTCGCTCATCTCGACCGGCTTGGCGATGCGGTCCCGCTCCAGCACCTCGCGGTCGACGGTGTCGCACACCAGGCCTCGCAGGGGCTTGGGGAACGAGCCCGCGATCGCGACCTCGGCCATGCCGAAGGCCGGGAACACCGCACCGGGCCGGAAACCGAAGGGAGCCGCCGCGGCGACGAACGCCTCGACGGCGGCGGGATCGACGGGCTCGGCGCCACTGAGCGCGATGCGCATGCGGGAGAGGTCCAGGCCCGACAGGCGGCGCAGCGCCCGCGTGGCCAGCACCCACGCGAAGTTGGGGCCCGCAGTGGCCGTGCCCCGGTACGTGGAGAGCCACTCCATCCAGTGACCGGGGTGGGCGAGGAAGTCCTGCGGCGCGGCTTGCACGAGGCCGGCGCCGGTCAGCATCGGGATGCCGAGGCAGCCGACCAGCCCCATGTCGTGGTACAGGGGGAGCCACGAGACCATGACGTCGTCGGGTACGAGCTCGGCCGCCGTGGCGGCCGCGTCGACGTTGGCGCCGAAGACCCGGTCCGGGATCATCACGCCCTTCGGCTCGCTGGTCGAGCCACTCGTGTACTGCAGGATGACGAGCCGGTCGGGGTCGTGAGGCGGGATCTCCAGCGCCTCGGGGCCGGCATTGCCCGGGCCGGGAAGCACCGAGGTCAGCGGCAGGGTGGGTGGGTCACCGGCCACCGGCTCGTAGAAGCCGGCCAGGAGGTCGTCGATCAGCAGGAGCTTGGCGTCGCCATGGCGGATACGGGCCCTCGTCGACTCCACGAAGGCGTCGAGCGAGCCCATCCGCATCGGGAGGGGGAGCACCATCGAGGCCGCACCGGCCAGCCAGCAGCCCTGCAGCGTGGTGACGAGCGCGCGGGTGGTCGGGCCGAGGATGGCCACGTGGTCGCCGGGCGCGACGCCCCGGGCCTGGAGGGTGGCGCCGACGGCGCGGGCCTCCTCGTGGAGCTGCGCCCAGGTGAGGAAGTCGCCGTCCGGGCCGGCCACGGAGGCACCCACGAGCCGGATGCCCGTCGGGCTGGCCGTGGCGCGCTCAAGCCGGCTGACGATGGGCGTGGGCGATGACATGTGGTGCGCGAACCCCCCTGGGACCGTTGCCATCACGCTACCCGCCGCGGTCGAGAGCACCGAGGTTGGCCCTGTCCGCACGGTCCGCCGAGGAGAACAGACCCTGGCCGGGGAGGCTCCGGCTCGTAGGATCGTCGCCATGGCCAGCACCGACGACGCGGTCGACGACACGGTCGACGACGTGGTGGAGCGGGCGCGGGCTGCCGGCGCCACGGACTCCCCCGCGCACCGCTACAGCGCGGCGATGGCGGCCGACATCGAGCACCGCTGGCAGGAGCGATGGGAGGCGGACCACACCTTCGAGGCACCCAACCCGGCCGGGCCGCTGGCCGATCCGGAGCGGGTCGGCGGTCGGCCCAAGCTGTTCATCCTCGACATGTTCCCCTACCCCTCCGGCGCGGGGCTGCACGTGGGCCACCCACTCGGCTACATCGGGACGGACGTCTTCGGCCGGTACCGCCGCATGAAGGGCTTCAACGTCCTCCACGCGCTGGGCTACGACGCGTTCGGTCTACCGGCCGAGCAGTACGCCATCGAGACCGGCACCCATCCCCAGGTCCGCACCGAGGAGAACGTCGCCACCTACCGGCGCCAGCTGCATCGGCTGGGGCTGGCCCACGACCCCCGCCGCTCGATCTCCACGACGGACGAGTCGTACTACCGCTGGACGCAGTGGATCTTCCTGCAGATCTTCGAGTCCTGGTACGACGGCGACGAGGACCGAGCCCGGCCGATCGCCGAGCTGCGCGAGGAGCTGGCCTCCGGGACCCGACCGACGCCCGACGGGCGGCCCTGGGCGTCGCTGTCCCCGTTGGAGCAGCGCCGCGTGGTGGACGACCACCGGCTGGCGTACATCTCGGAAGCGCCGGTCAACTGGTGCCCTGGCCTGGGCACGGTCCTGGCCAACGAGGAGGTCACGGCCGAGGGACGCAGCGACCGGGGCAACTTCCCGGTGTTCCGCCGCAACATGCGCCAGTGGATGCTGCGGATCACGGCCTACGCGGATCGGCTGATCGACGACCTGGACGCCCTCGACTGGCCCGACTCGATCAAGACGATGCAGCGCAACTGGATCGGGCGATCCGACGGAGCGATGGTCTCCTTCACGTCGGGGGCCGGGCCCATCGAGGTCTTCACCACCCGGCCGGACACGCTGTTCGGGGCCACGTTCATGGTGCTGGCCCCGGAGCATCCCATGGTCGATGGCCTGACCGCGGCGGCGTGGCCCGAGCGCACCCGGCCGTTGTGGACCGGCACCCACGCCACCCCGTCAGAGGCGGTGAACGCCTACCGCGCCGCCGCGGCGGCGAAGACGGACCTGGCGCGCCAGGCCGACGACCGCGACAAGACCGGCGTCTTCACCGGCTCGTTCGCGGTCAACCCGGTCAACGGCGACCTGATCCCCGTCTTCATCGCGGACTACGTCCTCATGGGCTACGGCACCGGCGCCATCATGGCCGTGCCCGGCCAGGACGAGCGGGACTGGGAGTTCGCCGAGCGCTTCGACCTGCCCATCGTGCGCACGGTCCAACCGCCCGACGGGTGGGAGGGCGACGCCTACCTGGGCGATGGTCCCGCCATCAACAGTGCGACCGCCACGCTGGACCTGAACGGCATGGACGTGGCGACGGCCAAGCAGTCCACCATCGACTGGCTGGTCGCCAACGGCCACGGCGAGGCGACGACCACCTACCGTCTGCGCGACTGGCTCTTCAGCCGGCAGCGCTACTGGGGTGAGCCCTTCCCCATCGTCTTCGACGAGACGGGCCTGCCCATCGGCCTGCCCGAATCCATGCTGCCGGTCACCCTCCCGCCCCTGGACGACTTCCGGCCCCGCGCCCTGGACCCCGATGACGGCGCGTCCGAGCCCGAGCTGCCGCTGTCCCGCGTGGACTGGTGGGCCACCGTCGTGCTGGACCTGGGCGATGGACCGAAGCGCTACCAACGCGAGCTGAACGTGATGCCCCAGTGGGCCGGCTCGTGCTGGTACGAGCTGCGCTACCTGGACCCGACCAACGAGAACCGCTTCGTCGACCCCGAGGTCGAGCGCTACTGGATGGGCCCCCAGCGCGAGGGCGACCCGGGCGGGGTCGACCTGTACGTGGGCGGCGTCGAGCACGCCGTGCTGCACCTCTTGTACGCCCGCTTCTGGCACAAGGTCCTGTTCGACCTGGGCCACGTCTCGTCGTGGGAGCCGTACCGACGCCTGTTCAACCAGGGGTACATCCTGGCCGCGGCCTACAAGGACGACCGGGAGATCTACGTCGACGCGTTGGCCGTCGAGGAGCAGGCGGACGGCTCGTTGACCGCAGGGGGCCGGCCGGTCACCCGCGAGTGGGGCAAGATGGGCAAGAGCCTGAAGAACGCGGTCGGGCCGGACGACATCTACGCCAACTACGGCGCGGACACCCTCCGCCTCTACGAGATGTCGATGGGGCCGTTCGACACCTCGCGGCCGTGGAGCACCCGGGACATCGTCGGTTACTACCGGTTCCTGCAGAAGCTCTGGCGCAACCTGGTCGACGAGTCCACCGGTGCCAGCCGCGTCGTCGACGAGCCGGCTGACGATGCCACGCGGCGGATCCTGCACCGCACCATCGACACGGTGTCGGCCGACTACGACGGTCTGCGCTTCAACACCGCGATCGCCAAGCTGATCGAGCTGAACAACCACCTGACGAAGGCGTCGGGCAGCCGCATCTCCCGTGAGGTCGCCGAACCGCTGGTGCTGATGATGGCGCCGGTGACGCCGCACGTCGCCGAGGAGCTCTGGGCGCGGTTGGGCCATGGCGACTCCCTGGCCTTCGAGCCGTTCCCGGTGGCCGATCCGGCGCTGCTGGTGGACGACGTGGTCGAGTACCCCGTGCAGGTCAACGGCAAGGTGCGAGGGCACGTGACGGTGGCCGTCGACGCCTCGCCGGCCGACGTGGAGGCCGCAGCGTCGGCCGACGCCAAGGTGCAGACCGCAATGGCAGGGAAGGTGGCGAAGAAGGTGATCGTGGTGCCCGGCCGCCTGGTCAACATCGTCGTCTGAGCCCGCACCGGGCGGGTTAGGGTCAACGTCACCGGGCCAGCGGGAAGGGGGACGAGCATGGTGCTTCGGTGGTGGCGCGCCGGCCGCGCCGCGGTGGCCGTGATGGCGGCGGGCGCACTCGCGGCCTGCGGCAGCGACGGCTCGACCTCGTCCTCGTCCGGCCCGACGGTGGCCCAGTCGGCGGTCCGGCCTGCGCTCACCTCGACCGGTCAGCCGGTGCCGAAGCCGCTCGACGAGCTCGAGGCCCAGTCCGAGGACCTCATCGACATCGTGCCCGGCGGCAAGTGGGACGAAGTGGCCACTGACGTCTCCACCATCGACACGGCGTGGGCGGCATACCAGCCCCAGGGCACGGCGGACGGGGCCCCAGCCACGATCCTCACCGGCATGACGACCGCGGTCGGCGCACTGGATGCGGCGAGCAAGGCCCAGGATCCGACCGCCACGATGCAAGCGGCCAACGACCTCTCAGCCGGTGTGGTCGAGCTGTACGGCCTGTACGACGTAGGCCGGCCGGTCGGCATCGGTCGCCTCGACGTCATCGGCCGCCAGATCGTCCTCGACGCCGCGGCGAAGGATCAGGCGAAGGTCCAGCAGCAGATCGCCGCCGCGACGGCCCAGGTCGCCGCCCTCGAGCCCGACCTCGCCGACCACGACGGCTCGAAGGTGATCGACCAGAGCCACGACCTGCTCGCCGCGATGACGTCGGCGGCCGCCACCAAGAACTACGCCACCGTCACCGCCAAGGCCAACGACTTCCTGGAGGCGGTCGACGCCATGGAGGAGCTCTATTAGGTCTCCGTTGCGAATCTGGGCTGCCCAGGTCGGAAGGGGGCGGGCTACGTCACGCTGGGCGAGATCTCGCCGGCCAGCCTCCTGAACTGCGTCGTCTCAGCCCGGTCACAGCACCAGAGGTGTTGACTGGAGTGTGACCGGTACCACACCGGGACACGGGCGTAGCCAGGAGGGGCATCTCTCGGAGGTGACGACCGTGATCTGGTTCCTGGTCGGGGCGAGCGGAGTCGGCGCGATGGCCGCGCTGGGCCACATCCACCGAGCCCGGGACGCCGACGGCGCCCGGACGCGGCTCGCCACCTTCACCGACCGCCTCCGCGCCTGGTACCGCCGCCGGAGCGAGATCCGGCTGCTCCAGCACTGGTACGCGTCGGCCGAGGCCTCGACCCAGACGGGCGCGCGGCGCTCAGCCGGCCGCCTCGTGCTCAGGGCGGGGCCAGTGGCCGCCGGGGCGGCCGCCGCCCTGCTGGCGGTGGTGGCCGTACCCCGCGGGTTGCACCCGCTCACCGGGGTCGTCCTCCTCGGCGCGATCGTGGTGGCGCTGGCCGCGGGGTGGCGGACCGCGGCGGCGCTCGCCCTGGCCGCCAACATCACCGGCCTGCTCTCACTGGCCATCAGCCGGTCGACGCCGGCACCGTGGCTCGGGCTGACGAAGGTCGTCGTGGCCCTGGCCGCGCTGGCCACAGTGATCGGCGTGAGCGCGATCGTCCGCTCGCTCCGTCAGCCGCCGCGGCTGCTCGACCTGGCGCCCGCGCCAACGGGACCCGGTCCGGCTGAGCAGGGCGAGCCGCTCGGTCACGCTGCCTGACCGCATCGACGGATCTGGACCCGAAGGCGCAGCGCATCACTCACGCGTCCGCCGACGGCTGACCCCGACAAAACCCGGTCCGGCCACCCGGCACCGCGTACCCTGCGCCGGGCGCTCGTGCGCCGATTCGCCGCTGATCTGGGACTGGCGGCCCGGACGAAGGGACCTTTGATGCGGGACGACGACTTCACTCCACCTGGCCCAGGCCGCTGGGCCGTTGACCGCTCCCACTTCCCCGGCGGCACGACGCCGATCAGCCAATGGCTCATGGAGGAGTGCATGGCAGCCGGGTTGGGCCGCGCCTTCGCGGAGATCGGCGTGCCGGCCGACTCCGTCCAGGCCCGGTTCGTCGACGGCTTCATGTACACCCGGCTCCGCCCGCTCCTCCGCCCCGACGCGGCCAGCACCAAGCTGCCACCGGCCTTCGTGCTGCGGATCGTGACCCGCATCCATCCGGCGTTCCGCCGGAGGGAGAAGGCTGCTGGGGCCGCGTTTCGCACCCGGCCGTGGCTCGAGGTGGCGTCGCGGTGGGCGTCCGACATGAAGCCCGCCCTCGAGGCGCAGAACCGCCGGTTCCAGGCGGTCGACACCGACGCGCTCGACGACACCGACCTCGCCAGGCATGTGGCGGAGCTGCTCGAGCACTCCCGGATCCACGCCGAGATGCACTTCTGGCTGCACGGCCACGACCTGGGCCCGATCGCCCGCTACCTGTACACCTGCCAGCGCTGGGGGATCACCACCGCCGACGCCCTGCCGGCGCTGGCCGGAGCGTCGCCCTCGACGTCCGGGCCGCTGCGCCAGCTCGTCCGCCTCCGAGCGCTGGTCGACGCGGCGGGTGTCGTGCCGAGCTCCCTCGACGACGTCCGTGCCGTGTCGCCGGAGGCGGCGGCGCTGCTCGATGAGTACCTCGCCGAGCGGGGGCAGCTCATCGTCACCCGCTACGACATCGACGGCCTGACCCTCAACGAGCTGCCCGGCACCGTGCTGCTCAGCGTCGTGGGTGCGCAGCCGCCGGAGGAGGGCGACTACGAGGCGGCGATCCTCGCGCTCCGGGCCCGAGTGCCGGACGGCGATCGAGCGCTGTTCGACGAGGTGCTCGGCGATGCCCGCGCGGTCATGGACATGCGCGACGACAACGGGCCGCTCACCTACGAATGGCCGGCCGGGCTGCTCCGGCGGGCTCTGCTGAGCGTCGGGACGCGCTTGACAGCCACCGGCCGGCTGGTCGACGTCGAGCATGCGCTCGAGCTGACCCCGGCGGAAGCCCGCGTCGTCATGCGCACCGCGACGCCCACCGCGGGCGAGCTGGCGGCGCGGGCCGAGGAGCGCGCCGACCGGGCCCGCCGGTCGCCTCCGCCGGTGCTAGGGCCCGAAGAGCCGGCCCCGCCGCTCGACGTGCTGACACCGAACCTGGCCCAGATGGTCGCGATGGTGCAGCTGACCCTGTCGCAGATGGGGATGCTCGGCGAGCGGGTCGTCGACCCGCTGTCGGGCGCAGGCATCGGCACCGAGGCCTACCAGGGCCGGGCGCGCATCGCCACGTCCCCAGAGCAGGCCATCGACACGCTCGAGCCGGGCGACGTGCTCGTCGTTCGCGCCACGTCGCCGGCGTTCAACGCCGTGCTCTCGATCGCCGGAGCGGTGGTCACCGCCGAAGGCGGACCGCTGTCGCATGCCGCGGTCCTGGCCCGCGAGCTCGGCATCCCGGCCGTGGTCGGTGCGTCCGGTGCGCTCGACCTGCACGACGGGTCCCTGGTCGAAGTCGACCCACGGGCGGGAGCAGTGCGCGTTCTCACCGGCTGACTGCCGGTACCGCCCACTAGCGTCGCCTGAATGGCCACGATGCTGGAGATGGCCCGCGAGGTCGTCCAACTCTCGTTCTACGATCCCCCGACTGTCGTCGCGGTGGGCTGGGCTGAGTCACGCGGCAACACCAACGCCGTTGGTGTCGTCACCGCGCTCCGCCCCGACGGGACCCCGCTCCCGTGGAACGGCTCGCGCGATCGCGGCGTGTACCAGATCAACTCCTACTTCCACCCCGAGGTGTCCGACGCCTGTGCGTTCAGCCTCGTCTGCGCCACGAAGGAGACGTACCGGATCTCGTCGGCGGGCCGGAACATGCAGCCCTGGAACACGTTCCGCACCGGCGCCCACGTGCAGTTCATGGCGGACGCCTCGGTGGCCTACTTCCTGGCCGTCAAGGAGCAGCAGACCGGGCTGCCGCGTCGCCCGGACTGGTGGAACCAGTGGATCGACAAGAACCTTCCCACGATCAAGCTGCTGGACGGCCCCCTGTGGGAGATCGCCTACGCCCAGGAGGTCCTTCGGGTGTGCGCGGGGCAGCACGTCCAGACCACCGGCATGTTCGACTCGCCCACCTGCGCAGGCGTGAAGAACGTGCAGCGGTTCTTCGGCCTGAAGGCCGACGGCGTCATCGGCCCGCAGACCTGGCCCGTGCTCCACTTCCTGGCCAAGACGAAGACCCGCCCCTGAGCGCTGGGAGCGGCCGGGCGATGCGCCGTCGGACCGGCGGCCGACGGTGAGCGGACGTGGTGGACTGGGGCGATGGACGTCGCCGCCCTCCTGCTCGAGCTCTACGGACGCATCCCGCCGCTGGCCCACGACGCCGTCCACGGCCTCGGTCCGGACGAGCTGACGGCCCGGCCGACCGCGGACGCCAACACCATCGGGTGGCTGATCTGGCACCTCGCACGGGTGCAGGACGACCACGTGGCCGAGCTCCTCGACGCCGAGCAGCTGTGGGTGGACGGTCCCTGGGCGGCACAGCTCGGTCTCGAACCCGACCCGGCCAACACCGGCTACGGCCACTCATCAGGGGAGGTCGACACCGTACGGCCGTCCGGCCCTGACGTCCTGGTCGACTACCTCGCCGCGGTGGACGCGCGGACGCGCGCCATGCTCCGCGATCTCACCCCCGACGACCTCGACCGCGTGGTCGACCGGCGCTGGGACCCGCCGGTGACCCTCGGCGTCCGGCTGGTGAGCGTCGCCGACGACTGCCTCCAGCACGCCGGGCAGGCCGCCTTCCTCCGGGGGCTGCTCGGCGCCTGACCCGCAGTGGGCAGGAGGGGCTTCGCCGGGTGGTACACCAGTCGGGCGAGCAGCCCCGTCCAGCGGCTCGCCCGGCGAGTGGAGGAAGGAGCCCATCGTGACCGATGCGCAGGCCTCGTTGGCCGGCAAGGTGGCGCTGGTCGCCGGAGGCACCCGCGGGGCGGGTCGAGGCATCGCGGTGCAGCTCGGGGCCGCGGGGGCCACGGTCTACGTGACGGGGCGCACGACCGGGACACAGCGCTCGGAGATGAACCGGCCCGAGACGATCGAGGAGACCGCGGGTCTCGTCGATGCGGCCGGCGGCCACGGCATCGCGGTGCAGGTCGATCACCTGATCCCTGACGAGGTCGCGGCGCTCGTTGCCCGCATCGACGACGAGCAGGGCGCGCTACACGTGCTCGTCAACGACATCTGGGGCGCCACGGAGATGGAGTGGGACAAGACCGTGTGGGAATCGTCGCTCGAGCTCGGGCTGCACACCTGTCGCCTCGGCGTCGAGACCCACGCCATCACCAGCCACTTCGCCCTCCCTCTGCTCATCAGGTCGCCGGGCGGCTTGGTGGTCGAGGTCAACGACGGGACGGCGGAGTACAACGCCACGAACTACCGCGTGTCGTTCTTCTACGACCTGGCCAAGGCCGCGGTGCTGCGCATGGCCTTCGCCCTGGGACATGAGCTCGAGCCCTACGGCGCTACGGCCGTGTCCCTGACGCCTGGCTGGTTGCGCTCCGAGGCCATGCTCGAGGCGTTCGGCGTCACGGAGGCCACCTGGCGGGACGCGACCGAGCGGATCCCCCACTTCGCCATCTCGGAGACGCCGTCCTTCGTCGGACGGGCGGTCGTGGCGCTCGCGCTCGACCCGGACGTCCACCGGTGGAACGGTCTGTCGCTCTCGAGCGGCCAGCTCGCGCCGATCTACGGTTTCACAGATCTCGACGGCAGCCAGCCCGACGCCTGGCGCTACCTCGTCGAGGTCCAAGACGCCGGCCGTCCCGCCGACACGACCGGCTACCGCTGACCGGACGGGCCGGACCGCCGCTCCGGAGACGGCCCGCCGGTCAGTCGGTCAATCGTCGAGGATCTTGTCGGCCTTGCGGTCGATCCGCTCGAGCTCGTCCTTCGTCAGGTTGCCGGCCTTGCGGGCCTGGGCGGCCCGGGACTTCGCGTTGCGGGCGTGGGCCTTGTCCGGCATCGGATAGTTCCCGGACTCCTTCTTGGCCGCCTTCGTCCTCGCCTTCTCCGGCAGTCCGAAGTCCTTGGTGGGAAGCTTCTCTCGCTTCTTCGCGTCGAGATCAGCCATGTCTTCGCCTCCTCGGTCCGGTGATGATCACGTGTTCGGCGCGTACCCGAGGCCGGCCCGCCCCAACCACCGAGCGAAACCAGCCAGGGTGCTCACCCGTGCGGGTGATTGAACGGCCCGGGTACGGGGTAGGGCAGCCGAATGGGAGCGGCGGCTCAGGGTTGCGCGAACCGGCGAGCGCGGTGGTGAGTGCGCATCAGACCCTGTCTCTTATACACATCTGACGCTGCCGACGAGGTGTCACCGGTGGAGATCTGGGTGTTGGGGGTGGG
>JBKPRL010000306.1:0-5213 GCA_046734535.1 bacterium | reverse complement strand
CCCTGCCAACCGGGGGTCACGGCGCGGCCTGTACCTGGTCGGCGGCTCCAGCCACCCCGGCGGCGGGCTGCCTCTCGTCACGATCAGCGGGCGGATCGTGGCCGACCTGATCCGCCAGGACGGCTGGTGAGCCGGCGGCCGCGCCGGGCTCGGTCGGTCGTCCGGTGGTGCGGGTTGGCCATCCGGTTGGGTCTGACCGGCCTGGCAGTCAGTCGGCTGGCACGGGCGGCCCGGCGGCGGCCCCCCCTTGTCGTTGAGGGAGCAACCGTGTCGACGCGAACGATCTCCGTCGTGATCCCGGCGCGGGACGAGGCGGCGCGCCTGGGACCGCTCCTGGAGGCGCTGCGCGGCGACCCGACGGTGACCGAGACCGTGGTGGTCGACGACGAGTCCACTGACGCCACCTCTCAGCTCGCGTGCCGGCTGGGCGCGACCGTGCTCGCCGGCGCGCCGCTCCCCACGGGCTGGGTGGGCAAACCGTGGGCCCTCGACCAGGGCGTGCGGGCGGCCAGCGGCGAGTGGGTGGTCACCATGGACGCCGACGTCGAGCCGGCCCGCGGGCTGCCCGGCGCCCTCGTCGAGCGGGCGGCGCGGGAGGGCCTGGACCTGGTCAGCGTGGCCGGGCGCTTCGCGTGCCCGACTCTGGCGCTGCGCTGGCTCCACCCCGCTCTGCTCACGACGGTGGTGTACCGGTTCGGGCCCGCCGGGGCCAGGCACCCGCCGCGACCGTCGAGGGTCCTGGCCAATGGCCAGTGCGTCGCCTTCCGGCGCCAGGCACTCCTCGAGGCCGGTGGCTACGCGAGCGCGGCCGCCCACCTCACCGACGACGTCGCGCTCGCTCGCGACCTCGCGGCCCGCGGCTGGCGCACCGCACTCCTGGACGGCACCGGTGCGCTCCGCGTCCGGATGTACGACGACGCCGCCGAGGCGTGGCGCCAGTGGGGCCGCTCGCTGCCGCTGCCCGATGCCACCGCGGCCGCCCCGCAGCTGCTCGACCTGGCGACGCTGCTCGTGGCCCAGGCACTGCCGCTGGTCCGCCTCGTCGTCGGCCGGGGCGACGCGCTCGATGTCGCCCTCTTCGCCGTCCGGCTCGGCACGCTGGCCGGCACCCGCCGGGCGTACGAGCGCGCCGACCTCGGCTACTGGCTGTCACCCCTGGCCGATCCCGCCGCCGTCGGGCGGGTCGTCTGGGGCGCTGTCCGGCCCGGACGCACGTGGAGGGGCCGGTCCTACCCGCGCTGATCTCCCACCGTCCCGCGGGGCCGACCGTGCGGCCAGGGCGAACCGCGCGCCGATGATGCACATCAGGGCGCCCGTGGCGGCGACGTGGGCGCGGGGCTGGAAGAGGGCCTGGATGAGCGGGAACCCGAAGACGGCGACCCGGGCGCCCACGGCGAAGCGGTGGGTCACGGCGGTCACGACGACGCAGACCACGAGCGCGATGGCCGCAGGCAGCGGAGCCAGCACGACCATGGCGCCGACGAAGGTCAAGACGGAGCGTCCGCCGCGGAAGCCGGCGAAGACCGGCCAGGCATGGCCGATCATCGCGGCCGCGGCGCCGACATAGCCGACCCACCACGGACTGCCCAGCAGCAGGCCCAGGCCAGCCGCCAGTGCGCCCTTGGCGACGTCGCCGGCGAACACGGGGATGGCGGCGCGTCGGCCGAGCACCTCCTTGGCGTTCCAGTAGCCGGGGTTGCGGTCGCCCACCCTCCTCAGATCGACGCCTCGGCTGCGCCCGACCAGCACCGCCACCGGGATCGAGCCGAGGAGGTAGCCGGCGACGGCCGTCACGACGACGGCCACGGCGGTCGAGTCGATCACCGGGTCCCCTGCCACGATGGCGATCCATGGACGGCCACCGCGTCGCCTCGTTCCACCTCGTCCGGGAGCGCCCAGGTCGCGCGCTGGTCGCGCTGGCCCGCCTCGGCATGGACCGCGTCCGTCTGGTCCGCGGCGGCGGTCCGCTCTTCTGGCGGGTTCTCGGCACCGGCCGCGGGATCGACACCGGCCTCGGCGTCGATCCCCGTCGCACCGCCCTCTTCGCGCTCTGGGACGACGACGCCGCCATCGACACGTTCCTGGCCCGGTCGCCGATCGCCCGGCGCTGGCACGATGCCGAGGAGGCCTACACCGTCCGCCTGCGCCGGCTCGGCGGCCACGGGACGTGGCGGGGCGTTGACGTGCTGGGGACGATGGCCGCGGGGACGGCGGGGGTCGCCGAGCCGGAACCGGTCGCCGTGCTGACCCGCGCGACCGTGCGGGTCCGTCATTGGCCGGCCTTCGTCGCGGCCGGTCGGCGGGTGAGCGCCGAGGTGGCGGCCGCGCCCGGCCTGCTCGCCGTCGTGGGCATCGGTGAGGCGCCGGTCGGGCGGCAGGCCACCTTCAGCCTCTGGCGCAGCACCACCGACGCGCTCGCCTTCGCGTACGGCCGGCCCGACCACCTCACCGCCGTACGCCGGACGCGAGCTCAGCGGTGGTACGGCGAGGAGCTGTTCGCCAGGTTCCAGCCCTACGGCAGCACCGGAACGTGGGACGGTCGGGATCCCCTGGCCGGCTGACACCGGAGCTACGACGGCCCACCGAGCGCGCGATCGCGTGGCGGCGTGGCGGCCCGTGCCCGGAGCGACGCCGGCACCACTGGGAACAGCATCCCGTAGGGCTCACCGCCGTAGCGATGGTGGAGGCGGTGGGCCTCCGCGAGGCGGGCCCAGCCCCGGCCGCGCCGGCCCGCCAGCAGGGCGAGGCGGCCGTGGATGAAGCCATCGTGCACCGCTGCGTACACCGCGCCGTAGCACGTGACCCCGACGCCGATGGGGACCAGCGCGCCCCAGCCGTCCACGTTGAAGCCGACCGCGAGTCCCACTCCGACCGCCGCGGCGAACGCCACCGGGTACAGGTCGTTGGCCTCGAACAGGCCGGACCGCGCGCGGTGGTGGCTCACGTGGATCGCCCGGCCCGGCCCGTGCATCACCCAGCGGTGGACGGCGTAGGTCACCGGCTCCATGGCCACGAAGGCCAGGACCACGACCGCGAGCGCCCCCATCGCGCCCGAAGTTAGACCAGCCTGCTCAGGCCATCGACTCGAGGATCGTCCGGACGTCCTCCATCGTGGTGCGGGGGTTGACGAAGCAGAAGCGCAGCACCGTCTCGCTCCGCCAGGACGTGGGCACCACGAGGGCCAGGCCCTCGTCGAGCGCTCGGTCGCTCCAGGCGTAGTAGTCGTCCTTGCTCCACCCCAGGCGGCGGAACACGACGATCGAGAGCCCGGGCTCGACGACCAGCTCCACGTGGCCCACCTCGCGGATCAGCGCGGCCGACTCCTCCGCCAGCCGCAGCCCGGTCTCCACGGCGGCCGCGTAGGCGGCCGTCCCGTGCGTCGCCAGCGAGAACCAGAACGGCAGGCCGCGCGCCCGGCGCGAGAGGTGGTAGGCGTAGTCGCTCGGGTTCCAGTTCGGGGTGTCGGTCACCACGTCCAGGTACTCGGCGTGCTGCGTGTGGGTCGCGCGGGCGAGAGCCGGCTCCCGGTACAGGAGCGCGGCGCAGTCGAACGGAGCGAACAGCCACTTGTGCGGATCGACGACGAAGCTGTCGGACTGCTCGATCCCGTCGAACAACGGCCGGGCCCGGGGCACCGACATCGCCGCGCCGCCGTACGCGGCGTCGACGTGGAACCAGATGCCCTGCTCCCGGGCCAGCGCGCCGATCCCGGCCAGGTCGTCGACCACTCCCAGGTTCGTCGTGCCCGCGGTGGCGACGATCGCCGCCACCCGGCGGCGGTCACCGACCTCGAGGGCGTCCAGCCCGGCGGCGAACGCGTCGCCCGACGCCCGCCCCCGCTCGTCGGCCTCGACCTCGAGCACCTCGGCGTCCATCACCCGGGCCGCGGATCGCACCGACGAGTGGGCGCCGGTCGAGGTCAGGATGAGCGGCCGGACGTCGTCGCGGTTCCGGGCCCCCGACCGCCAGACCTCGCGCGCGACGACGAGGGCCGAGAGGTTGGCCGCCGAACCGCCCGAGACGAAGACCCCGCCCGCCGACGCGGGGAGCCCGGCCGGGTCGGACAGCCACCGTAGGGCCTCGTTCTCGGCGAAGACCGCGCCCGACGACTCCAACCACGTCCCCCCGAACATGCCGCCCGCGCCGACGACGAGGTCGAAGAGGGTCGCGGCCTGGGTGGGTGCCGACGGCACGAAGGAGAGGAAGCGAGGGTGGTCGATGGAGATGCACGCCGGCGCCAGCACGTCGCCGAAGACCCGCAGCGCCTCGAGGCCGCCGATGCCCTCCGGTGTGACCGTGCGCCCCGCCATGGCCCGCAGCTCGGCCTCCGTCCGCGGATGGTCGAGGGGCGGGGGATCCAGTCGCATCCGTTCGATCGCGTAGCGGATGACGGCCTGCGTGAGGACCTCGTTGCTGGTGTCCAGCCGGTGCACGCGGCACAGGATGGCACGCGCCGGGCGTCGGCTCAGCGGCTCAGATCGAGCAGCTCGCTGCCCTCGTAGCGGGCCTCGGCGTCGGCCGTGAGCAGGTTGCCGAAGATGGCCGCGCCGATGGCTCCGGCCATCAGGATGAGCACCGGGAGCAGGAGCAGGAAGATGACGATGGCGATGGGACCGCCCACGCCGTCACGCTAGCGCGGCGACCTCGCGGTGGCGGAAGCAGTCGACCACGTGGTCGTTGACCATGCCGCAGGCCTGCATCAGCGAGTAGCAGATGGTCCCGCCGACGAAGCGGAAGCCGAGCCGCTTCAGCTCCTTGCTCATGCGGTCCGACACGTCCGTGCGGGCGGGCAGCTCGCCCGAGGCCCGGTACGTGCCCTGCACCGGCCGGCCGTCGACGAAGCTCCAGAGGTACGCGACCGGATCGTCCAGAGCCAGCCAGGCCCGGGCGTTGCCGATCGTGGCGGTGATCTTGGCCCGGTTGCGGACGATGCCTGGATCAGCCATCAGGCGCTCGACGTCGCGCTCCTCGAACGCCGCCACCGCGGCCGGGTCGAAGCCCGCGAACGCGGCGCGGTAGCCCTCCTGCTTCTAGAGGATCGTCCGCCACGAGAGTCCGGCCTGGGCACCTTCGAGGGTCAGGAGCTCGAACAGCGCACTCGGGACGCGCTGCGGCACGCCCCAGACGGTGTCGTGGTACGTCTGCATCAGACCGCCGTCACCGGCCCACCAGCAGCGGACCAGCGGCGCGGCCGGCTGCTTCGTCCTGTTGGG
>JBKPRL010000305.1:0-20046 GCA_046734535.1 bacterium | reverse complement strand
CCGCGATCGCCTCGTCGGCCAGTCCGGCGTCGGCGCAGGCTGACACCGCGACGACGTGGTCGGTGCGTCCAGGGTCAACCGACGTCAGCGTGCGGTCGGTGGCCACGCGGCGGCCGCCGATGACGGCCGGGAGCTCGAGGTCGCGGGCCGCCACGGCCTGCCGCTCGACGGCGGCCGCGAACGCGGCCCGGACCACCGGGTCGTGCCAGCGTCGGACCGGTTCGGGCGCGTACGGCGCGAGCTCCGTCATGCCGCGTCGTCCGTCGTGACCGGGGGCGCCAGGAGCACGTCCTCGTCGACCTGATGGCTGGTCTGGCGCACGAAGCTCTCGTTGGAGGAGTTCTCCAGCAGGCGCCGCACGAGGTACGACATGCCGGGCACGAGGTCACCGACCGGCGCGTAGACGTCGACCTGCGGACCGAGTGACCGGACGGCGGCCGCCAGCCCACCCTCCATGCCGTGGAGCATCTGCAGCTGCAGGCCGGTCCGCGGCAACTCGAGGTCGTCGGCCACGGCGATGGCATGGGCGATCGAGCGGACGTTGTGCGAGGCGAAGGCCGGCTGCACGGTCGGGTCCGGACCGGCGCGGTGCTCGAGCAGGAGGCGGGTCCCGCGCTCGAAGCTGGCGTCGGTGTCGCCCTTGTGCTCGTAGACGGGCACCGGCCAGCCGTGAGCGCGGGCCAGCACGGTCTCGGCGTCCCAGTACGCGCCCTTCACCAGCCGCACGGAGAACGGGCGATGGTGCTCCGCGCTCCACGACAGCAGGTCGACGAGGTCGCGGGTGCTCTCGCGCAGGTAGGCCTGGATGACGATCCCGGCGCGCGCGCCCTCCAGCGCGGGGTCGCCGAGCAATGAGCGGAACAGCGCGAGCGTCAGGTCCTTCACCTCGAACTGCTCCATGTCGAACCAGACCAGGAGGTCCGCCTCGATCGCGGCGCGGAGGATCGGCACCAGCCGCTCCCGGGCCTCGGCCAGGCCGGCCTCGGCGGTGAGGGGGTGCAACCGGGGAGCGAGCGCGGTCGGCTTGATGGCGATGGACCGCCGCCCCTCGCCCGGCGTGGCGCAGAGGTCGTCGATGAGCCCCGCCACCCGCGCCGCGTATCGGTCGGCGTCCGGCTGGGTGATGGTCTTCTCGCCGAGCAGGTCGACGATGACGCCCATGCCCGCGGCCCAGATGCGCTCGAACGTGGGCCGGGCCGCGGCCGCGTCGGTGCCAGCGATGAAGCGGGACGCCATGTGGGTGATGCCGCGGCGGGCGACACCCGCGCTCATCCGGTCGCCGCCCGGGATCCGCCGGGAGGTGCGCACCGCGAGGCGCATGGGAACAGGTACGCCCTCGTCGTCGAGGTAGCCGGCGATGTGGTCGCTCACGTCCTGGCTGTCGCGCAGCGCCGGGAAGGCGTCGACCAGCTGGAACAGGCGAGCCCGCGCCGCGGGTGCGGCGACGACCAGGTCCAGCACGCGCTGCTCGGCGCGGTCCCGGCGGCTCCGCCGCTGGCGGACGTGCGCCTGCAGCTCCCGCCCGATCTGGGCGACCGCGGGTTCGAGGTCCCTGTAGGGCATGCAGCCTCCGACTGACACTCTACAGTGTCATTGTTCCGACGACAAGGGAGACGGGCAGACTTGGGGCATGGGTGCCACTGCCGTCGCTGCCACGGGCGTCTACCTCGACCGAACGGAGCGGGTCCGCTCGTTGATGGCGGAGCGGGGCGTGGACGTGCTGCTCCTCTCCGTCGGCCACGATCTGCCCTACCTCACGGGCTACCTGGCGATGCCGCTCGAGCGGCTGACGATGCTCGTGCTCCCGCAGGAAGGAGACGCCACGCTCGTGGTCCCTCGCCTCGAGGCGCCACGGGTGGTCGAGCAGCCCGGGGTGTTCTCGCTCCGCCCGTGGAGCGAGACGGAGGACCCCGTGGCCATCGTGGCCGAGCTCGCCGGCCGGCCCGGCACCGCGGCGGTCGGCGACCAGACGTGGGCCCGCTTCCTGGTCGACCTGCTCCCGCACCTTCCGATGACCGCGTTCCGGCGCGCGGTCGAGATCGTCGGTCCGCTGCGGGAGCGCAAGGACGCCACGGAGATCGCCGCGCTCGCCGCTGCGGGTGCGGCGGCCGACCGTGTGGCCGCGCAGCTCCAGGGTGGTGACATCCCGCTGCTCGGCCGGACCGAGGCGCAGGTATCGGCCGAGCTCTCGCAGCGGCTCATCGCCGAGGGCCATGACAAGGTGAACTTCGCCATCGTCGCTTCGGCGGGCAACGCCGCCAGCCCACACCACCACGCCGGGCCCCGCCTGATCGAGCGGGGTGACATCGTGTTGTGCGACTTCGGGGGCACGATGGACGGGTACTGCAGCGACATCACCCGCTGCATCCACGTGGGGCCGCCGCCGGCCGAGGTGGCCGAGGCCTACGAGGTGCTCCACGCCGCGCAGCAGGCCGGCGTCGACGCGGGGACCATCGGGGTGCCGTGCGAGGACGTCGATCGAGCGGCGCGCGCCGTCATCGCCGAGGCCGGCTTCGGCGACTACTTCGTCCACCGGACCGGCCACGGCATCGGCATGGAGGAGCACGAGGACCCCTACATGGTGCAGGGCAACGGCACGCCGCTCGCCCCCGGCCACGCCTACAGCGTCGAGCCCGGGATCTACGTGCCCGGCCGGTGGGGCATGCGCCTGGAGGACATCGTCGTCGCCACGGAGGACGGCCCGCAGCCGCTGAACCACGCCGACCACGCGCTGGTGGTGCTCGACGTCTGACCGGACCTGGTCCGGCTCCGGCACGCCACCATGACGACCGTCAGCCCCGCGCTGCCCGCGCTCGCCGCGGAAGACGACCTCCGGCGGCGGAACCTCGTCCGCATGAAGGTGGCGGCGACGGGCCTGTTGCTCGCCGCGACCCTCGTCTTCATCGTGACCCGCTCCCTCGAGGACCGCTGGCCGTGGCTCGGCTACGTCCGGGCGACCGCGGAGGCGGCCATGGTCGGGGCGCTGGCCGACTGGTTCGCGGTGACCGCGCTCTTCCGCCACCCGCTCGGCCTGCCCATCCCCCACACGGCGATCATCCCCAACCGCAAGGACCAGCTGGGGCGAGGTCTGGGAACGTTCGTCCAGACGAACTTCCTCGCCCCCGCGGTGCTCTCCGAGCGGCTGCAGTCCGTCGGCGTGGCCGAGCGGCTCGGCGCGTGGCTGAGCCAACCGGAGCACGCGCACCGGCTCTCGTCGAACGCCGGCGCGCTGGTCCGCGGGCTGACCGAGGTCATGGGCGACGAGGACATCCAGCGCACCCTGGAGACCGGGATCCTCCAGCGCGTGCGGGAGGTGCCCGCCGCGCCCCTGATGGCTCGGGTGGTCGAAGCGGCGATGTCCGGACGGCACCACCAGGCGCTGCTCGACACGACGCTGCGCGGGCTGTCCGGCCTGCTCGACGAGAACCGCTGGCTGCTGCGCCAGAAGCTGGCCGAGCAGTCGCCGTGGTGGGTGCCCGAGCCCATCGACGACCGCCTGTTCAAGAAGTTCTTCGACGGCGTGCAGGGCTTCCTGGCCGAGGTGGCCGGCGATCCCGAGCACGAGCTGCGCCACCAGCTCGACGTCCGCGTGGCCGATCTGGCCGTCCGCCTTCGGACCGATCCGGCCCTCATCGCCCGGGGCGAGCAGCTCAAGGCCGAGCTCCTGGAGCACCCGGAGGTGCGAGCCTGGCTGGACTCGCTGTGGCGCAACACCAAGGCCTCGATCCTGGCCGTCGCCGACGACCCCGACTCCGACCTCCGGCGCCGGCTCGACGCCGCGCTGCAGCGGGCGGGCCGGTCGCTGCAGGAGGACCCCATCCTCCAGGGAAAGGTGAACGGCTGGATCGAGAAGGTCGTCAGCTACCTCGCGGACGAGTACGGCCACGAGATCGCCGACCTCATCGCCACGACCGTCGCCCGCTGGGACGGCGCCGAGGCCAGCCGGCGCATCGAGCTCCAGGTCGGCCGGGACCTCCAGTTCATCCGCATCAACGGCACGGTGGTCGGTGGGCTGGCCGGCCTCATCATCTACTCCATCGGCCGGTTCCTGTAGGGCGACAGCCGGTCCTACCTCGTCGTCTGGAAGGCGGCGCCGTCCGTGGTCGGGGTGAAGCTGGTCAGCTCGACGTCGACCGCGGCGGTGTCCCACCGGGCGAGGATCCCCGCCGGGGTGGCGCACGTCGTCTCGTCGCCCTGTCCCGACGGAACGGTCACGCAGGTGGCGGACTGGCCGGCGACGGTCTCGGTCGAGGCCGACGTCGGCCCGGTCGCGCGGGACAGGGCGACGCGCAGCGCCTGGGCCGGCGACGTCGCCCAGAAGCCCGACGTGACGCCGGTGTCGCTCACCCGCTGCTCCTGGATGTCGTCCTCGCACGCGCCGGTCGTGAGGTCACAGGTCTGGAGACCGCTGTCGGTGAGGAAGCGCACATCGCCGATGGTGACCGACCGGCGGTTGCCGTCGCGCTCCACCGTGGCGGGGCGGCTGGTGGAGCCGAACTTGGTCGTGATCGTGTACGTGGCGGTCAGCTGCGGCGCTTGGTTGCCTTCGAGGAGGTGCAGCACGGCGTCGACCGCGTCGACGCCGGTCGGCGTGCCGGGCTGGCCACCGACGGCGTTCGGCTCGACCAGGCGCGGCCGCTCGCCGACCCCGCACGCGGCGAGCAGCGTCAGGGCCACGGCGCCGGCCACCGCGGCCGTGGTGCGGCGGACGGGGCCTCGCATCGGAGCCTCCCGCACGACGGCGCAGCGTAGGTGGGTCGGCTGAGCCCCACCTAACCTCCTTCGCGTGATCCGCCTCGACGCCGCCACCGTCCTGCTCCAGTGGGCGACCGGCGGCCTGTTCTTCACGTGGGTCACCACCCGCCACCGTGATGTCGGTCTGGGGTACGGCTGGCTCCTGCGCGGCGTGTACCTCGTGATGGCGGCGGGCGCGCTGGCCTGCGGTCTCGCCTTCGGGGTCGTGCCGGTCCGGGAGGCGGCCACGGCCGGTGTGGTCCTCGCCACCCTCGTCGCGCTCGTCGTCTCGTGGCTGCGCCGGGGTGCGGGGGTGTCCGGGCAGCGAGCCGAGCACGACCGCCGCACGGCCCGGGTCGCGGCCATGACCGGCATCGACCGCTCGACCAGCCGGGCGGCGACCACGTCGCCGGCAGTGGCCGAGACGACCGGGCCGGCGCCGCGGGAGTTCCCGCCCCGGCTCGACCTGGTGGCGCCGGTCATCGGCGCCGTCGGGCTGATCGCCGCGGGCGCTGACGCCGGGGGAGCAACGTGGCTCGCCGTCGCCCGGCTGGTGGCGGGCGCGGCCTTCCTCGGGTCGATCACCGACGCCATGCTCCTCGGCCACTGGTACCTCGTGCAGCCCGGCCTGCCCCGGCGGCTGCTGAACGAGCTGGTGCGGGCGACGATGTTCGTCTGGCCGGTCGAGGTCGGACTGCTGCTGCTCCGGCCGGGGATGATCCAGGTGCTCAACGGCTCGATCGATGACGGTTGGGGTGGCGTCCTGGGCTGGTTCTGGGTGGCCTGCGCCGTGACGACCGTCGTGCTGCTCTTCGTGACGCGGGCGGCGCTGCGGGAGCGGGAGTACTCGGCCGTGATGGCCGCGACCGGCCTCCTCTACCTCGCCATCCTCACGGCCTTCGGCACCGACCTCGTCGCTCGCGCCGTGCTCGCCTGACCCCCTGCGATCTGGCGCGGTGCTGTCTCGGCGGCGAGACCGAGCCGCACCAGAAGCCCTCGGGTGAGCCGCTCCGGTGGGGGTGGGTTTCACGAACGCACGTCCTGAGGAAGAATGGGTCCATGCCGCGCCCGGTCTGGAGCGGGACGATCAGCTTCGGGCTGGTCACGATCCCCGTGAAGCTGTTCCACGCCGTCAGCAGGAAGAACGTGTCGTTCAACCAGCTCGACGATCGCTCGATGAGCCGCATCCGCATGAAGAAGGTCTCCGCCGAGACGGGGGAGGACGTCCCCGACGAGCACATCGTCAAGGGCTACGAGGTGGCGAAGGGTCGCTACGTCGTGGTCGATCCGGACGAGCTCGAACCGTTCATCCCCGCCGCCACCAAGGCGATCGATCTCGAGGAGTTCGTCGACCTGGCCGAGATCGACCCGGTCTTCTTCGACACGCCCTACATCGTCGCTCCCGACAACTCCGCCAAGCCGTACATGCTCCTGCAGAAGGCGATGGAGGACTCGGGCAAGGTCGCGGTCGGCACGTTCGTGATGCGCAGCAAGCAGTACGTCGCCGCCCTGCGCCCGGTGGACGGCCGCCTCATGCTCTCGACGATGGCCTTCGCCGACGAGGTGGTGGATCCGGCCACCATCGACGAGCTCGGGGCGCTGGAGGACATCACGCTCAACGCCAAGGAGCTGGCGATGGCGGAGCAGCTGGTGGACTCCCTGGCCGGGGACTTCGAGCCCGACCGCTTCAGCGACACCTACCGGGAGCAGGTGCTGGACCTGATCGCGAAGAAGGCGGCAGGCGAGGCGTTCGAGGCGCCGGAGCCAGCGGCCGCGGCGCCACAGGTCATCGACCTCATGGCCGCGCTGGAGGCCAGCGTCAAGGCGGCGAAGGACGCCCGGGGCCGGCATCCCGCCACCGTGAAACCCGCTTCGGTCAAGCCGGTGAAGGAGGCGGGGAGCGGGCGGCGCGCCGCGGCCGCCACCGCCGCGGCCGACGAGGACGAGGACGAGGAGCAGCCGGCCCGCAAGAAGCCGGCCCGCACCCGGGCCCGCAAGTCGGCCTAGCCGACCTCTCGTCCCTTGGCCGCCGCGTCCAAGCAGCTCGTCACCGTCGACGGTCGGGAGCTCTCGCTCAGCAACTTGGACAAGGTCCTCTACCCGGTAACGGGCACGACGAAGGGCCAGGTCATCGAGTACTACGCCCGCATCGCGCCGGTGATGCTGCCCCACCTCGCCGGCCGGGCGCTGACCTTCAACCGCTTCCCGAACGGCGTCGAGCAGAAGGGCTTCTTCGAGAAGCGCTGCGCGCAGCACCGCCCGGAGTGGGTGCCGACGGCGCCCGGGCCCGGCGACCACAACGGCGTCATCCGGTACTGCGTGATCGACGAGCCGGCCGCGCTCGTCTGGGCCGCCAACATGGCCGCGCTCGAGCTGCACGCGCCGATGGCCCTCGCCGAGGATCTGGACACGCCGCGGATGGTCGTGTTCGACCTCGACCCGGGGCCACCGGCGGCCATCCCGGAGTGTGCCCGCGCCGCGCTCGCCATCCGTGACGTCCTCGCTGCCGTCGACCTGGAGGGCTGGCCGAAGACCAGCGGCTCGAAGGGGTTGCAGCTGTACGTCCCCCTCAACACCCCCTGCACCCACGACCAGGCGGGCGCGTTCGCGCTGGCGGTCGGCCAGCTGCTCGAGCGCCAACGTCCCAAGGAGGTGCTGACGTCGATGACCAAGGCCGACCGCAAGGCCAAGGTGTTCGTCGACTGGAGCCAGAACGTCCGCCACAAGACGACCATCGCCGTCTACTCGATGCGGGCCCGTCCCCACCCGACGGTGTCGACGCCGGTCACCTGGGACGAGGTGGTCGAGGCCGCGGAGGGCGCCAACGACCTGCGGTTCCTCTGGACCGACGTGCTCGACCGCGTGGACGAGATCGGTGACGTATTCGCTCCCGTCCTGACCACGGAGCAGCGGCTGCCCGACGGAGCCTGAGCCGCTCTCAGGAGATGACGCCGACGCTCAGACGGCGGGCGCGGCGCGCACTCGAGGCGCCACCGCGGCGCCGACGAGGGCGATCGCGGAGGCCAGCAGGAAGACCAGCGCCAGCGCGGGAGCCAGGTCGAGCACGCCGCGATCCGCCACGCCGACCATGGCGCCGCCGATGGCGCCGATCGTGGCGAAGCCGAGGGCATCGGCCACGCCCAGCTGGCTGCCCACCAGGCCTTCCAGACCGGCCGGGGCCGAGCCCATCGCGGCCACGGATGTCGTGTTGAAGACCACGCCGATCCCGAAGCCGGAGAGCGCGCAGGTCAGGAACGTGACCCAGAGCGGGATGGCCGACACGGTCACGAGGACAGTCCCGGCCGTGCCCGCCGCGAGGGCGAGGAAGCCCGTGCGGGCCGCTCGCGCCGGGGGCCAGTGCATGCGGGCCGACAGGTTGGCGCCGGCCGTCCAGACCAACGAACCGCCGAGGATGACCGCACCCGCGACCAGGGTAGAGGAGCCGTGGATCCGGGTGGCGGCCAGCGGGACGAAGGTGTCGCAACCGAAGAACGCGATGTTCACGCACAGCCGGGCGGCGATCGCGGCGGGTATGCCCGGCTCGGCGCGGAACGTCCCCTCGGGCAGGAGGCGGAGCAGCGCGGGCGCGGCGAGGGCCAGCCCCGCAACGAGCAGCACGAGCGCGAGGACGAGCGACGCGGCCTGGAGGCCGCCGAGGACCAGACCGCTTCCCGCAGCGAGCCGGGCGGCCAGGGGCCAGCGGCGCTCGCCGGTGTGGGATTCGGCCGGCGGCCCCAGGCGGAGCAGCGGTCGAGCAGCGAGGAGCAGCAGGACCGGGACCAGGGGCAGCAGGCCGAGGAAGACCCAACGCCAGCCCACCTGCTCGGTGATCCAGCCGGCGGCGACGGGCGCGACGAGGCTGGGAACCACCCACGCCGTCGACAGGAGGGCGAACAGCCGGGGTTGGTCCTCGGTCGACCAGGCTCGGCCGATCCCGACGTAGGCCACGCTGGCCAGTGAGCCTGACCCCGCGCCCTGCAGGATCCGCCCGAGCAGCACGATCTCCATGGTCGGTGCCAGCCCCGCGACCACGAGCCCGACTGCGAACACCGTCACGCCGCCGAGGAACGGCACGGCCGGCCCGCGCCGGTCCGACTGCTCGCCGCCGACGACCAGAGCGACGAGGTTGGCCAGCATGTACGCGCTGAACGCCGCGCCGTAGAGGCGGTCGCCGTTGAGCTCCTTCGAGATGGCCGGCATGGCGGTCACCACGGCGACCGCCTCGAACGCGTTCAGGGTCACCGCCATGACGAGGCCGGCAGCGAGCGCCCGCTGGTGGGAGGTGGCGGTCACGGGCACCCGACGATGTCGACGAAGTGACACTCCGCGGATCAGGCGGGAGAGCCAGGCGCGACCAACGGCCAGGGACGCGTCCGCTCCATGATCAGCGCCAGGTCGAGGAGGAGCGGCTCGGTGAAGTGGCGACCGATCGCCTGGAGTCCGACCGGGAGGCCGTCGAGCTCGCCGGCCGGGATCGAGATGGCGGGGCAGCCGTGCAGATTGGCCGGGAAGGTCAGGCGGCCGTTGTTGCCCACGCCACCCTCGACCCCGCCGAAGGCCGAGGGCAGAGGCCCCTCCGCCCCGAACGCGACGTCAGGGTTCGAGGCCGTCACCACCAGGTCGACCTGATCGAAGATGCGGGCCATGGCCTCGTTGAGCTCCGTGCGCCGACGCTCGATCTTGCCTCTCGCCTCGGCGCTGTAGAGGCCCGCGGTGCGCTGCAGGCCATGGCGGATCTCAGGGGTCAGGTCGTCCGCGCAGTCCGGCCAACGCTCGCCCAACGCGTTGGCGATGGAGATCATGCCGCTGATCGACCAGGCCGCACCCATCCGGGGCAGGCTGGTGTCGACGCCGGCGGTCCGGACCATGCCCGCCTCCGCGATCAGGTGGTCGGCCGCCTCCTCCACGCGCTCCCACATCGCGGGCGAGACGACGGCGCCGCCCCAGTCGGCGACGACGACCACTCGGAGGCCGCGCAGCGCGCCGACGTGCGAGCCGAGCCCGCGCTCCCACCCCTCGACACGCGGCAGGCTGAACGGGTCCCGGCTGTCATGGCCGTTGGCCACGTCGAACAGGCGGGCCGTGTCGCGCACCGATCGGGTCAGTCCGCCGGTGGTCGTCGTGTAGTTCCCGATCTCCAGCTCAGGTCCGCGGGGGATGCGCCCGTAGGTCGCCTTGAGACCGACGAGGCCGGTGAACCCGGCGGGGATGCGGATCGAGCCACCGCCGTCGCTTCCGGTGGCCAGGGGGACGAGCCCGCCGGCGACGGCCGCCGCGCTCCCTCCCGAGGAGCCGCCCGGCGTCCGCGATGCGTCCCACGGGTTGCCGGTGGCGCCGTGGAGCAGCGTACGGGTCACGTTGACACCGCCGAACTCGCTAGCCGTGGTCTGCCCGGCCAGCACGGCCCCGCCGTCGTCGACCAGACGGGTGAGGAAGGTCGAGGTGAACGTGGCGACGTCATCGGCGAACACCGCGCTCGCGTTGGTGGCCGGCCAACCGGTCACGTGGTCGAGCTCCTTCACACCCACTGGCACGCCGCCGAAGGGCTTCGACACGTCCGCCGCCTCGGCCGCGGCGCGGGCGGCCTCGGAGGGCTCGTAGCAGAACGCGTTCAGCGTGCTGGCGGCGATGGCGGCGTACGTGGCCTCCAGCTCCTCGAGCGCCGTGCGCTCACCACGACGGAAGGCGTCGACGAGCGAGCAGGCGTCGCCCTGCCACGGCGTGTCCCCCATGCCGGCGACCCTACCGGGGGCCATCGCGAGATGCTGCTCCGGCGGGCGGCTCGCCGTACTGTCGCAGCCCGATGGACTCCCGCGCCTTCCTCGGCCTGCGCCCGAGTCACAACCCCTACCGATGGTCGCTCGAGGTCGGACCAGGGCTGATCACGCGGGGCGGCTTCCTGTTCGGCGGGTGCGGCCTCGGCGCGGCCATCTCGGCCCTGGAGGGGACGAGCGGCCGCCAGTGCGTCTGGGCCACGGCGCAGTACCTCGCCTACGCGACGGGCGGCGAGGTCGTCGACGTGGACGTCACCATCGCCGTCGAGGGCCATCAGATCACGCAGGCCCGGGCCGTGTGCCACGTCGGGAACCGGGAGGTCCTGACCGTGAACGCCGCGCTCGGGCATCGTCCCCTCGAGCACGCCGGGCAGTGGGAGCGACTCCCCGGCGACCTGCCCCGGCCGGAGGACTGTCCGCCGCGGCCGCAGCACGGGCCGATCGACGGGACGATCAACGAGCGTCTCGACCAACGCGTCGTCAAGGGTCGTGGGCTCCGCCAGCTGGACGGCACCCACGGCGACGGCCAGGTGCTGGTCTGGACGCGCATCCCCGATGTGCTCGACGGCGTCGACGCGACCGCGCTCGCCGTGCTCGGGGATTTCGTACCCATGGGCGTCGGTCAGGCCTTGGGCGTCCTCGGCGGCGGCAACAGCCTCGACAACACCCTGCGGGTCGTGCACCTCGTGCCCACCGAGTGGGTGCTGCTCGACATCAGGGTCCACGCCGTCGAACGGGGCTTCGGCCACGGCCTCGTCCACATGTTCGCCGAGGACGGCACGCTGCTGGCCACGGCCAGCCAGAGCTGCATCGTGCGCTCCTGGGAGCAGCGCCGCCTTCGCCGCACACGCGCCGATACAGGAGGTCGTAGCCCATGAGCCTGCCCGTCCGTCCCGGGATGACCGTCCCCCTCCCCGGTCACCTGCACACCCACGCCGATGGGCTGCGGGAGCTGGCCGACCTGGGCTACACCGACATCTGGTCCTCCGAGGCCGACGGAGCCGACGCCTTCACGCCCCTCGCCCTCGCCGCGGCGTGGGAGCCCCGACTGCGGCTCGGCACGGCCATCGTTCCCGCCTTCACCCGCGCGCCGGCGTGCCTGGCCCAGAGCGTGGCGTCACTCGCCGACGCCGCGCCAGGGCGGTTCGCGATCGGCATCGGCTCGTCGTCCAACGTCATCGTCGAGCGCTGGAACGGCGTGCCCTTCCGCGCGCCCTACCAGCGCGTGCGGGACGTGGTCCGCTTCCTCAAGGACGCCCTGAGCGGCGAGAAGGTGGCGAAGCACTACGACAGCTTCGAGATCTCCGGGTTCAAGCTCGGTGTGCGGCCGGAGGTGCCACCGACGATCCTGGTCGCCGCCCTGAGGGAGGGGATGCTCCGGCTGGCCGGTCGGGAGGCCGACGGCGCCGTCATCAACTGGCTGGCGGCGGACGACGTGACCCGCGTCGCCGCCATCGTCAACGCGCAGGGTCCGGACAAGGAGCTCGTGGCCCGCATCTTCGTGTGCCCGAGCGAGCGGACGGACCAGGTGCGGGCCGCCGGCCGCTTCGCCATCGCCGCCTACCTGAACGTGCCGGTCTACGCCGCGTTCCACGAGTGGCTCGGACGCGGCCCGGCGCTCCAAGGGATGTGGGATGCGTGGAAGGCGGGGGATCGCAAGGCTGCGCTCGCCGCCATCCCCGACCACGTGGTCGACGACCTCATCGTGAACGGCTCGCCGGAGCAGTGCCGCGCCACCATCCAGCGCTACTTCGACAACGGTGTGACCACGTCCTCCCTGGCCATCCTCCCCCTCGACCCGGAGCTCGACCACTGGGAGGCCATCCGAGCGCTCTCGCCTCACGTACCGTGACGGCCACGCGGTCCGCCGGCCGCCGCGAACGACACCCCCCGATCTGAGGCCGAGCAGCTGTCCTAGCCTCGGCCGCCACCCGAGGCAACCGAGTGGAGGAGCGGGTCTGTGATCACCACCAGGACGAAGGTCGCCGTCGCACTGACAGGGGTGGCCCTCGCCGCCGTCGTGCTCCCCGGTGCGATGGCCGCGGGCACCAACGGGCCACCGCCCGTCCCCATCACCGGCGGCGGCGTGCTGCGCCTCCACATGGCCGGCGACTCGGACTTCTTCCGGTTCGAACCGCCGACCGGCTCCGGCCAGTCGACGGTGACCCAGCGCATCCGCTCCAAGAAGTGCGCGGCCTCGCTGAACCCGGCCACGTCGCTCGTGACGCTCTCGTCGACGCCCGCGCCGCCGACCGGCGTGGTCGGCTTCCAAGACCACTCCCTCGGCGTGAAGACGGCGACGGAGAACGGCAGCGGCGAGTCGTCTTGCAACCGGGTGGACGCCAGCGAGGCGCTGACGCTCGCCCTGTCCGGCACGCTCGCCGGCAAGCAGATCGACGTCGCCGAGCTCGACCTCGAAGCCTTCAACAAGGTCACCGTGCGGGCCGACAGCTACCTGGGGTCGAAGCTCGTCGACACCGCGCTGCTGCCGACGTCGGAACCGGCGGGGAAGGAGTGGTCCGACGACGACAACGTGCGCTGGGTGCTGAACCCGAGCCAGCCGTTCGACCGACTCGTCCTGAGCGTCGACGGCTCGACGCCGGGCGGTGCGTTCTCCCTCGATGGCGGCGACGACGGCTCGGCGCCCGGTCCGCTCGGCACCGCGCTCCAGACGAAGGACACCCTGTTCCAGCTGACGGAGATCACGGGCATCATCGACTGTGGCGAGACGGCTCCGCCCGTCGGTGGTGGCAGCTCCCCGAAGGCCACCTTCAGCCGGGGCCAGAACCCGAACTGCACACCGTTGCCCTACCTGCTGCGCACCGATCCTGACGACTCCGTGTTGCTGCGGAAGGATGCCAGCGCGCAGCCCGGCGCGAACTTCCTCCTCGACATCGACTGGGAGCCGGAGGCCGCGGTGCTGCCGGTACCGGCCACCACCATCGACTACGACGGTGACGGCCCGAACCCGCGCCAGACCGTGCAGTGGTGCCGCGTGACGACGGCCCACCCGGTCCTGCCCGAAGGACAGAAGTGGTGCCTGGCCGAGCAGAGCACGGAGCTGGTGAGCGACGGCCAGATGCAGGTCAGCGAGCGGTACTACGGGGCGGGCGACCCTCGCTGGGCGCGATAGTCAGCCCGCCGCCACCGCGAGCTGGGAGGCGAGGCGCGCCTCGCAGCCCAGCTCGCACAGGATCGCCACGGCCTCGTCCACGGCCAGAGGGTCGGGGTCCGTCCCGGCGCGGGCGTCGATCGCCGCGCCGGAGAGGAGCACGAGGGCCAGCTCGAAGACAAGGCCCTGACGGCGGGCGTCGGCCACGGCGGCATCGTTGACGGCGCGGGCGTCGTCGAGCAGATCGAGCTCGATCAGGATCCTGGTCTCCACCTCGGCGGCCAGCACGTCGTAGAGCGCAGCCTCCCCCCGGGTCGTGCGCTGCGCGGCGCGCAGCGTCTCCAGCGCCTGGGCCGGGTCGCCCCGCCGCAGGTGGCAGCGGGCCAGGTAGATGGCGGCCTCTCGTGCCGACTCCCACTGACCGATCGCGGCTGCGTCCTGCTGCGCGTGGGTCGTCAGCTGCTCGGCCAGGATGAGGTCCCCCCGCTCCAGCGCGAGCCGGCCGAGCTGCATCTCCGCGAATTGGGCCGCGTCGGACCCCGACGCCTGGAGCACCCGGAACGCCTCCTGCAGGATCGGCTCCGCCTCCTCGAGCCGCCCCTGGTTGACGAGCAGCTCACCGGTGTTCATGCCCCCGAGTGCGGCCTGGACCTCGTTGCCCGACCGGCGGGATGCCTCGGCCGACCGCTCGTAGTAGGCGATCGCCGCGCTCCAGTCGCCCCCGAAGTAGGCCGCTGCGCCGAGGTTGTTCAGCGCCGCGGCCTGGCGGGAGAGATCGCCGAGCTCCTCGAAGATGGCCAGCGCGCGCTCAGCGAGGACCGCCTCGCCGGCCCGGCCGAGCACGATGAGCGCCCAGTCGATCACGCTGTAGGCCTGGGCCAGCGCGAAGCGTTCGCCCGCGGACTCGGCCTCCTCGACGGCCCGCTCGGCCACCGCCAACCCTTCGCGCGGCCGCTCCTGGCCCTGACGGACGATCGCCTCGAACGCGGTGAGGCGGGCTCGCCACCGCCGGGACTCCTCGGTGTCGACGGTGGCCAGGCGGGCGCCGGCGACCCGCACCTCTCGCAGCGCCGCGGTGTAGGCGCCGCACTGCTCCCTGGCCCGACCGCGGCGCAGTGCCAGCCGGGCCGTGGCGGTCGGGTCGTGCCGCACCAGGGCCTCGGCCCGCCGGTAGGCATCGATGGCCTCGGCGAACATCCCCAGCTGCTCGCGGGCGTCGCCCAGGCCGCTCCACATCGCGGCCTTCTCGGCGTCCGAGACGTCCGGTAGACGGCGGACCGCGTCGAGGGCTTGCTCGTAGTGGGTCGCCGCCTCCTCGTTGGCGTACGCCGCCCGGGCCCGCTGCGCGGCGACGCGGGCGTAGCGCCAGGCCAGGTCCACGTCCTGCGCCGCGGAGTAGTGCCGGGCCAGCAGGTCCGCGACCTGTTCGACGCGGCCCTGGGCCAGGCGCTCGGTCGCCGCGCCGGCCCGCCGGTGGAGCTCGCGCCGCCGGCGGTAGGACAGGCCCTCGTAGGCGACGTCGCGCACCAGCGCCTGACGGAAGCGCCAGCGTTCGCCGTCGGACTCGATGAAGTCGCGCAGCTCCGCCTCCACCACCGCGCCGAGTGCGATGTCATCGGGCCGCAGGATGAGCTCCAGCGCCTCGGTCCGGAAGCTCAGCCCGAGCACCGCCGCGCACCGCAGCACCTGACGGGCGTCCCGGGGGAGAGCGTCGATCTCCGCGCCGAGCACCGCCTCGAGCGTGTCCGGCAGTGCGGCGGCTCCCGCGCTCGGCCAGGTCGGCGCCGTGTGCGCGGTCTGCGCCACGTGGCGCAGCAGCTCTTGCAGGAAGAGCGGGTTGCCGGCCGCGCGGGCGACGATCGCTCGCACGTCATGAGGACGGACGTGCACGTCCGGGGCTGACCAGACCAGCTCGGAGGCCTCGCCATCGGTGAGGGGGGTGAGCCTGATGACCGTCTCGTCGACGTCCGCCGGTGGCTGCCCGACCGTCGGCCGCCGGAGCGAGACGACGAGCCACGGTCGGTCGTCCGCAGCCCCCGCCGCAGCCGCGACGCGGGCGAGCAGGTTGGTCGACGCGTCGTCGAGCCAGTGCGCGTCCTCGACCACGATGACCAGGGGTCCGGTGACGCACAGGGCCAGGAGGCGGACGACCGCGTCCGCCTGGCGTTCCGGTCGGAAGCGGGGCTCGAGCTCGTCCACCTCGGGCGTCGAGGGGACCTCGAGGTGCGCGACCTCGGCGATGAGCGGCGCGAGCGGCAGGAGGCCGGGGTCGAGCTGCCGCAGGCGGTCGAGGAGCTGGCTGGCCATCGCGGCCGGATCGCGCCGGCGCACTCCGAGCAGCTCCCGCACGGGGTCCCGGACGGCCCGCAGGGGGAACGTCACGCCGTAGGACTCGCCCCGGACGGTGATCGTCGTGACGCGACCGGGGCCATCGGTGCTCGACGCGTACGGCCGGAGCACCTCTGCCACGAGCCGGCTCTTGCCGACCCCGGCCTCGGCCTCGACGACGACCGCGCCCCCGTGCCCGGCGACCACCTCGTCGAGGTGGCGGCGGAGCGCGTCCCGCTCGACGAGGCGGCCGACGAAGGGGAGCACGCCGTCCTCCGAGGGGCGGTGCCCGACCTCGGCGCCCACGGCGGCCGCCTGGAGGGCGGTGGCCTTGCCCTTCACTTGGAGGGGTGGGAGCGGGGTGGTGGCGAAGGCCGTTCGAGACCGCTCGAGCACGGCCGCACTCGCGTAGACGGCGCCCGGTGGCGCGGCCGCCATCAGGCGGGCCGCGGTGTTCACCGTGTCACCCATGACCGAGAACGTCGAGCGGTAGGCCATGCCGATCTCGCCCACGAAGACGTGGCCCCGGTTCACACCGATCTGGATCGGGAGCGGCAGGCCGCGGTCGGCGATCCGCCGCAGGCAGCGGACCATCCGGCCCTCGTCGTCAGCCCCCGTGGACGGCAGCCCGGTGGCCAGCACGATCTTCCCACCGTCCTCGTCGATGTCGGTCGAGAGGAAGGTGACCTCGTCGGCGGCCGCCGCGTCCTGCACCACGGTGACCACCGCGTCGAGCGCCTCGGCGACGGCGTCTGGTCCGTCGGTGGCCATCAGCGCGTCGACCCCGCTGAAGCGCAGGAAGGCGATGGTCGCGGCGCGGTGCTCGGGCTCCCTCGACCGCTCGGCGAGGTAGCCGCGAAGAGCCGTCGGCAGGTGGCTCGCGACCACCTCCCTCGGCACGGCGCGGGCCGGGACGGGCGCGAGCGGCGCGGCCTTGGGCTGGCGCCAACGGAGGAGGAAACCGGGTCCGCACCTCTCGTCCGCCGCCCGGGCCGGCAGCGCCGCCCGGGTGGACGCGCTCACCACGATCTGGCCCGGCCCGGCGGCATGCTCCATCTGCGTGGTCGCGGTGGCCGCGGGCCCGGCGATCAGCAGCTCGTGGTGCTGCTGCCCGACCCGGAACAGGTGGACCGTGCCGCTGTGGATGCCGACCGACATGCGCAACGCCACCCGGCCGACCGAGGTCGGGATGGCCGCCGCCTCCCGTAGGGCACTCCGCAGGTCGACCGCGGCACTGGCGGCCTGCGCGGCGTGGTCCGGGGTGGCGAAGAGCAGCAGGAGTGCGTCGCCCCCGAACTTCAACAAGCTGCCGCCGCGCTCGTAGGCGAGTGCGAGCATCCTCCCGAAGACCCGGTTGAGCAGCTCGGTCAGCTCCTCCGCGCCGATGCGCCCCCTCCGCGCCAGCCGCTCCGACAGTGGCGTGAAGCCCGAGATGTCGACGAAGCAGAGCGAGGCCTCGACCTCCTGCCACTTCCGGCCCGGCGCGTCCAGGTCCCACTCCGCGGCCCGCCGTGGGACGTAACGACCGAGCCCACGTCTCGACCTCGTCTCGTCCGTCACGCCCTCCCTCCGAACCCGGTCCAATCGCCCAGACGCGAGAACCTACCGGCCGGTCCTCGCCGGGGTCGGGTCGATGGCCGCCGGGCGCGCCGGCGGGGTGCTCAGGCGGCCGCTGGTGGGGAGAGGCGCTCGGCGTCGGCCGCCGCCTCCCGACGGCGGGACGCCTGCTCCTCCAGGATGGCCCGGGCCCGCGCCACACCGGCCAGGCCGATGCGCCGGGTGCGCTGCGACAGGCGGAGCTGCACCGGTACGTCGACCGCCGGGAGCAGCTCGAGCTGCTCGATGCCCGGCTCGGCCGGGCGCTCAGGGGTGGTGGTCTTCGTCATGCCACCACGTTGAACGATGGGTGCTACAGGGTTGTTCCCGATCACCTGTTCGCTGTGACACACGCCACAGCGACCGGCATGGTCAGCGGCGAGGCGGGGCGTGGCTCAACGTCGAGCGCGGGAGCGGCCGCCGAGCGCGTACAGCACGAGGAGCAGCAGGCACGCACCGAGGAACGCGATGACGAACGTGCCGAAGTTGAACCCGGAGATCCCGTCACCGACACCGGCTGCCGCCGACAGGGCGCCGCCGATCAGCGCGCCGAGGACGCCGATCACGAGCGTGTAGATGCAGCCCTGGCCGCGGGAGGGGACGACGATCCGGGCCAGGCCCCCGGCCAGCAGGCCCATGACGATCCAGCCGAGCACGCTCATGCGCCACACCTTACGGCGACGGCGCCGCCCGCTGAAGGCACGGGGTGGCCGCGGACCCCCGCCGATAGCCTCGCCGAGGGATCGGGACGGCGTGTCATCGACCCGATCGACGAATCGGAGCAGAGGAGCCTGGTGACCGCGAGTGGCCGTCGTGAAGGGTGGCGCCTGCTGCGCGCCACGCTGGCGGCACAGAAGCGGGGCATCGCCCTCGGCGGAGTGGTGGGCCTGCTCTGGAGCGGCACCAAGATCGCCGTCCCCCTCCTCGTCGGCGCGGCCATCAACCGGGCCGTCGACGGCCACGGCTCGCTGGTCGCGTGGTCGCTGACGATCGTCGTGATCGGCCTCGTCGCCGGGACTCTCAGCGCGTCGCGTCGCTACCTCGCCTTTCGGGAGGCGCGCCTGACCGAGCGGTGGCTGCGAGAGCGGCTCTTCGCCCACCTGCAGGCGCTGCACATCGGCTTCCACGACCGGGCGCAGACCGGCCAGCTCATGAGCCGGGCCAGCAACGACCTGCAGCAGGTGCAGGCCTTCGTCGTCATGATCCCCTTGACGCTGTCGAACCTGGCCTTGGTCGTCGGCGTGGCCGCCGTGCTGCTGGCCATGAACCCGCTCCTGGCGCTGTGCGCGCTGGTCCCGCTGCCCATCGTCAACGTCCTGGCCAAGCGGTTCTCGGCCCACATCCACCCAGCCGTGCTGGCCGTCCAGGCCGAGTCGGCCGAAGTGGCGACCGTGGTCGAGGAGACCGTGTCGGGAGTGCGCGTCGTGAAGGGCTTCGGGGCGGAGCCGGTGCAGCTGGCCAAGTTCACCCGCGAGGCCGAGGACGTCCGCACCGCCTCGCTGCGAGCGGCGGGGATCCGTCGGCACTACCTGCCCGCGATCGACCTCATGCCCTCGGTCGGGCTCATCCTGGTGCTCGGCGTCGGCGGCCACCTCGTCGCGCAGGGAACGCTCAGCATCGGCGGCCTCGTGGCGTTCAACGCCTATGTCGCGCTGCTGGTCTGGCCGCTGCGGACGATCGGCATGACGGTGTCGTGGGCGCAGCGCGCGGCTGCCGCGCTCGAACGGGTCCACGAGGTGCTCTCCACCGAGCCCATCGTCACCGACCCGCCGCATCCGAAGGCCCTCCCGGCCCGCTCCGCCGCCCTGCCCACCGGTGCGGTCCGCTTCGCCGGCGTCCGCTTCGGTTACGACCGTGCCCACCCGGTGCTGGACGGCTTCGACCTCACCATCGAGCCGGGCTCCTCGATCGCCCTCGTGGGCGCGACAGGGTCCGGCAAGTCGACCGTCGCCCGCCTGCTCGCCCGCTTCTACGACGTGGACTCGGGCGCCATCGAGCTCGACGGGATCGACCTCCGGCGGCTCCGCGTGCACGACCTCCGGAGCGCGGTGGCGATCGTCTTCGAGGACACGCTGCTCTTCCACGACACGGTCGCGGCCAACATCGCGTTTGCCGATCCCGACGCCTCGTTCGAACGCATCGAGCGAGCCGCGGCACTCGCGGGCGCGACCGAGTTCGTGCACGACCTCCCCGACGGCTATGACACGCTGCTCGGCGAGCGCGGGTTCTCGCTGTCGGGGGGCCAGCGCCAACGCATCGCCATCGCCCGGGCGATCCTGGCCGATCCCCGCGTGCTCGTCCTCGACGACGCCACCTCCGCCGTCGACCCGTCGAAGGAGCACGAGATCCGCGACGCGCTGGCCACGGTCATGGCCGAGCGCAGCACCATCGTCATCGCCCACCGACCAGCGACGATCGCACTGGCCGAACGGGTCGTGCTCCTCGACCGCGGACGGGTGGAGGCGGTCGGCACGCACCAAGAGCTGCTGGCGGACAGCGTCA
>JBKPRL010000304.1:0-5839 GCA_046734535.1 bacterium | reverse complement strand
TGGAGCGGACGACGGGATTCGAACCCGCGACCCTCACCTTGGCAAGGTGATGCTCTACCAGCTGAGCCACGTCCGCGTGAGCCCGTCAGGATAGCAAGCCCGGGCCGGAGGCCGTCAGCCGTGTGGACGTCAGCTGGCGAGGATGTTGACCGCCCGGGCCAGCACGAGGCCGATCAGGACCACCGAGAGGGCCGATTGGACCAGCATGGCCATCTTCGCGGGGCGGGTCAGGGGCATCACGTCGGTCGGGCTGAACGCGGTCGCGTTCGTGAAGGCGAGGTAGAGATAGTCGAGGAGGGTGGGCTCCCAGTCCGGAGGCGCGGTCGACGGGTCGGCCATCTGGGGGAACTGGAAGTCGGTGTACTGGCGCGTGCCCTGGGCCCGAACTGCGGGTCCGCCGCGGTCGAAGGTCCAGTAGAGCAAGCCGAACACGATGACGTTCGTGATCCAGATCGAGGCACCGCTCAAGATCAGGTGCAGGGAGTCGGAGCTGCCGCTCTTCCGCCCGAGGATCTGGCTCACGAGGCGCACGCCCGACGTGAGGTTGGCGAAGGCGAGCACGGCCAACAGGATCAGTCCGACGACTCGTCCCGACGTCGACTGCCGCTGCATGCGGTGGGGATGCAGGCCGATGAGCACGACGAGCAGTCCTCCGGAGACCAGCGGCATCAGCCAACGGGGTCCCAGGCTGAGCGAGTCGTTGAGGAACCAGTGGAGGATCGACGCGGTGATGACCGCGAGGCAGCAGCCGAAGATCGTCTCGCCCTCCGTGTGCCGCCGCCAGGCCGGAACGCGGGGGTGATCGGGACTCGAGGGCGCGGGCTCCTGATCGTGCTGGCGCATCGGTCCTCAGGACCGAGCACCGGGCGGGCGGAGGTCGATCCGCAGCACCAGCACGCCGTCCTCCAACGTCCCATCGGCGTCGCCGATGATGGCGAAGTCCTGGAAATCGGTCTGGGCCTGGTCGAGGAACCGCTGGCGCTCGGCGCCGGCCACCGGCGGGAGCGGGCGCTGCTTGACGGCGGCGGCGCGGTCGCGGAACCGCCGGATCATTGCGTCGACGTCGAGCGTGTCAGGCATCCTCGCGGAGGCTAGTGCCGGGCGCCGGCGGCGGGGCCGACGCCGGGACGACCTCGGCGGACGGCTCCGGGCCGAGTCCGTCGGACGTGACGGCCCTCTCGGACGAGGCGGCAACTTCCGACGCGGCGGCAACCTCCGACGCGGTGCCAGCGTCTGACGACGACGGACCGTCTGACGAGGACGGACCGTCCGACGACGACGGACCGTCAACCCCGGCGGGCGGCACCTCCGCGGGAGCGCTGCCGCCCACGGAGGACACGGGCGCCATCGCGGCGCCGCCTGCCACCGCCTGCTCGCCGCCTGCCACCGTCCGCTCGACGCCTGCGGAACCGTCACCGCCAGCGTCGGCCGCCACCGCGACGGCGGGGCGCACGTCCACACCGGCCCGAGCCACACCCCCTCCCGCGACCGACGGCGGCGCGACGCCGGCCGCCTCGACGGCCCGCGCCGCCCGTCGCCCGGACCGCGACCCGAGACGGCGAAGTCCGGCGAGAGCCGCGGGAACGGGCTTGGTCTTGCGCCAGAAGATGATCGTCGTGATCAGCACGATGAGGGCCAGGGCTCCGAGCGCCAAGATGATGTTGCGGATTCGGCGATCGGCGTCCGGGTCGCCGATCTGGTCCGACTCCGAGACCGTCGTCGGCGATGCGGGCACCGCGGTCTCGACCGGCGGCGCGGGCGCTGGAACGGTCGTGGCCGGAGCGGCACCGGTGACCGGCACAGTGGTCGCGGCCTGCGCGGGACGGCTCGACGCCGCGCCCGCCGCGGCGACCCCCGCGCCGACCCCTCCGACCAGCGCGACGAGGCCGAGGAGGAAGACCAGCACTCCCGCCAGCCAGCGCCCTGTCCTCCGCGTCATGCGGGCAGGATTCTCGCGCGGGCGAGGCTCACCGCTGGTGCGCTGGACAGGAGTACGTCGTCCGGCCGCCGATGGTGCGTCGCTCCAGGGGCGTGCCATCCCGCGGGCACACCGCGCCCCGCTCGCGGGCCACCTGCAGGTCGCCCGTATGGCTGCCACCCCGGGCCATGAGCTGCGGGAGCACGCGGCGGATGGTGCGATGCAGCCGGCTCACCTCGTCCTCGGACAGCGTGCCGCCGGCTCGGGCCGGATCGAGCCCCGCCCGCCAGAGGACCTCGTCGGCCAGGAGGTTGCCGATCCCGGCGATGCGGTGCTGGTCGAGCAGGACGGCCTTGATCGGCGCCCGCACCCCGGCCAGCACCGACGCCAGCTGGCGGCGGCTGAGCGAGAGTGCGTCGGGACCGAGCGCAGCCTCGTCGGGCCAGAGCTCGACGCCGCCGAGCCGCCGGGCGTCGTCCATCGCCAGCGAGCCGCCCCCCTCGAAGGTAAGGCCGAATCGCCGCCACGCCGGGTCAGTCCGGTCGGGGCCGTACTCGAGGCCGGCGATGGGCATGCCGTCGTCGATCACGAGGCGTCCGGTCATCCCGAAGCGGAGACCCAGCACCGGACCGTCGGTGTCCAGCATGAGCAGCTTGCCGCGGCGGCGTACGGCCGTGACCTCCCGCCCAGTGAGCGCGGCGACGACCTCGCCTTGGCCGAGACCGCGCTTCAGGAACCACGAGTCAGGTGCCGAGACGGCCGCGATGGAGCGTCCCACGAGGGCCTCGGCCGCCTGCCGGTACCGCTCCACCTCGAGGATCTCCGGCACGAGGCGAGCATGCCAGACTCGTCGGCAGTGCTGTCCTGGCTCCTGCTCGTCGTGTTCCTGGGCGCGTGCGTGCTGCTGCTCTGGTTGTCGCGCCGCATCGAGCCGCACTGGGTGAGCCGTGACGGCCAGCAGTTCACCTGTCGCGTGGCGGTGCTCCACCCGGAGGAGGGCGAGGTCGGGCCGTGGTCGGAGGCCAGGGTCGCGGTCAACGGCGACGACGGCCTGACGGTCGCGGTCAAGCCCAAGCTCCTGCGGCGGCCTGGCCAACGCAACCCGATCCGCATGTTCCGCGTCGCCGGCCGGGCGGACTCCGATCGCAAAGGCCTCGTCGTCTACCTGCTCACCGGTGAGGAGCAGATGGCGCTGCGCCTGCCGAAGCGATCGAGAGCGGTCGCCACGCTGGACGGACTGGTCGACGATGGCGGCCCCGCCGAGGGCACACGCTGAGGACCATCCGCCCCGCCGAGGGCACACCCTGACGTCGACGAGCACGACGTGCGCCGAGCGCGATGAACGGGCCCGATCAGCTCGACGTCAGCGCGCGCCCGAAGTCGGCCAGCAGGTCGTCGTGGTGCTCGAGGCCGACCGAGATGCGGATCAAGCCAGGGCCGATGCCGGCCGCCGCCAGCTCGGCGTCCGACAGCCCGACGTGGGTGGAGTTCGCCGGGCTGACGACCAGTGTCTCGGGGCCCCCGAGGGTGGCCGCCATCCGGGCCAGGCGGAGGCCCTCGACGAACGCCTTCCCCGCCGGCCGGCCGCCCGCCAGGTCGACGGCCACGACGGCACCGCCGTAGGCCATCTGCCGCTTGGCGAGGTCGTGTTGCGGGTGGGAGGGGAGGTGCGGGTAGCGCACGCAGACGACGGCCGGGTGGGTCTCCAGCCACTCAGCCAGGCGGAGGGCGGTCGCGCTCTGGCGCTCGATGCGGATCGGCAGCGTGCGCAGGCCCCGCAGGCCGTTCATGGCGTCGAACGGTGACGCGCAGGCGCCGTGCAGGACCGAGTACGCCCACACCGCCTCGAGCACGTCGGCGGCACCGGTGACGATGCCGAGCGTCGCGTCGTTGTGCCCGGCGATGCCCTTGGTCGCCGAGTGGATGACCAGATCGACCCCGTGGTCGTGGGGCCGCTGGATGATCGGCGTGGCGAAGGTGGAGTCGACCACCGTGAACGGGCCGGTGATGGCGCCCAGCTCGTCGAGGTCGGTCAGCGCGAGCTGCGGGTTGGCCGGTGTCTCGGCGACGACGAGCATCGTCCGGCCCGGCCGGACGGCCCCGGCCAGCGCGCCGGGCTCGGTGGCGTCGACGAACGTGACGTCGATGCCGAAGCGGGGGCACACGCCCTGCAGGAAGAGCTGCGTGCCGGAGTAGATGTGCCGTTGGGCGACGATGTGGTCGCCGCTCGAGCACAGCGCCATCACCACCGTGGCGATGGCGCCCATGCCCGAGGAGAAGGCCAGACCGGCCTCCGCGCCCTCGAGCTCGGCGACGGCTTCCTCGAACGCTGTGACCGTCGGGTTGGCGTAGCGCCCGTAGAACCGGTCGGCGCGAGCCGACGACGCCATCGCACGATGCTCCTCCAGGCTGTCCACCTGCCAGACCGCGCTGGCGTGCAGCACGGAGCCGAGCGCGCGCCCGGCGTGGGAGCGGCCAGTGGTGATCGCCACCGTGTCGGCATGGGCCGGCGGGTCGACCGAGGGCAGGTCGACCGAGGGCGGGCCGGCCGCCGGGTCGACCGGGATCGCGTCCGGGGACGGCTCGGGGCTCGCGTCGACGGGGGTCCCGTCGTTCGTCTCGTCGCTCATCTGCGCTTGGCCACCTCGTCGAGGAAGGTGCCGATCGGCTCGGCCACCTGGTCCAGGTTGATCAGGAACGCGTCGTGCCCGTGTGGGGAGTCGATCTCGACCAGCTCGGTCGGCGTCCCGTGGCGGGCGAGGAGCTGGTGGATCTGACGCTGCTGGTAGATCGGGTAGAGCATGTCGCTCGTGATGCCGAGGACCAGCGTGGGGACGCGCACCCGCGCCATCGCGGACTCGAGGCCGCCCCGGCCGGTGCCGACGTCGTGGAGGTCCATGGCCTTGCCGATCACCAGGTAGCTGTTGGCATCGAAGCGGCGCACGAGCTTGTCGCCGTGGTGGTCGAGGTAGCGCTCGACCTCGAAGCGCTGCCAGAGGCCGGGCTGATCGTGCTCACCGTCGGCCAGCTCGCGGCCGAACCGGTCGGTGAACGCGTTGTCGGACCGGAACGTCACCTGGGCCACCATGCGGGCGATGGCCAGCCCCTCGTGGGGGCCGTCGCCGGGTTCGGCGTCGTAGTAGTCGCCCCCGCGCCAGCGGGGGTCGAGCCGGATCGAACGCCGGCCGATCGCGCCCCAGGCGATCTGCTGGGCGGTGGCCTGCGGGCAGGTGGCGATCGCGACGAGCGACCGCACCCGCTCCGGGTACGTGATACCCCACTCGAGCACCTGCATGCCGCCCATCGAGCCGCCGAGCACCGACAACCAGCGTTCGATCCCGAGGTGGTCGGCCAGGCGGGCCTGCACCCGGACCATGTCCCGGATCGTGAGGACGGGGAACGTCGAGCCATAGGGCCGGCCCGTCGCCGGATCGGCCGACGCCGGTCCGGTCGAGCCCTGGCAGCCACCGAGGACGTTGGCGCAGACGACGAAGTACCGGTCGGTGTCGATCGGGAGCCCCGGCCCGACCACGCCTTCCCACCATCCTGGCGTCGGGTGGCCTCGACCGGCCGGCCCGGCCAGATGGCTGTCCCCGGTCCACGCATGGCAGACGAGGAGCGCGTTGGAGGCTGTCGCGTCCAGCTCGCCCAACGTCTCGTACGCGATGTCGACGTCGATCAGCCGCCCGCCGTGGTCGAGCGCGAACGGACGGTCGACGGCGATCGTGAAGAAGCGGCGGAGGCCCGGGTCGTCGCCGGGTCGCCACGCGCCGCTCACCGGGTACGGCCTCCGGTCGATCATCGTCCTCCTCTCTCGCGGCGCTGCTCGTCGCTCATCGGCGCTCCACGAGAGCGGAAGCCTTCGTTGCCGGGGCCCTCCCGTCGCCAGGAGCACCCGACCACATCTCCACCGATCGACCT
>JBKPRL010000303.1:0-12495 GCA_046734535.1 bacterium | reverse complement strand
GCCCGTCCGTCGACGACGACCCCGCCGGAGCGTGGCGGACGATGAGCGACGGCATCCAGTCACTCCTCGACGATCCGACCGCCTGCGCCGCGGTCGTCGAACACCCCCGGGCCGGAACCCACCGCTTCGACGACGCCGTCGCCACGTTCGTGCTCGGCGACGTCGTCGTCCACACCTGGGACCTCGCCCGGGCCACGGGCCTCGACGAAACCCTCGACGCCGACGTCGTGCACGACATGCTCGTCGGCATGGAGCCCCTCGACGACATGCTGCGCGCGAGCGGCCAGTACGGCCCGAAGGTCGAGGTCGGCGCCGATTCCGACGAGCAGACGCGGCTGATCGCCTTCACCGGCCGGCGACCCTGAGCGCGTCGGCCCCGCAGGTCCGGGCGGTGGGCGGGCCGCCCGTGGTCGGCTGCGGCCCGAGCGCGGACCTGCCACACTCGCTGCCATGACAAGCTTGCGTGAGAAGTGGGCGGCCGGTCGCGAGACGCTCGGCTTGTGGCTGTCGGTACCGAGCTTCCTGACCGCGGAGGTCACCGCGCGCCAGCCGGTCGACTACGTGTGCGTCGACACCCAGCACGGCGTGATCGACTACCAGACCTCGGTGTCGATGATCCAGGCCATCGAGCTCTCGGGAGGTACGCCGATCGTTCGGGTGCCGTGGAACGAGCCCGGGATCATCGGCAAGTCGCTCGACGCCGGCGCCTACGGCGTGATCGTCCCGATGGTCAACTCACGGGAGGAGGCCGAGGCCGTGGTCCGTTCAGCCCGCTACGTACCCGACGGCTCGCGCAGCTGGGGGCCGGTCGTGGCCGGCATGCGTCACTCCGACAACCGGGGCTGGGCGGGCGAGCACGTCGCCGTGATCCCCATGATCGAGACGGGCGACGCGATCGCCAACCTGGACGAGATCCTGTCCGTGCCCGGCGTCGATGCCATCTACGTCGGCCCCGCGGACCTGTCGATCAGCCTCGGCCTGGGGCCGGGCAACAACGATGGCAACCCCATCTTCGACGGCGCCCTGGCGACCATCGTCGAGGGTTGCCACCGCCACGGAGTGGTGCCCGGGATCCACGCCACCGGCGCGCTGACCCCGCGGCGGCGCGAGCAGGGGTTCCGGATGATCACCGTCACCAGCGACGCCCTCGCCGTGAGGGCGGGGTACCAGAGCGAGCTGGCCGCCGCCCGTCAGACCGAGGCCGCGGGCGCGACCGGCAACCTCTACTGACCCCGCCGTGCTCGAGAGGGTCGCGTAACCTCGCCCGAGCGGCGCGACGAGAACGGGATGGGGTGTGGCCAAGCCGGCGATCTTGACGGTTGACGATGATCCGGCCGTCTCGGCGTCCGTCGTGCGCGATCTGCGCCGGAAGTACGGCGCCGAGTACCAGATCTACGGCGCCAAGTCCGGAGCGGAGGCCCTCGACGTGCTGCGCCGGTTGGCGCTCCGGGGCCGCCGCGTCGCCCTCATCGCCGCGGACCAGCGCATGCCGGCCATGACGGGCATCGAGTTCCTCGAGCAGGCCCGACCCTGCGCGGCGGAGGCGAAGCTCGTGCTGCTGACGGCCTACGCCGACACGGACGTCGCCATCACGGCGATCAACGACATCGGCCTCGACCACTACCTGCTCAAGCCCTGGGATCCACCAGAGGAGCGCCTCTACCCGGTGCTCGACGACCTGCTGTCCAGCTGGCAGGAGGAGCACCTGGACGACGCACAGGGCCTGCGGGTCATCGGGCATCGCTGGTCGGAGCGGACCTATGAGCTCAAGACCTTCCTGACCCGCAACCACGTCCCCTACCGCTGGCTGGACCTCGAGCGCGATCCCGACGCGCAGCGGCTGGCGGAGCTGGCCGGCGCGACGCCGGAGGGCCTGCCCCTCGTGCTCGTACCTGATGGGGAGCCGCTGCGCTCGCCCTCGACGGCCGAGCTGGCCGGCGCACTCGGCCTGCGCACGAGCGCGCAACAGCCGCTCTACGACCTGTGCATCGTCGGAGGCGGGCCGGCCGGGTTGGCGGCCGCGGTCTACGGCGCGTCGGAGGGCCTGGGAACCGTCGTCATCGAGCGCGAGGCTCCGGGCGGCCAAGCCGGCCAGAGCGCGTCCATCGAGAACTACCTCGGCTTCCCGCGGGGTCTGTCGGGTGCCGACCTCACGCACCGCGCCGTGGCCCAGGCGCGCCGCTTCGGCGCCGAGATGGTGCTGGCCCGGGACGTCGTCGGTTTCGAAGCTCGAGGGCCGGTGCGAGCGGTGCTCTTCGCGGACGGCAGCGAGATCGAGGCCCGCACCGTGCTCGTCGCCACGGGCGTGTCGTACCGGCTGCTCGATGCGCCAGGGCTCGAGGGCCTCGCGGGCCGCGGGGTCTTCTACGGGGCCAACGCCGGCGACGCCCGCGCCTGCGAAGGTGAGGAGGTCCTCATCGTCGGCGCTGCGAACTCGGCGGGGCAGGCGGCGCTGAACTTCGCCCTGTTCGCCCGGCGGGTCGTGCTGCTCGTGCGATCGGACTCGCTGGAGGCGACGATGTCGCAGTACCTCGTGGAACGGATCCGGGCCGCGCCGAACGTGGACGTCTGGCTGCAGACCGAGGTCGTGGGCGGGCGCGGCACGGAGCACCTGGAGGCGGTCACGCTGGCGCGGCGTGCCGCCGGGACCGAGGAGGAGGTGCCGGCGAACTGGCTCTTCGTCTTCATCGGGGCGTCGCCGCGGACCGACTGGCTCGGGCCCGAGGTCGCCCGCGACGAGCGGGGCTTCGTCATCACCGGGCCAGAGCTCGTCGGTCGCGACGGTGCACGCCGCTGGCCGCTGACCCGGCCTCCGTTCGCCCTGGAGACGAGTGTTCCCGGTGTGTTCGCGGCCGGTGACGTGCGCCTCGACTCGATGAAGCGCGTGGCGTCGGCGGTCGGTGAGGGCGCCATGTCCGTGTACCTCGTGCACCGCTACCTGGCGACGGTCTGATGGACGTCGACCAGCTGCGCACCCTGTTCCTCTTCGAGGGGCTCGAGGACGTCCAGCTCGCCCAGATCGTCGCCGCGGGCCGGGAGATCTCCTTCGAAGAGGGAACGGTCCTCTTCCGCGAGGGCGAGCCGGCCGAGGCCTGGTGGGTGCTGCTCTCCGGGCGTGTCGATCTCGTACGCCGGGCCGGACGGCGCGACCCCGTCGTCATGTTGACGATGGAACGGCCGGGGGTCTGGGCCGGTGGGTTCCATGCGTGGAACCCGTCGAGCAGCTACCTCGCCACCGCCCGCGGCGCCAGCGCGGGAACCATGCTGTGCCTTCCGTCCTCGGCGCTGGGCGAGCTGGTGCGCTCCTGGTTCCCCTTCAGCATCCACCTCATCGAGGGCTTCTTCCAGACGGTCCGCACCATGGACACGCTGTCGCGCCAGCGCGAGTCGCTGATCGCACTCGGCACCATGGCCGCCGGGCTGGCCCACGAGCTCAACAACCCGGCCTCGGCCACGGCGCGCGCCGTCGAGGCGCTGCAGGAGACCGCTGACGCACTGCTGTCGTCGCTCGTCCAGCTGGCCGAGCGGTCCCTACTGGCCGAGCAGTTCATCGCGCTGGAGGCCCTTCGCCGCGAGCTCGGCGGGACGGCCGCCGGTGACGACCCGCTCCTCGTCGCCGATCGGGAAGAGGCGCTGGCGGACTGGCTGGACGACCACGGCGTCGACGAGGGATGGCGGATGGCGCCGACGCTGGCCGCCGCCGGTGCCGACGTCGCCTGGTGCGAGCGCGTCGCGGCGGCCCTCGATGACACCACGCTCGGACCGGGCCTCGAGTGGGTGGCCGGCACCCTCAACACGGGTGTGCTGCTCGCCGAGATGAAGGAGTCGACAGGGCGCATCTCCGGGCTCATCAGCTCGGTGCGGTCGTACTCCCAGGTCGATCGGGCCACGGTGCAGCTCGTCGACATCACCGAAGGCATCGAGAGCACGCTCGTCATGCTCAGGCACAAGATCCCGGCCGGGATCACGGTGCTGCGGGACTACGCCACGGACGCCCCCCGGATCGAGACCTATCCCGGCGACCTGAACCAGGTGTGGACGAACCTCATCGACAACGCCATCGATGCAATGGAGAGCCAGGGCGTGCTGCGCCTCGCCACCAGGGTGGAGGGCGACGCGATGGTCATCGAGGTGGGCGACACGGGTTCGGGCATGCCGGCCGAGGTGCAGGCACGAGCCTTCGAGCCGTTCTTCACGACGAAGGAGGTCGGCAAGGGCACCGGCCTCGGCCTGGACCTGTGTCGCAGCATCGTGGTCGATCGCCACCATGGGCAGATCACGATCGACTCGGTCCCGGGTCGGACCGTGCTCGCCGTCCGCCTGCCGCTCCGCCAGCCGTAGGCGGCCGCGGCGCGTGGCGCGCCGGACCGGCTCAGGCGAGGGCGGGCTCGGTGGGCGGTGGGGGTCCGTACTGGTTGGGGCCGGGATGGCCCTGGCCGGCGAAGAACACGATGAGGACGATGAGCCCGACGAGCGGGACGAGCCCGATCAGGATCCACCACCCGCTCCGGCCGGTGTCGTGCAACCGGCGGACGCCGACCGCGATGCTCGGGACGAGCACGGCGAGCGAGTAGACGAAGCCGAGCACGTAGAGGACGTCCGACGCCTGACCGAGGAGGTTGAGCACCGCACTGATGATGAAGCTGGCGAGGACGAACCACCAGAACTCGGCCCGGCCGGCGCGGCCGACGAACTGGGCATACCTCCGGAGGACGACGACCTTCCACCAGTTGACGAGCAGCATCCGACCCCTCCGTTGCGTCGGCGGGCGAGGGTAGCAGCCTCCCGCACGGGCCTCCGGGGACAGCCACGCGCGGCGCGTTCATGACGAGGCCGGCTGGCGTGGCGTGCGACACGTCCTGCACCGCCCTGGGGCGGAGGTGTGGTCGATACGATCGACCGGGTGCAATCGGTACGGGAGGGGGCGCCGCCGCAGGAGGTCCGGTTCTGCCGCGCGCCGGACGGGGTGCGCATCGCCTACGCCCGCCACGGGACCGGACCGCCGCTCGTCATCGCCACCTGCTGGCTGAGCCATCTGCAGTTCGACTGGGAGAGCCCCGTGTGGCGGCACTTCGTGGCCGACCTCGGTCAGGTGGCGACGATCATCCGCTACGACGAGCGGGGATACGGGCTGTCGGACTGGGACGTCGACGACTTCGGGCTCGAAGCCCGGGTGGCCGACCTGGAGGCCGTCGTCGACCATGCCGGCCTCGACCGGTTCGCGCTCATGGCCATGGCCCAGGGCGGTCCGGTGGGCATCTCCTATGCGGCTCGCCATCCCGAGCGGGTCACGCGCCTGATGTTCTACGGGAGCTACGCGGCCGCGTTCCGCGATCCCACGCCGGAGGACCGCGAGCTGGACGCGACGTTCGAACAGCTGCTCAAGGTGGGGTGGGCGCGGCCCGACTCGGTCTTCCGGCGGGTGTTCACCTCCTTGATGATCCCCGGTGCCACCGAGGAGCAGATGCGCTGGCTCGACGAGCTCCAACGGGTCTCGGTGTCGGCCGAGAACGCCGTCGCCGCCCGGCGTCAGCGGAGCACGGAGAACGTGGTCGACCTCCTCCCGAAGCTCGACCAGCCCACGCTGGTTCTCCACTGCCGAGGTGATCGGATGAACGACTTCGAGGAGGGGCGCTTCCTCGCCTCGAACATCGCCAACTCCCGCCTGGTCCCGTTGGAGAGCGCGAACCACATCGTGCTCGGCGACGAGCCGGCGTGGAGCGTCTTCGTCGACGAGGTGGCGAGCTTCCTCGAGGACGACCGGCAGCCGCAGCAGCGCGTCCGCACGTTCGACGTCGCCGCCAAGCTGTCACCACGTGAGCTCGACGTCCTCCGGTTGGCCGCCGAAGGCGAGGACAACGACGCCATCGCCGAGCGGCTGACGCTGAGCGTGCGCACCATCGAGCGCCACCTCCACAACATCTACACGAAGCTCGGTCTGCACGGGAAGTCCGCTCGCGCCGCGGCGGTGTCCCGCCTCCTCACGCGCGCCTGATCACTACGCGCAGCCCGCCACGGGCAGGGCCTCGGCGCGGCGCGAACGCGTGCACGCACCGATGCGCACTCGGCCCCGCGTCCGTACCGTCGCGGTCGGGCTGGTGTTCCGATCCGGCCCTACGGAGGAGCCGACGTGAGCACGATCGACGGATCGAGGGACCGGAGCACGCACCGCGGTGACGAGCGACACCTCGTGGACGCGGATGACTACGTGCATCCCGACATCGACGGCCACCACGCCGTGTCGTGGTTGCGTGCACCCACCGATGCGACGCCCCAGCCCGTTGGCGCACCATCGACCTCGCCGCCGCCCGATACCCCGGCGGCAGACGAGGAGCCCACGCTGAGCACGATCGACATCGAGGCCATCACCTTCACCTCGTGTAGCGGCGGGCCCACTCGCTGCTGAGCACCAGCGTCCAGCCCGACTGGACACCTCCGACCGATCCCAGCCCGACGATCCCACCCGCGCGCCCGCGCATCCCGCACCACCACCAGGAGGACACCCGTGACCATCACCGAGAACCCGATCCGCAACGGCGTCGACACCGCCACCCTGTTCGCCACCATCGAGGCCGTCCGAGCCAACCACGAGATCGCGGACTTCCAGTTCCGCGCCACCAACACGTGGGTCAGCGGCACCCACAACCAGTCGACCCTGCACGGCTTCTTCGGTGCCACCCAGGAGATGACGCACAAGCAGGCGTTCATCTTCGACGCCGATCATCCCGCCGTGCTCGTGGGCCAGGACAACGGCCCGACGCCCGTCGAGTTCCTGCTCCACGCGCTGGCCGCCTGCCTGACCGCGGGCATCGCCAACGTGGCCGCCGCCCGCGGCGTCAACCTCACCTCGGTCGAGTCCACCGTCGAGGGCGACATCGACCTGCTCGGCATCCTCGGCCTCTCGGACGAGGTCCGCAACGGCTATCAGCAGGTGCGGGTCAGCTTCACCCTCCGCGGTGACGATCCCGAGAAGCTGCGCGCCGTCGTCGAGCAGTCCCGCAAGCGCTCGGCCGTCTTCGACGTCCTGACCAACGGCGTCCCCGTCGCCATCGCCGTCGACGCCGGCTGAACGCCTCCCGCCGCTGGCTCGGCCGCGTCATCGACCGGTCGGGCCAGCGGCGGGACGTAACCCCCGCCAGGAGCCCCTCATGCCCACCACCGACACCCACACCCTCGTCATCGGCGCCGGCCAGGCCGGTCTCGCCGTGAGCCGCAGCCTCGCCGACGCGGACGTCGACCACGTCGTGCTCGAGCGCGGCCGCGTCGCCGAGCGCTGGCGGAGCCATGGGTGGGAGGCACTCCGGCTCCTGACCCCCAACTGGGCCACCCGGCTCCCGGGCTGGAGCTACCAGGGACAACACCCCGACGGCTACATGACCGCGACCGAGCTCGCCGCGTACCTGTCGGACTACGCCAGCTCCTTCGCGGCGCCGGTCCACGAGCACAGTCCCGTCCGCGCTCTGGAACGGGTCCAGGACGGCTACGCGGTGGCCACCGAGGACGGGCACTGGCGGGCCGCCAACGTCGTGATCGCCACCGGATGGTGCGACGAGCCCCGCGTGCCGGCCATGGCGGCCAGGCTCGACCGGAGCGTTGCGCAGGTGACCACCGCGTCGTACCGCAACCCCGCCGAGCTCCCCGACGGTCGCGTCCTCGTGATCGGCGCCTCGGCCACCGGTGTGCAGCTCGCGGATGAGCTCGCCCGCGCCGGTCGGGACGTGGTGCTCGCGGTCGGCCGCCACAGCCGGCTCCCGCGGTGCTACCGGGGCGTCGACATCTGGTGGTGGCTCGATCAGATCGGCACCTTCGCCAGGACCATCGACCAGGTCTCCGACCCGTCCCGGTCCCGCCGTGAGGGCTCCGTGCAGCTGGCCGGCCGGCCCGACCGTCGCGACGTCGACCTGCCCGCCCTGCAGCGGCTCGGCGTGCGCCTGGCCGGGCGACTGGTGGGCGTGGACGGCGCCCGTGTCGCCTTCGCCGACGACCTGCCGGCCACCACGGCGGCCGCCGACGCGCGGCTCGAACGGATCCTCCACCAGGTCGACGGCCACATCCGAGCCGTCGGGCTGCGCACGGAGGTGTTGCCCCCGACCCCTCGGCGTCCCGTCGAGCTCGCCGATCGGATCGACGGGCTGGACCTCCGGGACGAGGAGGTCGGCGCCGTCGTCTGGGCCACCGGCTTCACCCGGCGTTACCCGTGGCTGCACGTCCCCGTGCTCGACCAGCGGGGCGAGATCATCCAACGGCGGGGGGTCACGCCGCACGCCGGGCTGTACGTGCTCGGGCAACGGTTCCAGCACCGCGGCGACTCCAACTTCATCGATGGCGTGCGCCACGACGCCGCCTACATCGCCGGTCACATCGCCGGCCGGCTCCGGTCCGACGAACCCATCGCTTCCTGACGCCCCGCCCGCTGACCCACCCCGCCCGCTGTCCGCCCCGACCCCCGAGGAGCACCATGCGTACCACCTCACGACCTCGACGCCACGACGTCGTCATCGTCGGCGCCCGCGCCGCCGGCGCAGCCACCGCCCTGCTCCTCGCCCGCGCCGGTCTCGACGTGCTCGTCGTCGACCAGGGTCGCTACGGCACGGACACCCTCTCCACCCACGCGCTCATGCGGCCCGGCGTCGTGCAGCTCCACCGGTGGGGCCTGCTGGACGCTGTCGTCGCGGCAGGCACCCCGCCCGTGCGCACGACGACGTTCCGCTACGCCACCGACGAGGTGACGGTGGCCATCAAGCCGTCCCACGGCGTGGATGCGCTGTACGCCCCGCGGCGCACCGTGCTCGACCCGATCGTCGTCGACGCGGCCCGCGCCGCCGGTGCGACCTTCCGGTACGGCGTGACGGTCACCGACGTCCATCGCGACCGCGACGGCAGGGTCGACGGCGTCGTCGGCCGCGACCAGCGGGGGCGAGTCGCCTGGCAGGCCGCGTGGGTGATCGGCGCGGACGGCGTCCGCTCCCGGGTCGCGGCCGCGGTCGGCTCCCGCACCGAGGTCCAGGGGACAGGCGTCGCCGCGGCGTCGTACGGCTACTGGACGGGGCTGGCCGACGATGGCTACGAGTGGATCTTCCGGCCCGATGCCTGCGCCGGTGTCATCCCCACCAACGACGGGCGGTCGTGCGTGTTCGCCGTGGCCAGTCCGGCCCGGATCGGCCGGGGCGGGCTCGACACCTTCCACGAGGTCATCCGCGCCGCGTCGCCCGCCCTCGCGGAGCGGCTCGACGACGCGGTCGGCCCGGCGGGTGTCCGCACCTTCCGCGGCGTGCCCGGTCACCTCCGCCGGCCCTACGGCCGGGGATGGGCGCTGGTGGGCGACGCCGGCTACTGGAAGGACCCGATCAGCGCACACGGGCTGACGGACGCCTTTCGCGATGCCGAGCTGCTCGCCCGGGCCCTGTCCGCCGCCGCCACCGGCGCCGAGACCGAGACGGAGGCGCTGGAGGAGTACCACGCCACCCGCGACCGGCTCTCGATGCCGCTGTTCACGGTCGTCGACACCATCGCCGGCATGCGCTGGACCGACGCCGAGATCCCCGGCCTCCTGTACCGCCTGAGCGAGGCCATGAACGACGAGATGCACGCCATCGACCGGCTCGACCGGGAGCCGGCACTCACCCTTGGAGGCACACCATGACCGACACCGTCCTCTCCATCGGCTCCCGTTCCGCGGGCCGCGCCTCGACCGCGGTCGGCGACGTCGCCCGCCGGTCCCGCACGGTCCGTCGCGAGGACATCGAGCTGTTCACCGAGCTCACCGGCGACCGCAACCCGCTCCACTACGACGAGGAGGCTGCCCGGGCGACCCGCTTCCGCGGCATCGTCGTCCAGGGAGGCGTCACGACCGGCCTGCTCAACGCCGTCGTCGCCGAGGACCTCCCCGGCCCGGGCAGCGTGTTCCTCCACACCGACTGGAGCTTCCGAGCGCCCGTCCGTCCCGGCGACACGATCACAGCCGAGGTGGAGGTGCTCGAGGTCCGAGCGGACAAGCCGATCAGCACGCTCCGCACGACGATCAGCAACCAGGATGGCACAGTCGTCGTCGACGGCACGGCGCTCGTGTGGACGGAGACGTTCCCGTCGCGGACCCGACCCGGTCGCCGGCCGGGGTGGTCGACGATGTGAGCCTCGGTGAGCCTCGGTGAGCCTCGCCGGCCCAGTGAGCGCCTCGACGTAGTGTCGCTCCGTGACGTCGCGCCGTTCGTTCTGGGCCTGGGGACTGGAGTCGGACGAGCCGACCGACGGCGATCGCGCTCGTCGTGCCGAGCACCTGTCGAAGCGCTTCGGCGTCTCCATAGCTCCGGCGCCCGTACCCGACCTGGCCGACGCCGAGCTCCGCCCGGCCCGCATCCGGGTGCCGGACACGCTCGCCTCGTTCTGCACGACCGAGACGTGGGAGCGGGCCTTCCACTCCCACGGCGCCCATTTCACCGATCGCACCGACGCCTTCAACCTGCACTTCCCCAACCCGACCGACGTCGTCGCCCACCCGCGCTCGGAGGCAGAGCTCGTCGCCGTGCTCGACTGGTGCTCGGCGAACGATGCCAAGGTGGTGCCCTTCGGAGCCGGAACGTCCGTGGTGTGGGGGGTGAACCCGCCCGCGGCGGACGCGGTGGTCACCGTGGCCATGGACCGCTTCGACCGGGTAGTCGAGCTCGACCCGGTCTCCCGGGCCGCCCGCATCCAGGCGGGGATCTACGGTCCCGAGCTGGAGGCCCAGCTCCGCCCCGAGGGGTTCACGCTCCGCCACTTCCCGCAGAGCTTCCGCTTCTCGACCCTCGGCGGATGGATCGCCACCCGTTCCGGTGGTCACTACGCGACGAACCACACGCACATCGATGACTTCGTGGAGTCGGTGCGCATGCTCACGCCGAGCGGCTGGTGGGAGAGCCGCCGGCTGCCGGGCTCGGGCGCGGGGCCGAGCCCCGACCGGATGGTCATCGGCAGCGAGGGCATCCTCGGCGTGATCACCGAGGCGTGGATGCGGATCCAGCGTCGCCCGACGTTCCGAGCCACGGCCGGCATCGTGTTCCCGACCTGGCAGGCGGGCGCCGACGCGGTCCGCCAGATCGTGCAGACCAAGCTGTGGCCGGCCAACTGCCGCATCCTCGACCCGGTGGAGGCCGGCCGCGCCGCCGGGCTCGACGGTACGCAGTCCCTCGTCATCGTCAGCTTCGAGTCGGCCGAGCTCTCCCAGCGACACCCGATCGGTGTCGCCGTCGATCTCGCCCGCGGCGCAGGTGGGGTGGTCGAGGACGATGCGGTGGCCGTCGACGACGGAGAGGGCCGGCCCACGGGTCGCGGGGGAAGCGTCGGCGCGTGGCGCGACGCGTTCATCGGCGTCGACCCGGGACTCGACACCAGCCTCGGCCTCGTGGCCGACACCTTCGAGACGGCGATCACCTGGGACCGATGGCCGGACTTCGACGCGCTCGTACGGGAGCGGGTCTCCGCGGCGCTGCACGAGGTGTTCGGCGCGACGGCGGAGCTCTCCTGCCGGTTCACCCACGTCTACCCGGACGGCCCGGCGCCGTACTACACGTGGTTCGGCATGGGCCGGCAGGGGTCCGAGCGCTCGCAGTGGGCCGAGGTGAAGGAGGCGGCGAGCGAGGCCGTCCTCGCCGGGGGCGGGACCATCACCCACCACCACGCGGTCGGGCGGATGCACCGGCCGCAGTACGACCGGCAGCGGCCCGAGCTGTTCGCGGCGGCACTGAGGGCCGCCAAGCAGGCCGTCGACCCCAACGGCATCCTCAACCCGGGCGTCCTGCTGGACCCGAGCCTGAGCTGACCGGGGCGGCCGCCCCCGGTCGGTACGGTGGCGCCGTGAGTGCCGGGAGCCAGCTGTTGCTCGTCGAGGCCGAGGCCCTGCCGCCGGTGCTGGCCGCGGCCGCACCCGAGCAGTTCGACCTCCCGACCGTGTGCACCGGGTGGTCCGTGCGCGACGTCCTCGCCCACTGCGCCAGCGCGCTCAGCAACGTCGTCCAGGGAGTGTCCAGCTCGTATTCGCCGGAGGACAACCAGCGCGACGTCGACCTCCGTTCGTCGTGGCCGGTCGACCGGGTGATCGAAGAGCTGCTGGCCGGCTACGCCGCCGCGGCTGTCGTCATCGCGGACGCGGGCGGCGCGGCGGACGGCCTGGCGCTGGGGGAGTGGATACACGGCGGCGACGTGCGCGAGCCGCTCGGGGCCCGAGACGCCTATGCGAGCGCCGGCGTGGAGCTGGCGATCCCGCTGATCCGCGAGCGCTCGGTGCGACGATCCGCGCCGTCCGTCGAGGTGCTGGTCGACGGTCAGGAGGTCGCCTTCGGCTCCGGCGCCCCGATCGGCGCGCTCGTCACCGACGCGGCGACCTTCGTGCGGCTCGTCGCGGGCCGCCGACCCGACCCCGCCCGCTACGAGCTGCAGGGCGCCGTCACACCGCAGCACATGGTGCTCTTCACCTAGCCCGTCACCTCGCTGCTCGGGCCCCAGGCGTTCTGGTCAGGA
>JBKPRL010000302.1:0-11753 GCA_046734535.1 bacterium | reverse complement strand
GCCACCGCCGCGGCCTGCGTACCGCCGAGCCCGCCCACCACCCCACCCCCCACCGGTGGCAGCCAGACGTTTCCGACCCTGCCGCCGGGCTCCGCGCTGCCGAGCGACCAGACGTGTCGCGCCCGCGTGCGGGCCGCGGCCGAGAACCGCGCCACCAATGCCACCGCCAACCACACCGTCGGACACGCCACTGCGGCGGAACCCGACAATCCGTTCACCGGGCGGGTCACGGGGAACATGACGGGGTCGACCGACGAGATCATCCAGTGGATCGCCTGCAAGTGGGGCATCGCGGAGGACATCGTCCGAGCGCAGGTGGCCAAGGAGTCGTGGTGGCACCAGGACACCCTCGGTGACTTCACCACCGACGCCAGCGCGTGCGCCCCGGGCCATCCGATCGGCATGGACGGCCGCTCCGGCCAGTGCCCCGAATCGGTGGGGCTGATGCAGGACCGCACGCAGTACATGCGGAAGTGGATCAACGACGCGCTCGTCTCCTCGGCGTACAACATGGACATCGCGTACGCCATCTGGCGCAACTGCTTCGAGGGCAACGAGACGTGGCTCAACACCGTCGAGCGCGGCCGGCAGTACGGCGCCGGTGACGTCTGGGGCTGCGTCGGGCGCTGGTTCTCCGGCCGCTGGTACACGCAGCCGGCCAACGACTACATCGCCGGCGTCCAGGACTACCTCAACCGCCGCATCTGGGCCACCTCCGACTTCGCCAACGGCTGACGCCGCCCTCGGGCGCGAGCGCCGCGGCCGAAGTCTGTACCGAACGCGCTACGGATGGCGCGTTTCGCGCACACTTCCGGTGGATCAGTTCCGGCGGCAGTCACCCGCACGCGGGGCGACGCCCGGGTCGCGGCGGGCTCAGACGTCGAGGCGCATGGGGACGTCGACCAGGACCGTGGTACCCGTCCCCTGGTCGGGGGGCTGGAGGCAGGCCCGCTGGTGGTCGTCAGGGGTGCCGGCGCGGATCGTGATCTCGCCCGCCAGCTCCGTCGTCACCAGGGTCCGCACGATCGTCAGTCCGAGGCTCGAGGTCCGATCGATGGAGAAGTCGTCCGGCACGCCGATGCCGTCGTCGACGACCTTGACCGTGAGCTGGTGGTCGTCGTGCTCGAGCAGGACCACCACATTGCCGGCGCGGTTGCGGTTGCGGAAGGCGTGCGCGACCGCGTTCTGCAGCAGCTCGGTCAGCACGACAGCGAGAGGGGTGGCCATGCCCGCGGGGAGCTTCCCGCCGTCCCCCTCGACCCGGAAGCGCACCGGCCGCTCGGGCGACTGGAGCGAGTCCTCGGCCAGCCGCAGCAGGGGCCGGACGATCTCCACGAAGGCGACGTCGTCGCTGGCCTCCCGCGACAGCGTCTCGTGGACGATGGCGATCGTGCGGATGCGCCGCACGGCCTCGGCCAACGCGTCCTTGGCCTCGTCGGATCCCGTCCGCCGAGCCTGCAGCCGCAGCAGCGAAGAGATGGTCTGCAGGTTGTTCTTCACCCGGTGGTGGATCTCGCGGATGGTGGCATCCTTCGACAGCAGCAGCCGGTCCCGCTGGCGCAGCTCGCTGACGTCGCGCAGCAGCAGAACTCCGCCCGTGATGCTGCCGCCCGCCGTGATCGGGATGCAGCGCGTGAGGAGGGTGATGGCGTCGGTCTGGTCGACCTCTTCGATGACGGGCTCGTGGCGCTCGAAGGCCTGGCGCACCGAGGCGTCGTTGAACCCGAGCTCGGCCAGACGCTGACCGACCGCGTTGGCCGTGATGCCGACACGATGGAGCGCGGACACCGCGTTGGGCGACGCGTACTGGACGCGAGCGTCGGCGTCCACGACCATCACGCCGTCACCGACGCGGGGCGCCACCGGCGCGCTGCTGCGCCGGGTCTCGAACGGGAAGCTGCCCTCGGCGATCATCGCCGCGAAGCGATGGAAGATCGCCTGGTAGGTGCGCTCCAGCTCACCCGGCTGGCGGCCGGTGCGCGGTGACCACTCCTTCGTCATCACGGCGATGATCCGCCCCTGCCGCCGCACCGGGATGGCGAGGAGCCGGGTGACGTCGGGCAGACCCTCGACGGTGATCTCGCCTTCGACCATCTCACCGCTCTCGAACGCCTTCCGGAGCGGGAGCAGCTCGGACTCGTTGGCCGTCGAGCCGACCCAGTCCGAGAGGTACAGCGTCTGGCCGGTGACCGGGCGGACGTGCCCCATGACCAGCCAGCGGCCATCGCGGGCGGGCGCATAGAGGAGCACATCGGCGAAGCAGAAGTCGGCCAGGAGCCCCCAGTCGGCCTGCAGCCGGAGGAGGTGGAGGACGTCGGGCCGCTCGAGGTCCGTGTGCTGCCGAGCGAGGTCCGAGAAGGTGGCCACGGGTCGCCAGTCTGCCCGACCCGGCGAGGGCGTCCGCGGTCAGCGCCAGCAGCACTGGCCGAGCCGGACCAGGCTGGCCAGGTCGTTCACGGGCTCGTCGAGGATCGGGACGGTGACGAGGACGTCCGCGCTGGTGGCGAGCTCGGCGCGCTGCTCGGCCTCCCTCGTGGCCACGACGGCGTACTTGGCGAAGCTCTCGCCCACCTCGCTGAGCACCCGCCGCACCCGCGTCCTCGGCCCGTCGACGAGGCCGGCCACCGCGTCGGCCACCTCGTCCGTGTCGTCGCGGAAGGCGGCCGCCGTGGCCGCAGGACCATCCCGCAGCAGGTCGTCGGGGAGCGCCTTGTTGACGATCACGGCGCCGAGGGGCAGCTTGCGCCGCTGCAGCTCGGCCACGAAGAAGCCCGCCTCGCGGGCCGGTGCGGTCTCCAGCGTCGTGACGACGCAGAAGGTGGTGCGGGCGTCTCCCATCAGCTGGCGGACGCTGCGAGCCCGGCTGACGAAGCCCTTCTCCATCGACTGCAGGAGGACGAAGAACTCGGCGATGTCCTGCAGGAAGCGGGCGCCGAGGATCCGGTCGGCGATGGTGAGGAACGGCCTCGACGCCGCACCGACGACGCGGTTGCGCATCGGGGCGGTGAGCCAACGCAGCAGGCGACCGCCGAAGAACTCCTCCATGCGCTCAGGCGCGTCGAGGAAGTCCAGCGCGTTCCGGGTGGGTGGCGTGTCCACGACGATCAGGTCGTAGCGGCCGGAGGCATGCAGCTCGTGCAGGCGCTCCATCGCGATGTAGTCATGGCTCTGGACGAAGCGGGCGGTGATGTTCTCGTACAGCGGGTTGACGAGGATGGCGTCCCGAGTGCGCTCATCCGGGGCGTGACGACGGATGAGGTCGTCCCACGACGCCTTGGTGTCGAGCATGGCCGCCCAGAGCTCGCCCCGAGGCTTCAGACCGGCATCGCGGAAGGCCGCCGGCGCCACCCGACGCTCGTCGTTGCCGATGCCCTCCAGCCCCAATGCATCGGCGAGGCGGCGAGCGGGGTCCACCGTCAGGACGAGCACGCGGCCACCGAGGTGGATGGCGGCCATGGTGGCGAGCGCCGCGGCCGTGGTCGTCTTGCCCACGCCACCCGCGCCGCAGGTCACGACCACCTCCTTGGCCGAGAGCAGCTGCTCGACGGTGGCGCCGTGCGGGGTCGCGGGCGGGGGAGCCATCAGCCCAGCTCGTCCTGCAGCGCGGCGGCGACCTGCATCACCGCCCGCTTGCCGTGGCTGCGGGCGAACAGCTCCGGCACCAGGACCGTCGGCAGCCCGGACGGGAGCCGTTCCTGCAGGAGGTCGAGGTTCTCGGCCCGCTCCCGCCTGAGGGCGACGGCCAGCGCCGCGGCGTCGAGGACGCTCGTCACGTCTCGGGCGGCGGTCCCGATGCTCACCTTCGACCGCGACGCGGCCAGCTTCCGTGACAGCGCTCGCACCGCGGCGGGTGTGCGGAGGCCGGCGAAGACCGCCTCGTCATCGTGGGTGAAGAGCTCGGGCAGGACGCGGTTGACCACGACCGCGGCGGTCCGCACGGGCACCGTGGCCCCGAGCCGGTCGATGAGCTCGAGCGTCTCGTTGACCGGAAGCTCCTCGGGCGTGGTCACGACGACCACGCCGGTCTGGTGGGGATCGGCGAGGATCTCGGTCATCCAACGCGTCTGGTCGCGGACCAGGCCGACCTGGACGAGGTCGTTGATCGACCACGGAGCCGAGAGCTGGGCGGCGATGTGTCCCGACGCCGCGGCGTCCACCACGACCAGGTCGTAGTGTCGCTCCCGCACCTCGTAGCAGACCTTGCCGACGGTGAGGATCTCCTTCACGCCGGGGGCGGCGTCGGCCACGAAGTCGAACGTCCGGGCCAGCGGACCCAGCCGGGCCACCAGCGGCAGCCGCACGTACAGCCGGAGGTACTCGCGGAGGGAGTCCTCGGTGTTCATGGCCATCGCCGAGATCCCGTGGTGGACCGGCCGCGCCTCGAAGCCCAGCGGCCCGGCCTCGAAGGCCGCGGCCAGCGTGCCCTTGGCGTCCACCTCGCAGACCAGCACCTGCCGCCCGTGGTCCGCGGCGTGGATGGCCAGCGCGGCCGAGATCGTGGTCTTGCCGACGCCGCCCTTGCCGGTGACGAAGAGCAGGCGGTGGTCGATCAGGTCGGTCGGCGCCGCCCCGACCGCCGCGGTCAAGTCCCGAAGCCCATCCGGCGATCGCCGTCGGCCACCCCGACCTCGACGTAGGCGATCTTCGCCGCCGGCACCAGGACCTCTCGGCCCCGCCGGTCGGTGAGCACCAGCGTGTCCGTCGCGCCGGACAGCGCCGCGTTCACCGCGCCCGTGAGCGCGTCGCGGTCGGTGTCGTCGGCCAGCTCGACGAGCAGCTCGCGTGCGACCTGGGTGATGCCGATCCGGACATCCACGATGGGGCTCCTACGAGGCGATCGAGGGGTGAGGAAGGCGACAGCCTACTGAGGTCAGCTGATCCGCAGCTGGGGGCTGAACACCTTGCGCGGGGCCAGCTCGACGGCGACCCGCTCGGCCATGCGCAGGAAGCTCTGCGCGGCCTCGCTCTCGGGATCGACGGCGGTGATCGGACGGCCCACGTCGCCGCCCTCCCGCAGGGCCGGCACCAGCGGCAGCTGCGCCAGCAGCGGGACGCCCAGCTCGTCGGCCAGCGCCTGCCCGCCGCCGGAGCCGAACAGCTCGTAGCGGTGGCCGTCGTCACCGGTGAACCACGACATGTTCTCGATCACACCCCGCACCGGGAGGTGCACCTTCTCCGCCATGGCGGCGGACAACCGCGCCACCTTCTGGGCCGCGGGCTGGGGCGTGGTCACGACCAGGACCTCGGCGCGGGGCAGGTACTGGCTGAGACTGAGCGCGATGTCGCCCGTGCCCGGCGGCATGTCGACCAGGAGGAACTCGGGGTCGTCCCAGAACACGTCGGTGAGGAACTGCTCGAGCGCCTTGTGCAGCATCGGCCCGCGCCAGATGACGGCTTGGCCCTCGGGCACGAAGTAGCCCATCGAGATGCACCGGACGCCCCACCGCTCCGGCGGCACGAGCATCTGGTCGATGACGACCGGCTCGCGGTCCGTGCCGAGCATGCGGGGGATCGAGAAGCCGTACACGTCGGCGTCGATGACACCCACCGAGTGGCCCTGCTGGGCCAGTGCGACGGCGAGGTTGGTGGTGATGCTGGACTTTCCGACACCGCCCTTGCCGGACGCGATGAGCACCGGCCGGGTCCGCGAGCCGGGCTGGGCGAAGGGGATCTGCCGGCCCTCCGCGTGGCCGTGCGCGGCGGTGGCACCGGCACTGGCCGCCGGATCGCCGTGGAGGCGGATGCGCAGCGCCTCCCGCTCCTCGTCGGTCATCACGGTGAAGTCGAGCTCGACGCCGGTCACGCCATCGAGCGGGCGGACGGCCGAGGACACGCGGTGCTCGATCTCCTGGCGCAGCGGGCAGCCCGGCACGGTGAGGGCGACGAGGACGCCGACGGTGCCGTCGTCCCGCAGGTCGACGTCGCGCACCATGCCCAGCTCGACGATCGAGCGCCGGAGCTCAGGATCCTCCACCGGCCGGAGCGCTTCGATGATCTGCTCAGTGGTCGGCATGGAGCTCCTCGCCCGTGTCTCGGCGTCTCGGCGGTGGTGGCCGCTGGCGGTCTGGTGGCCGCGGGCAGGTGGGAATTACCACTACGGCCATAGGTAGAATACCGGCGTGGCCCCTGCCGCACCTACCGCTACCAGCCCGTCGACGGGCGCGGCCGAGCCCCCGCCGTCCAGCCCGGGCGAGTTCTCGGCTGCGGTCAGCGCCATCACGAACGCCTTCGGCGACCCGACGCGGCGAGCGATCTACCTGCACGCCCACGAGGCGGGCGAGAACGGGGTCACGGCCGCGCAGGTCGCCGAGCACTTCGGGCTCCATCCCAACGTCGCCCGCCACCACTTGGACAAGCTGGCCGCCGGTGGCTACCTGGAGGTGGCCGTCGGCAAGCCCGGCTCGGGCGCCGGTCGCCCGTCCAAGCGCTACCGGGCCAGCGGCGAGCGCCTCTCCCTCGACGCGCCGGTGCGGGCCGACGATCTCGTCCTCACCCTGCTCGGTCGGGCGCTGGCCTTGCTCCCTCGCGCCGAGGCCGCAGTCATGGCTGAGGAGGTGGGCGAGGAGTACGGCCGCGCCCTGGCCGCCGGGATGACCGGCCGCACCGTCGACAGCGACAGCGCGGGCGTTCACCGCTCCTTCCGCTCCGCGCTCCACGCCGTGGCCGACGCGCTGACCGCGCACGGCTTTGCCGCCCACACCGACAGCCGCAACAACGAGCTGCGCATCATCAACAACCACTGCCCGTTCGGCGAGGTGGCGATGGAGCACCCGGTGATCTGCGCCGTCGACCGCGGGATGGTGAAGGGGATGCTCTCGGCCCTGTACGGGGAGACCGAGCCCGCCATCACGACCTCGCTGCCCCGGGGCGACGACATGTGCGTCACCTCGTTCTGACGGGTCCCGCTGGGGTGCACGACCCCTGGCCGTCCGGGCGGCGACGCCCCGTCCGTCACGTCGCGCTGATCCTGGCGCTCGCGCTCGCGCTCGCCGGATCCACGGCGCTGGCGGCGTGCGGAAGCGCTGGTTCCGCCTCAGGGAACACGACGCCCACCACGGCCGCGGCCGTCGCCGGCCCGCCGGTCCCCACCACGCTGCCCCCGTGGATCCCGCCCGCGCTCGGCGTCGCCGGGGAGGAGGCGCTGGTCGAGGTGGTGCGCCAGGACCTGAACCGGCGCGGCCTGCAGTTCGCGGTCGACGAGGCGCAGGGCACGGTGAGCCTGGCCGACGGACGGGTGCTCGTGCTGGCCACGGTCGCAGAGGCCGTCGCCGGAGCCGACCCGACCACCTGGCCGGGGGTGGTCTCCCGCACCTTCGACGTCCTGCTCGCACCGTAGGCACGGCGTGGCCCGCCACTACCTCGACCACGCGTCCACCTCGCCGACCCGACCGGAGGCGCGGGACGCCATGGTCGCGTGGCTGGTCGGCGGCGCCGGCGACCCGGCCCGCATCCACCACGAGGGGCAGGCGGCACGGGTGGCGATCGAGCAGGCCCGTGAGCAGGTCGCCGCGCTGCTCGGCGCCCGCGGCCGGGAAGTGGTCTTCACGAGCGGCGCCACGGAGGCCATCGCCGATGCCGTCTTCGGTGCGACCGCCGACCGCGGGCATGTCGTGGCCAGCGCGGTCGAGCACTCGGCCGTCCGCCTCAGCTCGGCCCGCCACGACCTGACGCTGGTCGGCTGCGACCGCCTGGGCCGGATCGACCCGGCCGCGCTCCTCGACGCCGTGCGGTCGGACACCGCGGTCGTCCACGTGCAGTGGGGAAACCACGAGGTGGGGACCACCCAGCCCGTGGCCGAGGTCGTCGAAGGCTGCCGCGAGCGTGGTGTGCTCGTCCACGTCGACGCGGCGCAGGCTGCGGGCCACGTGCCGATCGACTTCCGCGCCACCGGCGCGGATCTCATGAGCGTGAGCGCCCACAAGATGGGCGGCCCGCCGGGCGTCGGCGCGCTGGTGGTCCGACGTGGGTTGCGCCTCGACCCGCTGCTCGTCGGCGGCGATCAGGAGCGGGCTCGGCGCGCCGGGTTCGAGAACGTGCCAGCCATCGTCGGCTGGGGCGCGGCAGCCGCGACGCTGGCCGCCCGGCGCGAGGAGAACCGCAGGGCCGACGAGCCCGAACAGCACGGCCGCGAGGAGAACCGCAGGGCCGACGAGCCCGAACAGCACGGCCGCGAGGAGAACCGCAGGGCCGACGAGCCCGAACAACACGGCCGCGAGGAGAACCGCAGGGCCGACGAGCCCGAACAACACGGCCGCGAGGAGAACCGCAGGGCCGAGGAGCCCGGGGTGCACGCGCTCGACGAGGAGGAGCAACGAGCCCGCGCCCAGACCACGCGGGTACTCGCGACGGCCGGATCGCTGGAGGGCATCGACGTGTACGGCGACCCGGTCGGCCGTCTGCCCCACCTCGTGTGCCTGGGCGTGCGGGGCATCGAACCGCAGGCCGTGCTGCTCGGACTCGATCAGGCTGGCATCGCCGTCCACTCGGGGAGCGCATGCGCGTCGGAGGACCTGGCGCCGTCACCCGTGCTCGAGGCCATGGGCGTCGACGCCCACCACTCGCTGCGCATCAGCGTCGGCTGGAGCACGACGGACGACGACATCGATGCCCTGCTCGAAGCTCTGCCTCCCGTCCTGACCCGCCTCCGGGCGCTCGCCCACTGAACGACCACTGCGATGGTAGCCTCGTGGCATGCGCACCACCATCGACCGCGCGGGCCGGGTCGTCATTCCCAAGGCGCTGCGCGACCAGCTCGGGCTGATGCCGGGCGATGTCGAGGTCACGAGCGACGGCGCGGCGCTGCGCATCGAGCCCATCGCCGGCGCGGACCTCGCCGAGATCGATGGTCGGCTCGTCATCCCCGCCGGGGGCACGACGGTCGACGACGAGACGGTCAGCACTCTCCGCCGCTCCGACCAGCGGTGAGTCGCGCCGCGCCCGACGCGCTCGTCGACACGAGCGTCGCGGTCGCCCTGGTCGTCGCCGACCACGAGCACCATGTCGCCGTGCTCGGCGAGCTGGGTGCCCTCCGACTCGGGTTCGCCGGCCACGCGGCGTTCGAGACGTTCTCGGTGCTCACCCGCCTGCCGCCACCCGCCCGCCGGTCGCCCGCGGTCGTGCACCGGCTGTTGGCGCAGAACTTCCCCGCGAGCCGCTTCCTGCCCGCCGACGCCGCGATGCGACTGCTGGCCGAGCTGGCGGAGGTCGGGATCGCCGGCGGCGCGGTCTACGACGCGCTCGTGGGCACTGCAGCCCGGTCCCATGGCCTTCCCCTCGCCACGCGGGACCAGCGAGCGCTGGCGACCTATCGCACGCTCGGCGTCGACGTGCGGCTCATCGTCTGAGCGACCGGGGCCGGCCGTGCCGCGGCCCCGCCACTACCGGTTCTGGTCATGGTTCTGCACCTCCAAGGTGCAATCCGCCGACCAGAACGCCTCAGGGGGCCGGCGACCCGCAAGTCGCCGCTTCAGCGATCGCGGGACGGGATGACCGGAGCACGGCCGCGCGGTATCGTGACCGCTCCTATGGCGTTGTACCTGGTTCGGCACGCCAAGGCCGGCCAGCGTGATCGGTGGGACGGTCCGGATGAGCTGCGGCCCCTCACGAAGGCGGGACGCGCGCAGGCCCAGGCGCTGGGCGCCTGGCTGGCGAACGAGCCGATCAGCCGCCTGCTGTCCAGCCCCTACGTGCGCTGCGTGCAGACGCTCGAGCCTCTGGCCGAGAAGCTGGCGCTCGAGATCGAGATCACCGAGCACCTCACGGAGGCCATCCACTTCGGTCCGGCGATCGACTTGCTGTCGTCGGTCCCGGACCACAGCGTCCTGTGCAGCCACGGTGACCTCATCCCTGACATCATGGAGGCGCTGGCCCGGCGGGGCACCGTCATCGACGGCCCGGCCGACTGGCGCAAGGGCAGCACCTGGGTGTTGCAGTGCGAAGACGGCGAGGTCATCCGCGCCCACGCGGTGCCGCCGCCCGACGCGGCCTGAACGCCGGCTCAGACCGGGGGCTGCGCGCCCTTGCTGACCCAGAACTCGTTCAACGCGCTCTGGACCTTGGGGTACCAGATGATCCACCCGATGAACGGCAGGAGGAACCACAGGCCCCACAACGGGCTGACCGGGCTCTGGCGGCCGTCGCGCTGGTACATCTTCTCGACCTCGTAGGGGATCGTGAACATCACGACGGGATGGATGAAGATGCCGAGCAGCAGGCCGGCCAGCTCGCCCATGCCCTCGCCGTTGTACCGCTTGAGGTCGCCGTGGGTGCGGTAGGCGTAGACGCCGAACCAGATCCCGCAGGTGATGATCGTCAACAGGATGTTGGCGACGGTCTTGTAGTACACGTCGTTGACGGTCCTCGGCACCTGGCCGTAGGTGATCGTCGGCGGCGGTGGCGCGGACGGCATCCCCGGCGCCGCCTCGGATGCGGACGGCGCACTCGAAGGCGGCGTCTCCACCGGTTCGGACGGCGTGGTCGGCAGATCAGGATCCGGCGGGAGCTCAGACATGGCGGGAGACCGTAGCAACCTGGGCCGGCGACCCCGAGCAACGGCCTCGCCGCGACCCCACCGGGCTATGGAGCCACAGTCGTGGGGCCGACCGCGCTCGACGCCGGCGGGCCCGCAGCTGTCGCGGGCGTCGCGGTCGCCGCGCCACCGGCCAGCGCGGCGTCGATCTCCTCGGAGAGACCCTGGACCAGCCCGCTGACCTCGGCCGGTGGGTGCAGTGCGGCGCACTCGTCGAGGGCGGTGCGGGCGGCGGCGGCGTCGTTCAGGAAGCGGAAGCGCACGACGGCCTTGAAGCAGTACGCGTCGGCCCGCTTCGGGTCGAGCGTGATGGCGTCGTCGAGGAGCCCTTCGGCCTGCGTGATGGAGGCGGCCGAGCCGGTGTTGGCGGCCTGGACCGAGAGGAGCCAGCCGAGGTAAGTCGTCGCCTCGACGTTGTCGGGGTCGACCTCCTTGACCGCCTCGTACAACAGGAGCGACCGCGCCGGATCGGTACCGAGGAGCGACCGCGCCTGTGCGAGGCGGCTGTTGCTGTCCTCGGCGATCCCACCTGACACGGTCTGCCCCGGGAGCCGCTGGCCGGCAAAGTGGGCGACCAGCAGACCGAGGCCGACCGCGATGACGGTCAGCGCGCCGACGGCGACGGCGATCCGCCCCCACCGGCGTGGCGGACCGGGCGGGAGGGCACGGCGTCCGTCGTCGATGGCGCGGAGGACGGCAGCGGCCCGGGCGGTGTATCCATCCTTGAGGGTCTCGTAGTCGGACTCGTCGATGTCGCCGGCGTCGTGCTCGCGCTCGAGGTCCGCCAGCGAGGCGAGCAGGAAGCGGCGTTCGTCCTCCAGCTCGGCCAGACGGTCGGCATCGGCCGCCGGCGCGCTCATGGCGATGAGCCGGCGCGATCGACGGGCTCACCCTGCACCGGTTCGCCGTCCACCGGTTCGCCCTCCACCGGCTGGCCCATGGCCCGCGCCACGAGGGCGCGGTCCTCGTCGGTCGGGGGTGCCGAGGTGTCGCGCCGCCACCGCCGGAAGGCCAGCACGAGTCCGGCCCCGGCGGCCACGAGGACGACCACCGGCAGCACCCAGACGGCCGCCCCGATGCCGTCGGCGCGGGGCACGAGCAGCACGCTCTCGCCGTAGCGCGCCGAGAGGCCGGCTCGGATCTGGTCGTCGGTCTGGCCGGCGCGAACCTCGCGGGCGATGTCGGCCTTGATGTTGAGGGCCACGCTGTTGCGGCTCTCGTAGAC
>JBKPRL010000301.1:0-7001 GCA_046734535.1 bacterium | reverse complement strand
ACGCGCCATGGCTCCGGCAGGTCGAGCACGACCCGGTCGAGGTGCTGCTCGTCGATGCCGTCGTAGCAGTCCCGCAGCTCCACCCGGTAGCGCTCGAGCACGTCGGCGCCGAGGAACGACCGGACGTTGCCGCGGGCGCGGTTGGCAAAGTCCTCGCGCAGCTCGTACCCCACGATCTCGGCGCCGGCCCGCAACATCGCCATGGACAGTGCACCGGAGCCGACGCCCGACTCGAGGACCCGCACCCCGGGCGCGATGTCGGCGAGCACGAGGATCGGCCCGAGGTCCTTGGGGTAGATGACCTGTGCGCCGCGCGGCATCTCGACCACGAAGTCCTCGAGCGTCGGTCGGAGCACGGTGTAGGCCGCGCCGCGATTGGCCTTGACGACGGTGCCCTCGGACTGGCCGATGAGCTCGGCGTGGGCGAAGTAGCCGGCGTGGGTGTGGAACTCGCCACCCTCCTTCAGCGTGGCGAGGTAGCGCCGCCCCTTGGCGTCCAGGATGAGCACCTTGTCGCCGTAGGCGAACTCCGTCACCTCCGGCCCCCGCGGCGGACCAGCTCGACGGGAACCGGATCGTGACCCGCCGTCTGCTCGAGGAGGCGGCAGAACGCGCACACGTCGCCGGTCGTGGGTGCGCCGCAGCTGCGGCAGCGGCCGAGTCCCGTGCGGTCCTCCGCGGCGTGGGCGGCCAGGAGCGGCGCCATCCGGTCGAGGAAGCCGAGGTAGAAGGCGGCCTTGGTGCCGGGTGACCGCTCCTCGATCCCGTTCAGCGCGGCCTTGTAGCCGAGGTGCCTGTTCCCGGCGGACAGCGGGCACTCCTCGACGAGGTAGTCGATCCCGCGGACGAGGCAGTAGGCCGCCGTCTCCCGTTCGGTGAGGCGGACGAGCGGCTTGACCTTGCGGGGGAAGCCGTCGCGCGACGGCAGCGCGGGGAGCTGCCGGGCGAGGTAGTCGAGGTCCCAGCGCAACGAGTTGCCGAGCAGCACGGCCGCCTCGTCGTCGAGGTTGTGTCCCGTGGCGACCACCGCGAAGCCGCCGTCGATGGCGGCCGCGTCGAAGAGGTGCCGCTTGGAGAGCCCGCACGACGAGCACGGCACCCGGCGGGTGACGGCGGCCGCGGTCGGCACGTCGTAGCCGAAGTCATCACGCAACGAGCGCTCGCGCAGGGCGAGGCCGCGGGCCGACGCGAAGGACCGCGCCATGGCGGCCGACGCGTCGCTGTAGTCGCCGATGCCGAGCCCGAGGTAGAGGCCTTCGGCCTGGTAGCCGAGGGCGAGCAGGAGGTCCCACGCGGCCAGGCTGTCCTTGCCCCCGGAGACGGCAACGAGGACGCGCTCGCCGGGCGCCAGCATGTCGTGGTCGGCGATCGCCTTGGCGACCTGGTCGCGGCACAGCTTGACGAGGTGCTCAGCGCAGAAGTTGGCGTTGTGCCGCGGGAGGTCGATGACGGCCGGGCCGCGGCAGACGCGGCACTTCACGTCGCGCCTCCGGAGATGACGGGACGCACCTCGATCTCGTCGCCGTCCTGGAGCAGCTCGTCGGCCGGGACGAGGGTGCCGTTGCAGATCACGAGATGGCCCTCTCGGCTCAGATCGAGCCGGGCGAGGAGCGCGTGCGCTCGCACCGGTCCCTCCACGACCAGCTCGCGTCGGGGGTTGCGCAGCAGCACCTTCATGACCGGTCCATTCTGGCCGGTGGACCGTCAGGCGCTGGTGCCGGCCTTGCGAGCCGCCTTCTTCTGTCGCCGGGTCGGGCGCTCCAGCAGCGTGATGGTCATCGACTGCCCGATCTGCAGCTTGTCCAGGGAGACGACCTCCGGTTTCCGCGACACGCCCCGGCGCAGCAGCTTCAGCACCACGAGCGTGGCGGTCAGGCCGGCAAAGGCGCGGTTGCTCCGGCTCCGTTGGTACAGCCGCCGCTTCAGCCACGCGGTCGGCGAGTAGAGGGAATAGCCCTTCTTGGCCATCGCGGTAGCTCAGATCCGTCGGATCTCGACGATGGCCGTCTTCTTGCGCCCGGACCGCTTGCCGAGCACGAAGATCAACACCGCGAGGAGCACGGCGCCCGCCGACGCGGCCCGGATGATCTTGGTCCGCTGGCTGACGACCTTGCCCTCGACGCCCGTCTGGATGGCCCGCAGGCTGCGCTCGATGTCGTCGCGGGTCACCTTCTGCGCCGGCGTGCTGCTCACCGGCTCCCGCTCCCGGCCGCTCGAGTCATTCGCTCGCTCATCGCTGCTTCGCCTGGCGGTGCACGTCGGTGGCCTGGACGCGGCTCAGGGCGAGGGCGACGACGAGGCCGCACACGACCAGCGCGAGCAGGTACGGGACGATGGACCAGAACCCGTAGAAGACGTCGTCGCCGACGTATTGCAGCAGGCGCAGCAGCCCCACCACGAGGAGGACGATGCCGATCGACATGCAGACGGCCCCGACGAGCCCGAAGCCGACCCAGCGCCCGATCCCCTTCAGGTGCCCGACCGTCTCCTGGCGGGCATACGTCTTGACCAGCTCGACCGTGGTGGAGATCTGCGTCGCCGGGTTGCTGGACGCCTGGCGTTCCTCCGGCAGCACGGGAAGAGTTCTTAGCAGATCCAACCGGGCCCCTTGCGACCTCGGCGTCAGCCTTCGCCGCTGCCGAGCCGAAGCTCGAGCACCGTCTCCGCGTCGGCCAGGAGGTCGTCGAGCCGGTCCAGCCGTTCGACCGGCCCGGGGCAGGCGAGGAGCTTGTAGCCGTCGTCGGAGCCGACCGGGGCCACCGCGCAGAGGTGGTAGCTCGCGAGCAGCGGGTCGTCGGCGATGTCGATCTCGAGCGGGCCCGCGCCTTCGTGCAGCTCGCTGGCCAGCGCCCGTACGCGCCGGCCGCGGTTGGCCACCTCCGCCACCCGCTCGCTCGTCGCCAGGCTGGCGCCCTCGTCGGGCCACTCCTCCACGTCGGCGCGGGGGTAGGGCGCGTCGTCGAGCCATGACTGCACGCGGATGCGGCGGACCCCGGCCGCCTGGAGGAAGTACCGGCCGTCCGGCAGCTCCGCGACCTCCAGGATGCGGGCCACCGTGCCGACGTCGCGACGGACGTCGCCTCCACCCACCTCGTGACCCCGGTCGATGAGCACGACGCCGAACTCCGGCTCATCAGCCAGGCAGTCCTTGACGAGCTGCCGGTAGCGCTCCTCGAAGATGTGGAGGGGCAGGAGCGCCCCAGGGAACAGCACGGTCCCCAGGGGGAACATGGGGAGGGTCGCCACCGCCGACCAGGGTAGGGCAGGGTCCACTAGGAAGGCGGGGCGGGCGGCAGGGGGGCCAGCTGGTCGACGGGTGGCGCGGCCGGGTAGGCGGTGAGCGCCCGGCCCAGCGCGTCCCAGATCGGCGTGGCCGCGGCATCCGCGTTCGGCCCGTTCTGGACGTAGCTGAAGGTGATGTGGCGGCTGCCGTCGGGCGAGTCGACGAAGCCCGACAGCGCCTTGGCGTCGCGCAGCGTGCCGGTCTTGGCCCGCAGACGGCCGACTGCCGGGTTGCCGGCGAACTGGTCGGTCAGCGTGCCGGTCTGGCCGGCGACGGGGAGGCCGTCCGCGACCGGCCCCGTCGAGCCGACGTGGCGCAGCACGGCCTGCAGCGCCGAGCACGTCAGGCGGTCACCGCGGTCGAGGCCGGACCCGTCGACGAGGTTGATCCCGTCGAGCGGGATGCCCCACTCGGCCAGCTTCGCCTGGATCACGCCGAGGCCGGCGGGCCGCGTGCCGGCGCCGCCCGCGGTCGCGCCGATCTCCTTGAGGAGCAGCTCCGCGGTGTTGTCGTCACTCGTCGTCAGCAGCTCGCCGATCAGCTCCGACAGGGGCCGGCTCTGGAGCGTCGACACCGACGTCGCGCCGGGCGGCGTGACCGCCCGTCCGGGTCCGCCCGTCACCGTCACCCCTCTCTCCCGCAGGAGCTGCGTCAGGACGCTCGCGCCGTGGACCGCCGGGTCGGCCGCGCTGCGCAAGGGCTGCAGGGTCTCGGCGGCGTCGTTCACCAGCAGCGCGCCGAGCGGTCCCGCTTCGCGTGACGTGGCGTAGCTGGCGGGCCACGAGGGGACGAAGCGCTCGGCGTCGTAGCGGCTGTCGTCACCGAGCACCGAGCCGGTGATGCGGGTGACCCCGGCCGCGACGATCTGGTCGGCCAGCGTCTCGAGCGGCGTGACGTAGGGCTGTGGGTCGTGCACCTGTGCCGCCGCCGCGGCCACGTACGGGTTCGTGCCGAGCACCGGGTCACCGCCGCCCACGAGGTAGAGGTTCCCGTTGATGGTGCCGGCGGCCGGAGGCTGATCGACCTTGGCCTCGGTGGTGAAGCGATGGTCCGGTCCGAGCACCTCGAGGGCGACGGCCGCGGTGACGAGCTTCATGTTCGACGCCGGGATGACACTGGTGCGCCCGCCGTCGTCGTACACGGGGACGCCGTCCACGCCGACGACCAGGCAGCTTCCCGGCGTCACCCGCTCGCCGATCGGGGCCAGCGACGCCACGAGCGCCTCATTGGCCATCGTCGTGGCGATGGACGTCGGGGCGCGGCGCAACGAGACGAGGGGTGTGACGACGTGGGGTACCGGCGCGGGCGCGGTCGACGGGGCCGGCTCGCCCTCCTCCGCCCGGCTCGCCGCGGCGCGATGGGCGAGGAACAGTGCCACCGCGGGCACCGCGCCCAGCACCAGGAGGAAGATGAGGAGTCGGGCCGGGCCACGGACGTCACGGCGCGCGCCGGGGTCGGGCGGCCACTGCGCGGGCGGCCAGCTCGGCGCGCTCATCGGCCGCTCACCGGCACCTCACCGCCCGATCGGGAGGCCGCGGCGCTGGCGCCAGCGGGAGTAGCGGTACAGGTGCCCGAGCGCGGTGACCGCTCGGTCGGCCGAGGCGTAGCACAGCCGCCCGGTGGCGCGGACGGTGGCGGGACCCGGGTTGCCCGGGTCGGCGGTGGCCAGCTCGGTCGCGGTCAGGATCGGCTTGCCGGTGGCCGCGCTGATCGCCGCCGCGGCCTCCGCGAAGCGGGTGTCCTGCCGCTCGTGGTAGGCGACGATGCGCTCCAGGCCGTGATCCGGGTAGAAGGGACCTTCGCGCATCAGACGGGCCTGGTTGGACTGGATGCCGAGGCCGAGGTAGACGACGGCGTCGACGTCCGGGTGCTCCGCCACCAGCCGCATGACCTCGGGGATGGTGTCCCGGGTCTCGCCGCCCGCGCAGTCGACGGGGTTGGCCCGGCTCCAGCGCGGTGGCAGCAGGCCGTCGATGGCGGCCCGCAGGTCGTCGGGCAGGCCCGGCAGCTGGAGGTGGCGGTCGCGGGTGATGGCGTCCGCGGTGACCACGCCCCAGCCGCCGGCGGTCGTCAGCACGACGACGTTGGGGCCGGCCGGCAGGGGCTGCGTGGCGAAGGTCGCGGCGGCGTCGAAGGCCTCCTCGACGGTGGCCGCGCGCGTGGCCCCCGCCTGCCGGCAGACGCCATCGAAGAGCCGGTCGTCGCTGGCCAGCGCGCCGGTGTGGCTCGCCGCGGCCCGCTGCCCACCCTCGGTGGCGCCCCCCTTCACGAGCACGACGGGCTTGTCGGACGCCGCCTCGGCCAGGCGCAGGCGGAAGTCCTGGCCGTCCCCGATGCCCTCGACATACGCCAGGGACACGGCCGTGGCCGGGTCGTCCGCGTAGAAGCCGAGGTAGTCCGCGACCCCGACCGCGGCCGCGTTCCCCGCCGACACCGCCCGGCTGATCCCGACGCCGGTCTGCAGCGCGTAGTTCATGAACGACGAGACGAAGTTCCCGCTCTGGCTGGCCACCGCGATGCGGCCCGCTGGTGGATAGGGGGCGACGATCTGCGCGCACAGGTGCACCGGGGTCGACACCACCCCCTGCCCGTTGGGACCAGCGAGGAGGACGCCGAGCTCCCGGGCCAGCGCCACCAGGTCGTCTTGCGCCCGGCGCCCGGCTTCGCCCGCCTCGCTGTAGCCGGCCGACGTCACGAAGGCGGCTCGGATCCCCTTGGCGGCGGCGGCCCGCAGCAGGTCGGCGTTCGTGGACGCCGGGGTGCACACGAACACCAGGTCGGCCTGGCCGTCCGGCAGCTCCTCGATCGACGCCACCGTCCGCACCCCGAGGACCTCCTGGCCCTCCAGGTTGGTCCCGAACACCCGACCCTCGTAGCCGGCGGCGAGCAGGTTGTGGAGCGACACGAAGCCGAACTTGCCCGGGTGGGTGGAGGCGCCCGCGATCACGACGCCGCGAGGTTCGAACAAGGCGCGGAACTGCTCGCTCGTCCAGCGCCGGCGCACGGTCAACCGGCCAGCTCCACCAGGGCATCGACGGCCAGCGGCACGCCGTCGACCACGATCAGCGGGTTGACGTCGACGGAGGCGACGTCCGCTCGGGCCGTCGCCAGCGCGGACAGCCCGACCAGCACGTCGGCCAGGCGCTCACGATCGACGGCGGGCTCGCCGCGGAACGGCCCGAGCAGCTCCTGGGTCGCGAGGGCGTCGATCAGGTCCTCGGCGTCCACGCGGGAGACCGGCACCGGGCAGAAGACGGCGTCGCCGACGGCCTCGGCGAGGATGCCGCCCACTCCGAACATGACGTTGGGACCGAGCTGGGGATCGCGCACCAGCCCCGCGATCAGCTCACGGTTCCCGGAGACCATCGGCGCCACGAGCAGTGCGACGGCACCGTCGTCGGGTCGCGCCGCGGCGAGCAGCTCCGACGCCGCGGCCCGCACGGCCGCCGGGTCACCGAGCCGCAGCCGGACCAGACCCCTCTCGGTCTTGTGCGCGATGGCCTCGCCGCAGAGCTTGAGGACAACCGGGTAGCCCAGCGCGTCGGCGGCGGCGACCGCGCCCGGGACGTCGCGCACTTCACGGTCGTCGACGACGGGCACCCCGTGAGCGCGCAGGAGCGCCTTCGAGTCCGCTTCGGAGAGGGTGAGACCCGGGGTCGGCACGGCGGGCAACGTTAGCGATGGGCGAGCACGCCCTCAGGGCACGAGCGCGGCCCGG
>JBKPRL010000300.1:0-8795 GCA_046734535.1 bacterium | reverse complement strand
GGCCCTCGACGGTGCGGTGAGGCTCGGCGTCGGTGTTGATGCCGGCGTTGTGGATGACGGCGCCGGCCGGTCCGAGGGCGTTGACGGCGTCGGCCAGGCGACGGGTCTCGTCGAGTCTGGCGAGATCGCCGATGACGACGTCAGCGCCGCCGTCACGCAACAGGTCGAGTGCGTTCGCCCGCTGCTCGTTGCGGGCGTGGACGATGACCTCGTGCCCGGCGGCGAGGAGCGTTTCGGCGGCGGCGAGGCCGAGGCCGGTCGTCGAGCCGGTGACGAGGATGCGCGTCACGACGATCCCTGCGCCGTGCCAGTCGGCGCAGTGGATGGGACGGCTTCGGCGTCGCGTGTTGCGGCCCACGAGCCGAGGACGCGGAGTCGGTCGTCGGCTGGGCAAGACGCCCATTGGGATCCGACCCACGCTGATCGAGCGACTGACCGGGTTCCTTGGCAAGGACTGGTGACGTGGTCCACACCGCGGTCTTGGCCTGCTGCACGAGCAGCATCGCCTCCTGCTGGCTGTGGTCCTTGCTGCGCATCATGTAGAGCGCCCCGAGCTCGTTCGGCCGGGCGATCTGCACTGCCTGGCCAACACCTCCTAGACGGTGTCGCTCACGCCCTCGGGCCACTGGAACAGCTCACGGCGCTTCGCGCTGGCGTGCAAATGCGTGGGCTATCGACCATGGATTGGATGAGGCTTGAATGCCCACGCGTACAAGAACGAGGCTGCGATTGCCAGCACGACGCCGAGGGGGACGTGGATACCCAGATGGCGGTCATACCCCATCGTCAACTGCATGACTTCGGCCACCAACAGGAGCACAGCCCACAGCACGACGCTCGCCGGCCAGAGCGCGGAACGCCACACGAGGATTGCCGCGACGACGAGGAGGAGGCCGAAGGCGCCGACGGCGCTCCCGACGATCTCGTGTGCGTGCAGCTTGTCCTCGTCTCCACCGCTGAGAAACAGTCCGATGAGCACCGGTTGAGTAAGCATCAGCAACACTTGCGCGGCGATCGTCGCTCGAAAGATCGTGATGGCGGCCCTGCCCGCCGGCCGGGCATCCGTGCTCGGCGGTGCCGCTTGATAGCGGGGGTTCGGCGGTGCTGTCTCGTCGCCGTGGACGTGGACCAGGTGTTCGGGCTTCATGAGTCCAAGCAAAGCGAGCCGTCGGTGAGCTGCCAATCAGGCCAACCCGATCCCGTGGTGGTGCCAGCACTCCGGCGACGTAGAGACAGCATGGGTCTTCCTCGTCGTGACCCGGGCCGGTAACGAGTCCGACATTACGAACACGTGCGCGCGTCGGTCGAGGGGTCTGCGGGGGGTGAGGCCCATGGCACCGAAAGGCGATGACGACACAAGCCACCTGCCCGACTCGCACATGTGCCCGAACGCGAGCTGTTCGACGACCGCCACGCGTGCGGCGCCTGGCGATGTACAACTCGGTCGACGACCTCGCCAGCGGCTTCGGATCCAGGACTGAGATCTACCACGAGCGCTAGGAAGGGTGACGGCCACTGGCGGATCGCTGAGCTGCATCTGACCCGGCTTGCGGATCGACCGGTGGCCCCGACACCGCGGGCCGCCGGCACCTTCCCCGAGCCGTGGCACGGACCCGCGCCGGCGCCCGCCGGCGCGTTGCGGTGAGGACGGCATCGCCGTACGTCGCGGCACTCGCGCCGGCCGGTGAGGCTGCCAACACCTCCTTCCGGGTGGTGCCGCCCTTGCCGCCACGGCGCTTAGCGCGGTCCACTGGCACGATGCCCGCGCCTGGTGCCGCCGGCAAGGCCTCGACCTGATGGGTCCGACCGCTACGCTGGCCCGCTCGAGCCTGCGCCGCCGCTGGCGCTGGTACCTTGGAGTGGTCGTGCTGCTCGGTTGCACCGCCGGGTTGAGCCTGTTCGCCATCGCCGGCGCCCGCCGCACGCAGTCGAGCTATCCGCGGTTCCTGCGCTTCGCCCACGCCTCGACGTTGTCCGTGGGACTCAACCGGAGCTACGACGCGAAGCAGACCGACACGGTGGCGCGCTTCCCCGAGGTTGTCTCGTCTCGCACCTACGTCGGACTGAACGCATACGTGTTCGAGCGCGGCCGCCCCGACTTCCAGCAGAGCTTGGACGTCACCGCGACGTTCGACGGCCGCTACTTCGACCAGGACCGGTTCTTCGCCACCAGGGGCCGGCGGCCCGATCCGAGCCGGGCCGCCGAGATCGCGTTCAACCGGTACGCGGCTGACCGGTTCGGCTTCCTCGTCGGCCAGACCCTCGAGCTCGGGACCTACTCGCAGGCGCAGCTCTCGAGCTCAACCTTCTTCGCGTCCCCGCCCCCACCCCTCGCCCGCACGACGGTCCGGGTCGTGGGGATCGGCCTCTTCCCCGACGAGGTGGTGCAGGACGAGGCCGACCGGACGCCCCGAATGCTGCTCACGCCCGCCTTCACAAAGGCGCACGCCGACGCCGTGACCTACACCCTCCAGGGCCTCGTGCTCGCCCAGGGTGACGCCGATGTCGCGACCGTCGTCCGACGCCTGGAGCCGTTCGCGCCTCGCGGGGTACAGACCTTCCACCTCACCTCGCAGGACGAGTTCCATGCCGTCCAGGCCATCCGCCCGCTCTCGATCGCGCTCGGCATCTTCGGCCTGATTACCGCCGCCGCCGCCGTCGTGCTGGTCAGTCAGGCCATCGCTGCACTGCTGCGGGCGGAGGCGAACGACCGGTTGACGCTGCGCGCCTTCGGCGCATCGCCCCACGACATCGTTCGCGAGGCGGTGATTGGCCCCGCGCTGGCCATCGTGGGCGGCGCCGTCCTGGCCGTCCTCCTGGCTGTCCTCGCCTCGCCGGCCATGCCGATCGGTCCGACCCGCGTCGTCGAAGTCAGGCAGGGCTTCGATGTCGACGCCACCGTCCTCGGGTTCAGTGTGGCCGCCATCGTCGTCGTGCTGCTGGCCGTGACGGTGACCGTCGCCTGGCGGACCGTGCCCCACCGGCTGGCCAGTCGGCGTCCGTTCCGCCGGCGCCCTTCGTTCATCTCGGCCGCCGCCGCGTCGACGCTCCTCAGCCCGTCGGGGAGCACGGGGCTGCGCCTCGCGCTGGAGCGCGGCGACGCCACCAGCGTGCCGCCCCGCGCCGTGATCGGCGGCGCGGCGGTCGCCATCGCCACCCTCGCCGGCGCCGTCACCTTCGGCGCCAGCCTGTCGAGGTTGACCTCCGACGCCCGCCTGTACGGTTGGAATTGGAACGCTACCGTGGTCGCCGGGAACGGGTACGGGAACCTGACCCCGAGCGTCGCCCGCGGAATCCTGGATGCGGATCCCCAGATCGCCGCCTGGACAGGGGCGTATTTCGGCTCGGCCTCGCTCGACGGCCAGGAGACACCGCTCCTCGGGATGGATCCGGGCAGCAGGCCCCAGCCGTCGCTCCTGAGCGGTCGGCCGATCACCAACCCGAGCGAGACCGTGCTCGGGTCGGACACCGCCGCCCGCCTGCACGCCCACGTGGGCAATTCGGTCACCTGGAGCGACGGGACGACGTCGAGATCCTTGACCGTCGTCGGCATCGCGACGCTGCCGACCATCGGCCGCACCCATGGCAGCCGCACCTCACTGGGCGTCGGCGCGATCGTCGACCACCACCTCGTCCCCGGCTACGACCACGACATCACCGGCGCCCCGACCGGCGATCTCGGTCCGCAGGCGATCTTCGTGCGCTTCCACGACGGCACCAATTCAAAGACCGAGCTCGCACGCCTGCGAACCACGACGAAGCCGCTCGCCGGCTTCGCCGGGGTCGACGTGCTGGCCGTCCAACGTCCCGCCGAGATCGTGAACTCGAGCGCGATCGGGAGTGCCCCCGTCGTCCTGGCCAGTGCCCTTGCCCTCGGCGCGCTCGTCTCGCTCGGGCTGGCGCTCGCCAACTCGGTCCGGCGACGGCGCTTCGACCTCGCCGTACTCCGCACGCTCGGGTTCACAGATGGGCAGCTCGCCGCCACCGTCGGTTGGCAGGCCACAGCCACGGTGGTCGTCGGGCTCCTCATCGGCATACCACTCGGGATCGTGCTCGGCCGCACCCTATGGCGAGACTTCGCCGATCAGCTCGACGTCGTGGCTCGCCCCTCGACGCCAGTGCTCGCCCTGACGGCCATGGGCGCGCTGATGCTGCTCGTCGGCAACGCCGCCGCGCTACTTCCGGCGCGGCGCGCCCGGCGCGTCAACCCGGCCCAACTGCTGCAGGCGCCCTGACCGTCCGCGCCCCCTCCGGGCATCGTGTCCGATTCCCCACGACGGACAGCCGGGTGGTCCGTACGCTCGAACCTCACCTCTTGTAGTTGGCGGACCCGGCCGGTACACGACGACTGAGCCGGTCCTAGCCGTTTGCTGGTTCCGTCTTCTGTGCCCGGCCGGCGATGAGTGGTCGCACGATCGGCGGCATCGCGTGCCATGACGCTTCCCGTACGTGGTCGAGCCTGAGCCCGCAGGCCGAGATCAGCTGCGCCGTCGCGCGGTTGCAGCGACAGCCTCGCGCGAACCGATACCACGGCCCGGCAAGGCGGTCCTGCCAGCGGGCGAGCCTCGGCGATTCAGAGCGGACGTGCTCGAGGAAGAGCAGCTGGCCATCGGGCCGCAACACCCGAGCGATCTCCTGAAGGGCGACGTCGGGAGCGTCGACGGTGCACAACACGAAGGTCGAGACGACGGTGTCGACCGATGCGTCGGCGAACGGCAGCCGCTCCGCCGGCGCGTCGACCAGCCGCGCCCGCCGGCCGTGGCGGCTCAGCTTCTTCTCCAGGCGGGAGCGCATCGCGGGGTCTGGTTCGATGAGAACCAGCTCGTCGACGTCCTCGGGGTAGTGCGCCAGGTTCAGGCCGGTGCCGCTGCCAACCTCCACCGTGCACCCACGCGCCCGACTGAGCAGCTCCTGGCGGTGAGCGCGCAAACCGGCCCGCTCACCGACCCACATGACTGGGTCATACAGAAGTGAGAAGGTGCGCCCCCAGACCCCTGAACCCTGCGACGGCTTGAAGTGCATGACGTTGGTCTCCACGACAGCGACCATACGGACGCCGGAGTTGGAGCGCATCGCCCACCCGGGCCATCTGAACAGATGGCCCGTTCGGGCGATCGGTCTCAGAGCAGGCCGAGGCGCGCGGCCTCCGCGACCGCCGACGTGCGCGAACCGCGCCCGAGCTTGTGGCGGATGTTCGCGACATGGCGGTGCACGGTGTGGTGGCTCAACACCAGCTGCTCGGCGATCTCCTGGTCGCTCAACCCGCTGGCGACCAAAGCCAGCACCTCCCGCTCCCGCCCAGAGAGCAGCACCGCCGCCGGCTCTCCGCCACGGTGGACTCGAGCTTCGGGCGCCAGGACCGAACGCAAGGCGCGCGCCACCGAGCGCCAATCCCCCGCCCACGGGAAGTGCGCGCTTCCTTCCAGCGGCATCAACGTCGCCCCTGGGATCGCCGCCGCGAGCTCCCGGCCGAGATGGTAGGGGATCGCACGGTCTCCACGGCGATGCACGACCAGCGTCGGCACACTCACCCGCTCCAACTCAGCTCGAACGTCGTTGCGATAGATGAGCTCCAGCAACGCCGCCGCGATCTCCGGGCTCGCGGCAGCGCGCTGATAGCGCGCGAAACGCTCCTGCTCGCCACTGTTCGCATCGCCCAGGAAAACGTCGGCCAGCAGCCGCGACCCCAGCCCCCAATGCGAGCGCACCGTTGAAATGACCGCCTGGCGCACCTCCGGCGAGGTGATGGACGGCCCGTCGGCGTACGCGCCGTACAGCACCAGGCGACTCACCCGCTCAGGGAAGCGAGCCGCGAACGCGATCGCCGTCAAGCCCCCCGACGAACCGCCGACCAACACGACCGTTTCCACTGCCAGCTCGTCGATCACCGCACGCAGCAGCGCAACGTCTCCGTCGAGCGTCAGATCCTCGCCGCACACGTCTCGATCGGACATACCGACACCGAGCCGGTCATAACGCACCACCGTGTAACCATCGCCAACCGCTTCCCACAGCCCGCGGAACGCGTCGACCCCCCAGTCGAGCTCCAAGTGACTGACCCACCAAGCCGGCGCGACCAGCGGCGGCCCGTCGCCTGTCACCGCATAAGCCACCCGACGACCCGCAAACTGCAGGAACCGGATCGCCGCCCCCTCTGTCACCAAAGTCCAGCGTACCGTGGCCGGAAAGCTCCACCGGCTCCATCCGCCCGGCGGACGAGGCGGCAACGGGCGGGCACACGCCGTAGCGCGCCGTGCGAGCGACGGCGCGGGCGTTCCTCACCGCGACGTCGCTCTCCGTCGACGGTGCCTTCCTCGGCGGCATGGATCACCCTGGCTCCGGCCGGAGCCGGTCGAATCTGTCTGTGTGTCGGTTCGGCCGCCGGTCAACCCGGTGAGGTGACGACCGGAAGGACCACCCGAGAGGCCGACAGGTCGATCCTCCGGTGCGACGGCAGCATCCGCGTCGAGGTGGCCGGATCGTCACCGGTTCCCAGGTTGCGCTCCCAACGAGGATGCGAGCCGCCTGCGACGGTCAGCCGGATCCGGCTTCCCCGCGCGAACCGATGCGCGATCGAGTCGAGTTCCAACCGGACCAGACCGGTGGGCGACGACGGGTCGAGCCGCAGCATCCCGTCGGCGATGTTCCGCGAGCGACCTTTGGCGTCGACCTCCGAGAGCCGGACGAACAGGTCGGCGAACGGGTTGTCGGAGCTATGACCCACCTCCGCGACAGGGGTGCCGGCAACCTCGAGCTCGGCGGTCAACGGCTCGGACGTGAAGGTCAGCAGATCCGATCGCTCGGCCAGGTCGCTGTCGTCCTTCCAGCCCGCAGCGAAGGTGTTGGCCATGCTGACGTAGGCCCCGCCGTACGTCGGGGTCGGGTCGGCCGGGTCATAGGTGAACTCGGCAGTGCTTCCCGCATCGGCCGGCTGCGCGCCGAGGACGTTGCCGGCGCCCGGATAGAAAGCCTGCTCAGTCGTCGCAGGCGGCCACGCCGGAAGCTCCCGCCATCCTCCGCCCGGTCCGTTCACGAACACCTTGACCGGCGTGGTGCGACGCGAGCCGCCCGATCCGGCCAGATGCGCGTCCAACCACTCGATGGCCTCGGGGAGGAGGACCCGGCCGCCCTTGGTGCCTCCCTCGGCGTGTGTCCATGGACCCATGGTGAGGGCGACGTCGGCGCCCCGATCGGCGAGCCGTGCGTACGCCGCGACGGTCTGGCGGAGGAAGCCGTCTTGCCAACCGCCTTGGAGGAGTACCGGGATCTTCACCTGCTCCAGCGCCGACGTGAAGTTGGCGTCCTTCCAGAGCGGGTCGCCCAAGTCGCGCCGGCTGATCCACTCGCGGTACCAGGGCGCGGCGCCGTGCAGCAGCTCGTCGTCTGCCGCAGTCAGCGGCAAGCGGTCCATCGCCTGCCTGATCTGCTTCCGGGAGAAACGGATCGCCGTCATGCGACGCAGGATCGGGTCCTCCTGGTGTGTGATGACGAAGGACCATTCGAACAACGTGCTCAGGTGGAAGGCCCCAGTGCCAAGAGCGAACGCGGAGAAGTCATAGGGGGCGCAAGCGATCACCGCAGCTTTCATCTCTGACGGCGGATCCATCAGGAGCGCCCACTGCACGAACCCGAGGTACGAGTACCCCTGGGTGGCGAAGCGACCATCGAACCACGGCCGCCCGCGCATCCAGGCGACGATGTCAGCAGCGTCGTCGGCCTCCTGCGCGAACGGCTCGAAGGTTCCGCCTGACCCGAAGGTGCCGCGACACTTGACCAGCAGGACCCGGTAGCCGCGCCGGGCCATGAACCCGCCGGTCATGGCCTGTCCGAGCATGTTGATGCCGTACGGGGAGGTGACGAGCACCGTTCCCGACACCTCTCCCTTCGGCTCCAAGAGGTTCGCGAGCAGCTCGACGCCATCTCGCATGGGGATCCGGACGTCGTAGGTCGTCGTGTACTCGGTCCTCGGTGCGGGCAGCTTCGTGTACTTCCCCCACTGCCAGTCGGCGAATCGTTGCCCGAGCGTCCGGTTCTTCGCCTGTTGGTTCATCTGGTCCCTCTCAATCGACCGTGAGCTCGTCACGGATGGCGTTGCCGTCGCGTCGAGCGCACGACCGGCCCAGCGGATCGCCGGGCGTCGCGCTCGGCCGGGCGATGAGCCTGCATGGGTGGTGTGCCGTCGACGTCGACGATGGCTCCCCACGCCCGTCGACGGCCACCGAGAAACGCCTGACCTCCAAGCCCGGATCGGGGCGTGACCAACTGGCTGAGCGAGGTGACCAACCAGGACGATCACACAGTACCCAGCATCGCTGGCGCGAGCCTCATCGCTACCCCTCCAGGACCACAGCCTCCGCTCGAGCCTGCGGAGACCGCTGCGCCCGGTCCGTCAGCCCTGGGCTTGCCGCGGAGCCAAGGAAAGACCGTGGTGCCGCTACGTGTCGGAGTTCGGGTTGTCGAGCGCGCCATCGTCCCCGGTGCGCACATCGAGTGCCGAGTCGAACAGCTCAGCGTCCGTCGCCCGCACCGGGGTCTCAGGGTCAGACGATTCGTCCTCGGGGGTCATCCAGCGGACGGCAGCCCGACCGGCGGAAGAGTGCGGTTGCGCGACGCGGTTGCGGCTCCACGCTCAGCCGTCCGGCCCTAGCATTGGAGGGCTGAGTGAGGGGAGCGCCCGATGGCAGTCGCATTCATCCAAGAGTTCAAGGTCGACCCCGGAGATCGCAGCACCACCAACTACGACGCCGTCGCAGCTCGGCTCACCGGCGTCCGTCCCGACGGGCTGCTCATGCACA
>JBKPRL010000299.1:0-16911 GCA_046734535.1 bacterium | reverse complement strand
GTGGGCTCGTCGCGCGCGGCGCAGGGCGCTGCGCATGCGGAAGAGGTAGGCGGACAACGACGCATCGGTGGCTCGGTCGCGTCCATGATCGTCGCTGGATAGGTTGCCGCGGTGGCACCGGATAGCGAAGGGACGGCGGCTCGTGGCCGGCTCGGGCAGGTCGGTTCCGCAAGCGTCATCGGCGGCCTGGCGGGCGCCGCGCTGATCGGTCACCGTGGCGCCAAGCCAGCGATGATCGGCGCGGTGGCCGGTGCCCTTGGCTTGGGCGTTTCGGAGGCGGTCGCTCGGGCGCGTCAGCGCCCGGGCGAGATCCCGGCGTTGTGGCAACGCATCGCGACGACCTCGGCACTGATGGCTCCGGCGGGGTGGGCGGCGGGTCGGTTCACGAAGGCCGGACCAGCTGTCGTCGGGACCGCGGCGGGGGCGGTGGTCGGCGCCTTCGGCCTGCGCCCGCAGAAGGTGGTGCTGGGACCGATGGTCGGCGCGGCAGTGGGCCTCGCCGCAGGCGCTCGGCGTCGACGGGTGCCGACCGCTGCGGTGGCCAGCACGACCGTGCTGGTCTACCGGGTGCTGTCGGCAGGGTTGTTCCGTGACGCTCAGGTGAGCCTGCTGGCCGAGCGGGTGCCAGCCGAGGACCTGCCCTTCGTCGTGCCGTTGGAGGCTCGCTCCCGCTACGTCGGCACGGGGTACGTACGGGCCTTGGCCGAGGTCCTCGGCGGCACCTACCACGGTGACACGGCTGACGTCGGCATCGTCGCCGCGCTGGACGAGCTGGCCGGGCCGGAGTTCGATCCCGGCGCCGTCGACTGGCGGGTCCGGGAGTTCTACGAGCACACGACGCGCTTCAGCCTCGACATCATCCCGGAGTGGCGGCGGTGGGTGCGGCCCGGCTATCTGCTGTATCGCAGTGTGCTCGCCAGGCCGCTCGGGCAGGCCAGCGTCCCCATGAACCAGCGCGAAGCCCTACGGGGGATCCGCAGCCGCATCGACACGATCACGCTGGAGCGCGACGACGTCGTCGCTGTCCGCGGGTGGATCCGGTCGTTCGCCGACAACGACGAACCGATCTACGTCGGGATCTACACCACCTACCGCCACGACGGACGCGGCTACGTCAGCGTCGGATTCCCACTGCCGCAAGCCAGCTTCACCGCCACGCTCGAGCCGCGCGCTCGACCAGGGGGTGGTCTGGTGCTCACCAGCCGCAGCAATCTCGATCACCCGGGCCACTACCTGACCTACATCGATCCGGCCACGAGAGAGCTCACGACGTTGGCCGTGCAGGGCTTCGCCGAACAGCTCGACGTGTACGTCGAGGACGACGAGCTGCGCGCCGAGCACGCCTTCTGGGTCTTCGGGCTCCCGTTCCTCGTCCTCCGCTACCGCATCCACCCCAAGCCCGAGCAGTGACGTCTCGTGAGCTCGACGCTCTCACGCGCGAGTGGCCGCCGGCGAGGTCGAGCTCGCACCGCGGCGCTGAGGTCGCCGTGTCGTGAAGGGCTTGGTCTTGCGTCGACGCCGCCACGGGTAGCCTGAGTCGCCGAACTGAGGGCAGCCTGATGTCTCGTCCCATCCATGTTGAAGAGTCGACTGACCGTTGCAGGAGGTCGCTCAAGAGGGGTGGACGTTCTTACGTGGCCGACTCCACGGTGACTGAGATCGGTACGTTGACGTATCGATTCGAGCGCTCCGGAACTCTAGGCAAGCTGGCGGGGAGTCGTACCGTCATCGCCGGTGCATCTCGGTCCGAGGCGGTGTTCACCAACGGGATCGAGATCACACCGTCAGGCGTGAACCGGCCGCTGCAACCGATCATCGTCAGTACGGCGCGTAGCGAGCTCCGGGGGTGATCTCGAGTGCCTGGGCGAACTTCTCGAACAGGGCTGAGTCGTTGCGATGTCTCGGAACGCCGCGTGAGGGGATCGGCGCAGTGACGGGGAGTGGCAGATGGAGGAGGATGGCCGAACCGTCGCGGTCGGCCCGCTCATGACCGCTGCGCTTTCGCCGATCCGGCGCCGCGCGGTCAGCTCGAGGACGTTGGGGGCGCTTGCGGTCGCTGGCGTGGTGATCGCCTTCTCGCTCAGCTCGACGCTCGTGAAGCGTGCCCAGTCTCCCGGCGTGCTGGTCGCGGTTTGGAGGCTGATCGTGGCCACCCTCGTCTGGAACCTCTTCGTCTGGAGCACGGGCCGGCGGGTCACCACGCGGCATGTGCGCCAGGCGCTGTGGCCGGGCATCTTCTTCGGCTTGAACCTGGCCATCTTCTTCGCCGGGGCGACGCACAACAGCGTGGCCAACGCCGCGCTGATCGGTTCGCTCGCGCCGCTTTTCATCGTGCCGGTCGGCGCCATGCTCTTCAAGGAGTACAACGATCCGCGTGCGCTTGTGTTCGCCTTGCTCGCGTTCGGTGGTGTCGGCATCGTGTTGTTCAGCGCACCGCCCAAGGGGGACGCGTCGCTAAAGGGCAACGCGTTCGGCTTCCTCGCGATGTTGCTCTTGGTGGCCTACGTGGTGTCGACGCGGCACTTTCGCCAGGACATGGATGTCGCCATCTTCATGGCGACGATCTGTCCGATCGCGGCGCTGACCGTGCTTCCGCTGGCTATCGCCACTGGCGACGTGTTCGGGATGAGCGGTACGGGATGGATGTACATGCTGATCCTCACGTTTGTCTCCGGAGTCGCGGCCAACGGGCTCCTGGTGTACGCGCAGAAGGCGATTCCGATCGGCACGATCGCGATCGCCCAGGTGGTTCAGCCTGCTCTTGCTGTCGTGTGGTCGTTCCTGCTGCTCGGTGAGACGCTGCGTCATTGGCAGTTCGTCGGCATCGGCATCGCGCTCAGCGGGTTGCTGGTCTTCATCGTGATGAACCAGCGCGGGGAACGGGTCCGCCAGGCGGAGGAGCCGGTGGATCCGCCGATCACGAGCGAAGGTTCTGGCGGCGCGGTGGCGCGTTGACGACCCTCCGCCAGGTCACACCCAGGCGATTTGCCTAACCGAGTGGGCGTCGGTTCGGTCGAGTTCGGTGATGAAGTGGGAGGCGGCTTCCATGCGCCGATCAGCCGCCGCACAGAAGTCCCGGGCCGCCGCCATATCACCGGCGTCGGCGGCGATGCGGGCCAGTGCGTCGAGGGCGAAGACTTCGACGTGGGCGTCGTCGTTGCGCCGGGCGTCGTCGAGGATGGCGACGAGACGTTCCTCGGCGCCAAGCTCCCGATCTGCTGCGTCCATCGCGGCCAGGAGGCACTCGCCGAGCGCGGCCTGTTCGCCACCTCCGGCGGTGCGATGCCACGCCGCAGCCGCCTCGAGTACTACCCGGGCACGTGCGTCTTGGCCCAGTGCACGGAGGATCCGCCCGAGGTGCACCCGGGCGAGCGCCGCCAGGCGCACATCACCGGTCGCTTCGGCCTTGTCGATCGCCAGTCCCAGGGTGGCGGCACCAGCGAGGTAATCGCCGGCCTGGCACTGCGCTCGTCCGAGACTGGACAGCTGGTAGGCCTCCGTCTGCCGAAAGCCGAGACGTCGCGAGGTCTCGGCAGCGCGACCGAGGTGAACGACGGCATCATCGAACCGGTGCTGGATGCGGGCGAGCTCGCCGAGCGCCGCGTCGCAGCGAACATGGAGCCACGGGTCGTCGACCGTTCGCAGCCAGTGTTGGACGTGATCGACAGCGTCGACGCTGCGCTCTTCGTCATCGGCTGAGATCGCGGCTCGGGCGGCGAAGAGCCAGTTCGCGGCCTGATCCCACGGTCGGTCGAGCCCCGTGTACAGAGCATCGCTGCGATCGGTCAGCTCCATCGCCTGACGGAACTCGCCGTCATGCGACACCACATAGGCGAGGTAGTAACAGCAGCGCGCTTGCAAGTCGACATCGTCGATCGTGTCGGCCAGGACGGTAGCTGCGACGATGTGCTTGCGGGCGAGCTCGAGGCGACCTGTCGACGCTTCGATCCACGCTGCGAGCAGCAGGGCGTTGGCCCTGTCGCCGACCGGGGCCGCCTCGCCGATCGCGTCGAGTGCGGTCAGGATTCGTTGCGCGCCTCTGCTGTCGCCGAGGACGACCCAGGCCCAACCGAACCCGTTGACGAGCCTGAACGCGACCAGCGGGTCGCCCACGATGCTCCAGGCCAACGCCGTGTCGATGTTGGCCCGCTCGGCCCGAGCGAACGCGAGATGCTCGGCTTGGCGGCTGCTGCGCACACCCTGCGTGGAGGATCCGGCTGCGTCGGCGAACCAGCCCGCGTGCGCGGCGACCGCGCGCCCGGACAGTCCGGCGTCGGCCATCGCCTCGAGCGCGTAGGCGCGGATGCTGTCGAGCAGCCGGTAGCGAACGGTCATGGGCGCATCCTCGTCGTCGACGATCACCAGCGAACGGTTCGCCAGCCGGCCGACCACGTCGATCGCAGCGGCTGCAGGTACATCGAGCGCTTCGAGGACGGACTCGACGGCGGGTAGGGGGGCGCCGCCAGCGAAGGTGGCAAGCGCCCACAGGCCCCGCTGGTCGTCGGGGAACAACAGGTCGTAGCTCCAACGGATCGTCGACCTGAGTGCTCGGCGACGCTCCGGCCGGCGGCTGGCCGGATCGCTCAACACAGTGAAACGATCGTCGAGGCGGCGGGTGATCTCCTCGATCGACAAGGTCTTCGTTCGTGCCGCGGCGAGCTCGATTGCCAGGGGCAGACCATCAAGTGATCGGCACAGCTCGTGCACGGCGTCGTCAGGCTCGGTCGAAGCGCGATTCGTTCGCTGCGCGCTGGCTCGCCGGGTAAACAACGCGACAGCATCGGAAAGGGCGAGCGGCACGAGGTCGAACACGACCTCACCGTCGATGTCGAGTGGGACCTGGCTGGTGCAGAGGATCCGCAGTCCAGGCGCGGCGTCGAGCAGGCGACCGGCGAGTGCCGCGGCAGCGTCGACGACGTGCTCGCAGTTGTCGAGGATGACCAAAGCAGTGCTGCCCTTGAGACGCTCGAACAGCGCCGCTTCGCTGCCCACGTTCAACGCGGCGACCAGTGCGTCGACCACATCGTCTGCCGTCTGCGCGGTTTCGAGCCTGGCCAACCAGACGCCGTCAGCCGCGAGACCGTCCGCCGAGCTCAGCCGGCGCCCGGTCGCGATCGCAACCGCCGTCTTGCCGACGCCACCCGGCCCAACGATCTCGACGAGCCGGCTGCTGGCGAGCAGATCGGCGATCGCAGCCACTTCGGTCTCGCGGCCGACGAGCTCAACAGCGATCGACGGCAGGTTGCCGGCGGGCCTTTCCGGCCCCAGTCCTCGTACCGAGGAAGAGGGGACGCCGAGTGACGGGTCGTGGGCCAGGATCTGTTGCTGGAGCTGTTGCAGCTGCAGTCCAGGGTCGAGGCCCAGCTCGCCGGCCAACCAGCTCCTGGCCCGCTGGTACGTCGCCAGCGCATCGGCCTGGCGGCCGTCGCGGTACAAGGCGACCATCAGCAGCGCCCACAGGCCCTCGCGTGACGGGGCATCGCTGACGAGCGCTTCGAGCTCACCGATCACCTCGCCTGCGGCACCGAGATCGAGCCGCGCCGCGAGCTGGTCTTCGACGAGGCCGAGGCGGACCTCGCCTAGGCGAACGCGGTGCGGGATGACCCAGTCCCCATCACCCGCGGCGACGAGGATCTCACCCTGGAACATCGCCAGGGCCGTCGTGCACGTCTGCAGCACCGCCGAGGGGTCGCCCGCGTGTCGAAGCGCCGAGGCCAGTTCGGCTAGGCGAAGCACCTCCAGCGCATCGACCGCGCTCGGGGCGATCTGCAGCGTGTAACCGGCACTCGTCCCCGTCACCAGCGCGGCATCGCCCAAGGCCCGGCGCAACCGTGACACCTTCGTCTGCAGCACGTTGCGCGCCGTGCCAACGGCCTCGTCGGCCCAGAGATCCTCGATCAACCTCTCCGTCCGGACCATCACACCCGCCTCGAGGGCAAGGCGCACAAGCACTTCCGTCGTCTTGCCAGCCCGCACGGCAATGCGCTCACCGTCGCGGTGCAGCTCGACCGGACCGAGCACCGACACCGCGATCACCACCTCAGGGTAGGCCGCCACCTCCCGTGACAGCGCTGTGTCAGGGGTTCCGCCCACGCTGCAGCCATGCCCGCCGAACCCGAGAACGTCATCCACCAGCTGGCCGTGGGCGGTGAGGCCGCCATCGCCGAGATCGTCGAGCGGGCCCAGACCAGTGACGACGTGACCACCATGGTGGCCGCCGCCATGTTCGCGCCGCTTCCCGGCGAGCTGCTCCACCGGGCCGCCGCCCTCGCGGAGACCACACGCGACCGCCAACTGATCGCGATCGCCGTCGCTCGCGTCGCCGGCGACACCGACCAGGTCGACGCCCTCGCCCGTGACCACCTGGTCGACCATCCCGACAGCGTCCTGGTCGCCTGGCTCAGCGCCAACACCTACCCAAACCGAAACACCCGGAAGGACCCGTCATGAGCGACACCATCACCGCGACCACCAGCAACTCGCCTGTCGACCAGCACCCAGCCCGTCGGTCGTTTCGACCGTGGTGGCGTTGGCTGCTCGTCGCGCTGGCCTTTCCCGTGGCGGGCGAGATCGGCCACCTCATCGCCGGCCGAGTCGATTCGGTGTCGGCTGCCATCCTTGGCGGAGTCGTGACCGGCGCTGGCCTCGGGGCCGCCCAATGGACGTTGCTGCGCCGCCGAGGCGTTGGCATCCGCTGGATTCCGGCAACCGCGGCCGGGCTCGGCGTGGGGCTAGCGGCGGGCGCAGCAATGGTGTCCTACCGCACCGACATCTCGTCGCTCGCACTCATGGGTGCGATCTGCGGACTAGCCATCGGCATCGCGCAAGGCGCCATGCTCGGCAGCACCAAGCGCATGCTGGGCTGGGGCGCCGCAACCGCCACGCTGTGGGCGGTCGGCTGGACCGTCACGACCGCCGGGGGCATCCGCGTCGATGAGCAGTTCGTCGTGTTCGGTGCCTACGGCGCGATCACCTCCACCTTCCTGCAGAGCATGATCATCGGCTGGTTCATCCCGGCCAAGGCGATGCGGTCATGACCGGCGGCCTGCATGTGGTCTTCGGCACCGGGCCCGCGGGCCGTGCCGTCGCCGCTCCCCTCGTCGACCAGGGCGCCCGAGTTCGAATGGTCAACCGAACCGGCACCCCGGTCCTCACCGGCGTGGAGACGATCGGCGGTGACGCCACCAACCCCACATTCGCCCGCGACGTCGCCGCCAGCGCCGGCACCGTCTACTTCTGTCTCAACGCGCCCAACTACCACCGATGGGCCGCGGAGTTCCCGCCCCTTCAGCGTGCCGTGCTCGGCGCCGCCAAGGCAACCGGCGCGAAGCTGGTCGTGCTCGAGAACCTGTACATGTACGGCCCGAGCTCCGGGCCGCTCCGTGAGACGACCCCGGTCAACCCCACGAGCGCCAAGAGCCGGACCCGCGCCGCGATGTCCGCAGAGCTCCTCGACGCTCACCAACGCGGCGATGTGAGGGTGGTCATCGGGCGAGCCTCGGACTTCATCGGTCCGGGCGTGCGTGACTCCGCCTTCGGCCAGTTCGTGTTCGAACCCGCACTGGCTGGCAAGCGGGCCCAGACCGTGGGACGACCCGACACCCTGCACACCTACAGCTTCGTTCCCGACGTCGGCCGCAACCTCGTGCTCCTCGGCTCGCGCGACGACGCCTATGGCCGGGTCTGGCACCTTCCGAACCCGGCGACCCGCACTACCCGACACGTCATCATCGACGTGTACGTCGCGGCCGGGATCCGTCGCACCGACGTCATCGCCTTGAAGCGGCCGATGCTGCGCACGCTCGGGCTGTTCAACCGCAACGTCCGCGAGCTCCTGCACACCTACTACCAGTTCGCCGCACCGTTCATCGTCGACGACTCGGCGTTCCGCGATGCGTTCGGCGGTCACACGACGAGCTGGGACGAGATCGTCACCACCACCGTCGAGTGGTACCGCGCGCGGACAACAGCTCCTGAGTCCCCCAACAGCCTCGCAGAGGCCACAACCTTGAAGGTGACCGCATGATGTCCTCACTCGCTTCTCTGGTCGTGCGCCGCCGACGTGCAGTCATCCTGATCTGGATCGTCCTGCTCATCGGGGCCGGCACCGTCGGTAGCTCGGCGTTCTCCGTACTGTCCTCGAGCTTCGGCGCCGGACCAAGCACCGAATCCGGCCGCGTCACCGAGCGGCTCGATGACCTCGCCGCGACCGGCGGGGAGATCGCCATCATCGCCGACGGCATCGACGTGGACGACCCCGCGGTCGCCACATCAGTGACCACCGGGCTTCAGCGCGTCGCCGCCATCGATGGTGTCATCGCCGTCGCCGACCCGTGGTCGACCGGCTCCGACGCACTTCGTGCCAGCGATGGCCGCGCCGCGCTCGCTGTGGTCACAGTCACCGGCGGCCTCGACGAGGAAGCCGAAGTCGAGCTGGCGCATCAGATCGCCGCTGTCGCTCGCGATCTCGACGCCCCCGAGGTCCTCGTCGGCGGCAACGTGCTCGTCGGGGAGCAGTTCGGCACCGCCTCCGAGAAGGACCTCCTGCGCGGCGAAGCCATCGCCCTGCCGATCGCATTCCTGGCCATGATCTTCCTGCTCGGAGGGCTGCGCGCTGCAGGCATGCCGATGCTCGTCGCCCTTGCCGGTGTCGTCACCTCGCTCGCCGTCCTCGTCGGAGCCACGCTGCTCGGTGACGTGTCGATCTTCTCCATCAACGTCGTCAACATGCTCGGCATCGGCCTGGGCATCGACTACGGGCTGCTGATGGTCAGCCGGTTCCGCGAGGAGCGGGGGCGCGGACGCGAGCTGCACGACGCCGTTGTCCAAACCGTGGCAACCGCCGGTAAGACCGTCGTCTTTTCCGCCCTCACCGTCGCGGTCGCCATGTGCGGCCTGTTCGTGTTCGGCCTGCCCATCCTCACGTCGTTCGGCATCGCCGGCCTCGGCGTCGTCCTGCTCTGCATGGCCGCCGCCGTCACGTTGCTGCCCGCCACCCTGGCCGCCGTCGGCGGCAAGATCCCTCCGACAGCGCCCGTCGCCGACGTCGCCGGCCGCTTCTACCGCCTCACCCGATGGGTGCAAGGCCACGCCGTCGCCGTCGGCGCCGCCGCCGTCGTCGTGCTCGTCCTCCTCGGCATACCGTTCCTCGGCGCCCGCTTCGAGATCGGCGACGCCCGCACCCTGCCCCGCTCATCCGAGGTCCGCGCCGTCGCCCTCACCCTTGCCGACCGGTTCCCGGCCCGTGGCACCGACCCCGTCACGGTCATCGCCGACGCCGAACCCGACAGCGCCGAGTTCCTCACGTGGTTCGAGCAGCTCTCGACCACACCCGGCGTCGTCGGCACCTCCATCCGGCCCGACACACCGCCAGGCCTCACGGTCCTCGACATCACGCCCGCCGGGACCTCACAGGGGCCCGAAGCATCCGAACTCGTCGCCCATCTTCGCGGCAGCCAGCCAACCTTCGACACCGAGGTCGGCGGCATCGCCGCCGAGCTCATCGACATCAAGGCCAGGCTCAGCGAACGCCTCCCGTTGGCCGCCCTCATGGTTGTCACCGCCACACTCGTGCTGCTGTTCCTCATGACCGGCTCGATCATCGTGCCGATCAAAGCGGTCTTCATGAACATCCTCAGCCTCTGCGCCAGCTTCGGCGCCCTGGTGTGGATCTTCCAAGAAGGACACCTCGCTGGGCTCTTCGGCTTCGACTCCGTCGGCGCCCTCGACCTGTGGATGCCGGTGCTCATCCTCATCTTCGCCTTCGGGCTCTCGATGGACTACGAGGTCTTCCTGCTCTCGCGCATCAAGGAAGTGCACGACGAAACCGGCGACAGTGACCTCGCCGTCGCCGTCGGCCTCCAACGCAGCGGACGCATCATCACCTCCGCCGCGTTCCTCATCGTCATCGTCTTCGCCGGCTTCGCCGCCGGGGAAGTCCTCGCCATCAAGCAGCTCGGCGTCGGGCTCGCCATCGCCGTCCTCGTCGACGCCACCATCGTCCGCACGCTCCTCGTGCCCGCCACCATGAAGCTCCTCGGCGAACGCAACTGGTGGGCGCCCGCCCCGCTACGTCGCTTCCACCAACGCTTCGGGCTTCATGAGTCTCCGTCGCCCCGGCAATCGACCGATGTCGCCATCGATCTCAGCTTGGACACCGAGAACGCCGAGCCCGATCTCGAAGCTGAGCCCGTTGGTGCTGGCTCTGGAACGACGCCCTGATGGCAGCGAGCGCGCTCGAGCTCGACGAGCTCACCATCACCATCGTCGTGGACAACGCCACCGACACCCTCTCCAGCATCGGCCCGAGCATCCCGCAGCTTCCCGAGATGGCGTACCTGCTCGGGGGCGTCCCGTCCAGCGGACAACACGACGGTCATCAGTGCGTCGTCGCGTTCGACCATCTCTGCGTCGCCTGTCACGGCTTCTCGGCGCTCGCCACAGCACGACGGGGCAACCGCACGGCAACAGTCCTCTTCGACGTCGGCCCCTACGGCGACGTCTGGCTCGCCAACGCCGAACGGCTGGCCGTCGACCTGTCCAGCATCGACGTGCTGTTCCTCTCGCACTGGCACTGGGACCACTCTGGCGGCATCACGACCGTCGTCGCAGCCATCGCCGCAGCCCGCGACACTGCGGGTCGCGCGCCGCTCATCGTAGACGTCCACCCCGACCGGCCCGACCAGCGCGGGATCCTCACGCCGCTCGACATCTTCGCGATGCTCCCGGCAGAGCCCACCATCGAGGCGATCGAAGCGGCCGGCGGTCGAGTCGTCGCCGACGCCGGGGCGCACCAGATCGCCGACCTCCTCCTATCCAGCGGCGACATCCCGCGCCAGACCAGCTACGAGACCGGCCTGCCAGGCCACTACACCTGGCGCGGCGACCAAGTGACCATCGACACCGGCATCCACGACGAGCGCTTCCTCGCCGCCAACGTACGTGGCCGGGGAACGACGGTGCTCACCGCGTGCTCCCACGCCGGCGTCGTCAACGTCGGCCTCGAAGCACGGCGGCTCCTTCCCGATCAACACGTCGACCTTCTCCTCGGCGGCTACCACCTTGCGGGCACAGCCGTCGAAGACCGCATCGAACCGACCGTGCGCGACCTCGCAGAGCTTGTCGTCCCTCGAATCGTCGCCCCCGGGCACTGCACCGGCTGGCGAGCCGCCGCCGCACTCGCCAGAGCATTCAGTCCGACCAGCTACGCACCAAGCGTCGTCGGAACCCGCTACCTCCTCAACGCGTCGTAGAACGCCCTTCGACAACGTCGCGGCCCGATTCCATCGTCGCCCGGCCCTGCCAGCGGATCCTGGTCCGCAACCAGTCGACCGCCCGCTCGGTCGTACGCGCCGCCTTCGCGTTCGACTCTCTCATCGAGATCGTTGCGTCGGTGGTCCGTGGGCATCCTGACAGGACTCTTGCTCAACGCGCTGCTCACTTGGTGGTGGGCGACATCGCCGCCGGGGCCATGGCCTACGACGACTGCGAGGGACGACATCACCGGCGCGAGGCAGGATCTTGACTGTCGAGAGGCCATCCTGGACGCATGGCTCTTGAGGTCGTGATCGCCGTAGCCGTCGGAGTCGTGGCTACCTGGGCGATCCTCGTTGTGATCTTGATCGTTGCCACGCCCCGCAATGTTGATCTTCGAGCGGTCGCGCGGCTCGTGCCTGACGTGCTCCGACTCCTCCGAGCGCTGGCCACCGATCGGACCTTGCCGCGCTCGGTGCGCCTCCGCATCTGGCTGCTCATCGCCTACTTGGCCCTGCCGATCGACCTCATCCCGGACTTCGTGCCCGTCGTCGGCTACGCCGACGACGTCATCATCACGATCCTCGTGTTGCGAAGCGCCGTCCGCCGCGTCGGGAACGAGGCCCTCGATCGCCTCTGGACCGGTGCACCCAGCGGACTGGACGCCCTTCGCACGCTCGCCGGACTCGAACCGCCAGGTCGACAGACCGGCGAATAGCGCCGAACATCACGCGGCCTGCCCGGCCACGCGGCGCTTACTGACCGCGGCGCGATCTACATCTCGACGCGCCCGAGCCGACGCTGTTGAGGGCACGACCGGGCCCTCGACCACTACCGGCGAGCCCGTCGGGGTCTGGTGATAGTGGCTGCGGAACTTCCTGGGCGTCGGAGGCTCGCGGCGCGGATGACCTCCGCCCCGACGGCCTCAGGCTGCCCCTTCTTCCGGAAGCAAAGTCTTCTGGTCGAGGACATAGAGGAGGGCGAACCCAGGCACCACGATGACGACGAAGAGCGCGGTGGCGACCAGGAGGGCGGTGAGGGTGCCCGTTGGCGCGGCTGCTTCGGAGACCTTGAGGCTGGTAGGCAGGATGTAGGGCCATTGGGCGACGCCCCATGCGATGAGCAGGCTGGCCGCAGCTCCGATAGCCAGGATGCGTGCTCCTCGTTCGGCTCGGCGCACGAGGAGGACGAGCGACGCGGCACCGCACACGGCTGAGAGGATGACGAGAGGTAGAGCGCGTGTGGTCAGCTCGTCGAAGAGGTAGCGGGCATCGGATCGCAGCACGAAGATGCCGACGAGCGCAGTGACACCAGCCACGACCGCGGCGGCGACGGCGCGGCGGCGGAAGTACTCCTCCATGGTTCGGTCGGCCAGCCGGCGAGAGTCCCAGACGAGGTAGACGGCGGCGAGGTAAGCGACGACGACGACGGCCAGGACGCCGCCCAGGATCGACGTGGGGTTCACCCAGCTGGTCCAGGGATCTCCGGCTTGGCCGCCGGTTGGTATCCGTCCCGAGGCGATGGCACCGGCGACGGCGCCCATGCAGTACGGGACCAGAACTGAGGAGAGCGCGAAGGCGCCGCCGAAGTTCCGGCGATCGCGGGTGCGGAAGACCGTCTTTCGGAACGCGAAGCTCGACCCGCGGAGGACGATCCCGAACGCGGCCAGCGTGAGCGGCACGAACAGCGTGAGGGTGATGGAGGCGTAGGCCTCGGAGAAGCCGGTCCACAACACGACGAAGACGAAGATCAACCAGACGTGGTTGGCCTCCCAGACGGGGCCGATCGAGTGGTCGATCACCTCACGCGGACGCTCGCCTCGAGCCGCACCGCCGGCGATGAGGTCCCAGAAACCGGCGCCGAAGTCGGCGCCGCCAAGGATCGCGTAGGCGGTGACGGCACAGAAGAGAACGACGGCGACGGCCGTGCTCATCGCAGCGCCACCTCCTCGGGTGCCTGCGCCGCCGGCTGGACCGGGTCGCTCGGGCCGTAGGGCACGTCCTGCTCGGCCACGCCACCCCCGCGGAACCGTCTGCTCATGTTCCGCAGGATCAGCACCGTGGTGACGCCGAGTCCGAGGTACAAGACGGTCACGAGCACGAAGGTGATCCAGACGCCGGTGTTGGCCGTGGCGGCATCCTCGACCTTCATGAGGTTGTAGACGATCCACGGTTGGCGGCCGACCTCGCTGACCACCCAGCCGGCTTCCATGGTGACCACCGCGGCTACACCGGCGATTGAGGCGGCACGAAGGAACCACTTGCTCTTGGGCATGTTCCGGCGGAACAGCCAGCACAACCAGTACCAGGCCGACAGGAGGAACAACAGGGTGCCGAGCCCGACCATGACGTCCCACGCAAGGTGGACGGTGTTGACCTCGGAGAGCGTGGGCTGTTCATCGGCGGGCACGGTGTCGAGACCCTCGACGACGGTGCTGGTTCCTGTGGCCGGGTCCGACAGCCAGGAGGCCAGACCCGGGATCGGGATCCCGCCGGTGATGGTGCCGTTGGCGTTCAGCCGGCCGAGGAGGGTCTCGGGGACGTCGCTGGCGGTCTTGGGCACCAGCTCGATGGCGGCGAACTTCTCCGGCTGGTTGTTGAAGACCCATCGGGCGAGGGAGTCTCCGACGCCCATTTGGATCGGGATGGCCACGGCCCCGACGCTGAACGCGATCAGGAAGCCGACACGGTGATAGCGGTCTCGTCGGCCGCGCAGCATCGCAAACGCGTAGACAGAGGCGACCAGAAACCCTCCGACCACGTAGGCCGCGATGACCATGTGAGCGGCCATCAGCGGCATGGCGTCGTTGAAGATCACCGCGAGCGGATCGACGTCCACCACCTCGCCGGCCGAGTTGAGCGTGAACCCCGAGGGAGAGTTCATCCATGCGTTGGCCGCGACGACCGACACGCTGCCGAGGATGCCCGTGATGACGAGGGGGACGCCGGTCCAGAAGTGCGTCCAGGGTTTCAGCCGCCGCCACCCAAAGATGTAGATGGCGACGAAGATCGCCTCGGTGAAGAAGAACAGGCCTTCGAAGGCGAACGGGACACCGAACGCCTCGCCCCACTGGCCCATGAACCGCGGCCACAGCAGCCCGAACTCGAAGGTGAGCACGGTGCCGGTGACGGCGCCGACCGCAAACGTCACTGCCATGTACTTCGACCAGCGCTGGGCCAGCTGTAGCGCGTCGGCATCGTCGTGCTTGATGCCGCGGTAGTTGGCGATGAGCGCCATGAACGCCCACGACACCCCGAGCGGCACCAGGATGATGTGGAAGGCCAAGGTGAACGCCATCTGCGCCCGGGCCCACGGCACCGGGTTGACGGCCAGGATGGACGCACCGCCCCAAGCGCCGAGCGTCGTGCTCACCAATCGACCACCGAGCTGTCAATCATGCGGGCGTCTCCAGTTCCGACCGATCCAGCGTGGAGCTGAGCTCAGAGCCCGGGGCTGGAGTGCATGATGCCGCCGTCCACGAAGATGGTCGTCGCGGCGAGATAGCTGGCTCCCGGGCTGGCGAGGAACGCCACCACGCTGCTGATCTCCTCCGGCTCTGCCATCCGACCGATCGGGATGGCCGCGTTGAGCCGCTTCATGGCCGCCGGATCGGCTTCGGTCGCCGCGTTGATCGGCGTGTCCACGGCGCCGGGGCCGACGCCGATCACCAGCACCCCGTGGGACGCCAGCTCGACGCCGGCGGTGCGGGTGAGCATCCGCATGCCACCCTTGGACAGGCAGTACGGGGTGTTGCCGGGCATGGGCCAGTCCTCGTGGACCGACGTGATGTTGATGATCCGCCCGCCGCCGCCTTGGGCGATCATCTGCTTGGCGGCGATCTGGGTGCCGAAGAACGCACTCTTCAAGTTGATGTCGAGCACCTTCTGGTACTGATCCTCGGTCGTGTCGAGCACCGAGGTGCGGCTCTCGATGCCGGCATTGTTCACCATGATGTCGAGCTTGCCGAAGGTCTTCACGGCCGTGTCGACGAGCATCTGGAGGTCGGCGACCTTGCTCACGTCTGCCTCCACGCCGATGGCCTGATCGCCGAGCGCGTGGCACCGTCGCTCGAGCTCCTCGGTCGCCTCGGGGTGCGAGACGTAGTCGATGACGATGTTCGCGCCTTGTTCGGCGAGGGCGAGCACGATGCCCATGCCGATCCCGCTGTTGCCTCCGGTGACGATGGCCACCTTGTCCTTGAGGTCCATGGTTGTCCTCCTTGGATGGGGAGCTGTTGCTCGGTATCTGTGTCAGACGGGTCGGTGGTGGAGTGTGGGAGGGCGGCCGATGACGAAGGAGAGCCCGCCCATCACCGCAGGCTGCTGGCGATGGCCGTGACGACCTGAGAAAGGAACATCGCCCGTAGCTGGGTGCGGGACAGGTCGTACTGGTCAGGGTCGGTGAAGATGGTGCTGGCCGCAGGGAACGTCACCAGGACGACGCCCTGGACCAAGCCGGCAACGTAGACGACGTTCGTTTCGCGGCGGGTGGCCATCGTCGTTCCCCGGTGCTACCCCAGCCGCTCGGTGAGGTGCTCACCGACGCGGATGGCGTTCGCCATGGCCGTCAGCGCGGGGTTCACGGCGCCGATGCTGGGGAAGAAGCTCGTGTCGACGACGTACAGGTTGTCGAGCTCATGGGCCTTGCAGTTGACGTCCAGCACTGACGTGGCCGGGTCGATGCCGAACCGGCACGTGCCGGCCTGGTGCGCGACCCCGGCCACGGAGATGTCCATGTGCATGTAGAAGTTCTTGTCGAGAACATGGTGCTGAGCGAGGCCGACGTGGTTCATCAGCTTCTTCAGCTCGCCGTAGAGGCGGTCGGCCTCCTCGTCGTTGGTCGAGTGGTAGGCGAGGTGGACGTTGCCGTCGCCGTCGACGGTCACCCGGTTCTCGGGTTTGGGCAGGTCCTCGGTCGTGAGCCAGAAGTCGATCGCGTGCTTGGCCACCTCGGCGAGCGAGAAGTGGGGTGCGAGCTTGGTCAGCTTCGGTTCTTCGCCCTTCATCGCCTGGGCGTTCGACTTGCCGATCATCTGGATGTTCCCGGCCGGCCACTTGTAGTCGGGCGCGCCGAGGTAGAAGTCGTTCAACCCGACGGTCTTCTGGAAGACAGTGTCGTTCGGCTCCTTGGCCAAGGCAACGATGGCCTTGCAGTTGTGGAACATGTAGTTCCGCCCGACCTGATCGGAGCCGTTGGCCATACCATTGGGATGGTGGTCGTTGGCCGAGCGCAACAGCAGCTTGGCCGAGTTCGTGGCCCCGGCTGACACAACGACGATGTCGCCCTCGTACACCTCCCGCTGGCCCCCGCGGGACACCACGACGCCCGTCACCGAGCGCCCAGACCCGTCGGTCTCGAGCCGGACGACCTCGGCGTCGACGAGCAACGTCACGTTCGGCGCACCGAGCAGCGGGCGCACTGCGATCGTCTCGGCGTCGGCCTTGGCGTGGACCAGGCAGGGGTAGCCGTCACACCAGGTGCAGCGGATGCACGTGCTGCGCGCCGGGTCGGCCTCGTCGAGCAGGATGCCGCACGGCGCGTGGAACGGGTGGTAGCCGCCCTGCTCGAGCTCGTCCGAGAGCTGCTGGATCCGCGGCTCGTGCGACACCGCGGGCCAGGGATAGGGCTTTGAGTGCGGTCCTTCGGTGGGATCCTCCC
>JBKPRL010000298.1:0-6663 GCA_046734535.1 bacterium | reverse complement strand
GTACGGGCAAGTGCGAGGCGGGCACGGGCGAGGTCCCGCCCCTTCCTGACCTGACCGCTGACGGCACGGGCAAGAAGATCGGCCTCCTGTTCGACGTGACCGGCCGTGGCGACAAGTCGTTCAACGACGCCGCCGCATCTGCCCTCGACGCGGCCAAGGCCAACTTCCACGTCGACACCGAGGAGTCCGCGCCGACCGCGGCCGACAACAGCGACCGTCCCGAGCGCATGAAGGCCTTCATCGGTGACGATCTGATCGTCGCCGTCGGCTTCCTGTGGGGCGACGCCACCACGGCGTCCGCGGCGGAGAATCCGGACCAGAAGTACGCGATCGTCGACAGCGTCGTCAACACGCCCGATGGCAGCAAGCCCGCCGCCAACGTGCGCTCGATGGTCTTCGCCGAGCAGGAGGGCTCGTTCCTCGTCGGGGCCGCCGCAGCGTGCGCGTCGCCGAGCGGCAAGCTGGGCTTCATCGGTGGCGTCGAGAACGACCTCATCAAGAAGTTCGAGGCCGGCTTCACCGCCGGCGCCAAGCAGGTGAACCCTGACGCCACGGTCGAGGTCAAGTACATCACGCAGCCGCCGGACTTCACCGGCTTCAACGACCCGGCCAAGGGCAAGGCCATCGCCAAGTCGATGTACGACAGCGGGATCGACGTCGTCTATGCCGCCGCCGGTGGCTCGGGCAAGGGCCTGTTCGAGGCCGTCAAGGAGACGGGCAAGAAGCCGGGCGAGGTCTACGCCATCGGCGTCGACTCCGACCAGTACAACCAGGTCGCGCCTGACCTCCAGCCCTACATCCTCACCTCGGCCCTGAAGCGGGTCGACGTGGCGACGTACGAGGCGATCGCCGACGCCGTCAACGGCAAGCTGACGGGCGAGGTGAAGCTGTACGACCTCAAGAACAACGGCGTCGGCTACGCCATCTCCAACGAGGCCGTCAACCAGTACGCGGGCACGTTGGAGAAGCTGAAGGCGGACATCATCTCCGGCAAGATCACGGTCCCGACCAAGCCGGGCGGCTGATCCGCCGACCACATCGAGCACCGAGACGGGGCGCCGGAGGGATCCGGCGCCCCGTTCGCGTCCAGCGACTAGAACTACGAGCGTGATGGACCCTGTGACGGACGCCATGGGGACCACCTCGGGGGGCACACCGGCCATCGAGCTGCGCGACATCGTCAAGCGGTTCCCCGGAGTGGTGGCCAACGACGGCGTCAACCTGCGGGTGATGCCCGGCACCGTGCACGCCATCGTGGGCGAGAACGGTGCGGGCAAGTCGACCCTGATGAAGATCCTCTACGGCGCACAGCGCCCGGACGAGGGGCGGATCCAGGTCAACGGCCTCGAGCAGAGCTTCCGCTCGCCGCGCGACGCCATCGGCGTCGGCATCGGGATGGTCTTCCAGCACTTCATGCTGGCCGACAACCTCACCGTCTGGGAGAACATCGTCCTCGGCGACGAGCCCGGCACGAGGCTGCGCATGGACGTCGGCGCCGCGCGCAAGCGGATCAGCGAGCTCGGCCGGAACTATGGCCTCGACGTCGACCCGGACGCCCTCGTGGGCGAGCTCGGCGTCGGCGAGAAGCAGCGCGCGGAGATCATCAAGGTGCTCTACCGCAACGCCCGCATCATCATCCTCGACGAGCCGACCACCGTGCTCGTGCCGCAGGAGGTCGACGAGCTGTTCGACTCACTGCGGGGCCTCGTCCGCCGCGGCGTCACGGTGATCTTCATCTCCCACAAGCTGGACGAGGTCCTCAAGGTGGCCGACGCGATCACGGTCATCCGCGCTGGGCGCACCGTCGCCGAGGTGCTGCCCGGTGACGTGACGGCCCGCGACCTGGCCGAGCTCATGGTCGGCAGCGAGCTCCCCAAACCCGACACCCGCGAGTCGACGGTGACCGACGAGCCCGCGCTGCGGGTCACCGGCCTGCGGGTGAAGGACGAAGACGGCCGCACGCTCCTCGAGGACATCTCCTTCACGATCCACCGTGGCGAGATCCTCGGCGTGGCCGGCGTCGAGGGCAACGGCCAGACCGAGCTGCTCGAGGCGCTGATCGGCGTCCAGCCCATCGACAACGGCACGATCGTGATGGAAGGCAACGACCTGGGTCGGGTCGGCACGCGAGAGCGGCGGGAGCGGGGCATCGGCTACATCCCCCAGGACCGCCAGCACGACGGTCTCGTGCTCACCGCACCCCTGTGGGAGAACGTGATGCTCGGCCACCAGACCGAGCGGCCGTTCGCCAAGGGCATCTGGATCGACCGGGCCGGCGCGCTCGCCAAGACGAAGGAGATCATCGCCGACTTCGATGTGCGCACACCCGGACCGGACGTGGCGGCCCTCGCGCTCTCTGGTGGCAACCAGCAGAAGCTGATCGTGGGGCGGGAGATGACGACGAACCCTCACGTGCTCATCGCCGCCCATCCCACCCGAGGCATCGACGTCGGCGCCCAGGCTGACATCTGGGACGACCTCCGTGCGGCCCGCGCCGCTGGTCTCGCCGTCCTCCTGGTCTCCGCCGACCTGGAGGAGCTGATCGGCCTCTCGGACACGCTCGTCGTCTTCCTCAGAGGCCGGATCGTGGCCACGCTCGACCCCGCGACGGTGACGCCGGTCGAGCTCGGCTCGTACATGACCGGCGCTCGGGAGGAGGAGGGCGCGGCGTGAAGAACAAGCTGCTCTACGCATTGGCCGCGCCGGTGCTGGCGCTGCTCGTGGCGGTCGTCGTGTCCTCGATCGCCCTCCTGGCCATCGGCGAGAGCCCGGCGACGGCGTTCCGGGCCATGCTCTCGTCGATCGACTCCTCGGACGCGATCGTCAACATTCTGAACCGGGCCGGCCCGTACTACGTGATGGGTCTGGCAGTCGCCCTCGGCTTCAAGATGGGATTGTTCAACATCGGCGCCGACGGTCAGTACCGCATGGGCGCGCTCCTCGCTGCGGCGGCGGGCGCGGCGGTGACGCTCCCCGCACCGCTCCACGTGCTGTTCATCGTCCTCGTGGCGATGGTGGGCGCCGGCCTCTACGCCGGCATCGCCGGCGTGCTCAAAGTGACCCGGGGCGTCAACGAGGTCGTCTCGACGATCATGCTCAACTTCATCGCCACGGGCATCACGGCCTACCTGCTCACCGTGTACCTGCGGAACAAGAACGTCGAGCTCCAGTCGGAGACGAAGCCCATCCACCGCTCAGGCTGGATCCCGTCGCTCAACCGCCTGCTGAGCTGGATCGGCTACCACCTGCCCCGGGGCACCACGCTCCAGGGCTTCCTGATCGTGGCGGCGCTGACCGGCGTCATCTTCTACCTCGTCGTGTACCGCACCAGGTTCGGCTTCGACCTCCGGGCATCGGGGGCCAACCCCCGTGCCGCGCTGTCGAGCGGCGTCAACCCGAACGCCATGATCATGAAGACGATCATCCTCAGCGGGGCCATCGCCGGCCTGGCCGGCATGGGACCGCTGCTCTCCGAGCTGCACAAGTACGGGGACACCTTTCCCACCGCGCTCGGCTTCACCGGCATCTCTGTCGCGCTCCTGGGACGCAACCATCCGGCCGGCATCGCGCTGGCCGCGGTCGTGTGGGCGGGCATCGAGCAGGCGGCGCGCGCACTCCCGGAGGTCGGCATCCCACCGGAGATCGGCAAGATCCTCCAGGGCACGTTGCTGCTGTCCGCGGTGATCGCCTTCGAGGTCGTGCGCCGCTACGGCCAGGCCGCAGCCGTCCGGGACGCCGCGGCCAGGGCTGACACGATGGACCGCAGCGTCCGGCTGGGGGTGTCGGCGTCATGACGGTCACCACCATGCCCGAGAGCCGCCAGCCCCGGAGCATGAGCGGCTTCCTCGACGACAGCCCGCCCTACGTCCGGCCCATCCTCTTCGCGGTCGGCGGGCTGGCCCTGCTGTCGATCGTGCGCATCCTCGCCGGCGCACCCGACCTCACCGCGGGGGACACGTTCATCGCCGCCATCGGCGCCATGTCCCCGATCGTGTTCGCTGCCCTCGGCGGTCTGTTCGCCGAGCGCGTCGGTGTCGTCAACATCGGCCTCGAGGGCATGATGATCCTCGGCACCTGGTTCGCGGGCTGGGCCGGATGGCACTGGGGCCCGTGGGCGGCGGTCGTCGCCGGCGCCATCGGCGGTGCGCTCGGTGGCCTGCTGCTGGCCCTGGCGACGGTGACCTTCGGCGTGGACCACATCGTGGCCGGCATCGCCATCAACCTGCTCGCTCCCGGGGTCTGCCGGTTCCTGGCCAGCGCGGTGTTCGTGGGCAACGAGGACGGGACGATCACGCAGTCGCCCACCATGTCCGGGGCGGTCGGCCGCTTCACGTTCCCGTTCCTCGCGGGCGGGAGCCTGTTCGGCTGGAAGACGCCCGACGTCCTCGGCTGGCTCGACGAGAAGCGCTGGTTCTTCCTCTCCGACGTGGCCGGCCTCGGCCGGGGGTTCACGACGAGCCTGGCCTTCACGACCATCCTGGCCCTGGTCCTCATCCCCTTCTCGGCCTACCTCCTCTGGCGCACGCCGTTCGGCCTGCGGCTCCGGTCGATCGGTGAGAAGCCGTCGGCGGCCGACTCCCTGGGCGTGGCGGTGTACCGGATCAAGTACATCGGTGTGACGATCTCCGGCGCGCTGGCCGGGCTCGGTGGCGCGTGGCTGGCGATCGACGTCCGGGCCTACAACGAGAACCAGGTCGCCGGTCGCGGCTTCCAAGGCCTCGCGGCGCTGATCTTCGGCAACTGGCGCCCGGCGGGCCTCGCCGCCGGCGCGGGGCTGTTCGCGTTCGCCCAGTCGCTGACCCAACGGATCGGCACCGCGCCGGTCCGGGCGCTGTTCCTCCTGGCCGCCCTGGTGGGGGTCGGGTTGGCGATCGCCCTGGTCGCGCGGCGTCGGGTGCCCCAGGCCATCGGAGCGCTCGTGATGGGCGTCCTGGCCTTCGTCTACTACCTGAGCGCCCAGACGGTGAACAACCAGATCGTGTTCATCACGCCGTACCTGGTCACGCTGCTGGTCCTCGCCTTCGCCTCGCAGCACCTGCGCCCGCCCGCGGCCGAGGGCAAGCCCTGGCGCAAGGGCGACATCGCGTGACCCAACTCGAGGTCGATTGGGACGCGCTGCGGCAGGCCGCGCTCGAGGTGGCCCGCCACGCGTACGTCCCCTACTCACACTTCCACGTCGGCGCGGCCGCACTCACCTCGGACGGCCGGGTCATCACGGGGTGCAACGTCGAGAACGCCTCCTACGGCCTGACCCTGTGCGCGGAGTGCGCCGTCGTGTCCGCCCTGCACGTGAGCGGCGGCGGACGGCTCGTCGCCGTCGTCTCCGTCGGGAACGGCGAACCCGTCATGCCGTGCGGTCGGTGCCGCCAGCTGCTGTGGGAGCACGGTGGCCCTGACTGCCTGGTCGACGGCGACGGTCTGCCGAGACCGCTCCACGAGCTGCTCCCGGGCGCGTTCGACGCCAGCCAGATCACCTCCGACGTCTGATGGACGCGGCCCACTTCATCCGGGCCAAGCGCGACGGCCGAGCGCTCACGGACGAGGAGATCCGTTGGTTCCTCTCGGCCTACACGGCCGACGAGGTCGCCGAGGAGCAGGCCGCCGCCCTCCTGATGGCGATCTTCTTCCGCGGCCTCGACCAGCGCGAGCTCGACACCTGGACCGCGGCGATGATCGCGAGCGGCGATCGGCTGGACCTTCGAGCCGTCACCAAGCCGACCGTCGACAAGCACTCGACCGGCGGCGTGGGCGACAAGATCACCCTCCCGCTGTGCCCGCTCGTGGCGGCCTGCGGCGCTGCCGTGCCGCAGCTTTCGGGCCGCGGCCTGGGCCACACCGGTGGAACGCTCGACAAGATGGAGTCCATCGCCGGCTGGCGGGCGCACCTCTCGCCCGAGGAGATCGTCGACCAGCTCCAAGGGATCGGCGCGGTCATCTGCGCGGCCGGGGCCGGTCTGGCCCCTGCCGACCGTCGTCTCTACGCACTGCGGGACGTGACCGGCACCGTCGAGTCGATCCCGCTGATCGCCAGCTCGATCATGTCGAAGAAGATCGCCGAGGGCGCGTCGGGGCTCGTCCTCGACGTCAAGGTCGGTTCGGGCGCGTTCATGAAGGACGTGGCGTCGGCAAGGCAGCTGGCCGAGACGATGGTGCGCCTGGGGTCGGCCGAGGGCGTGGCGACCACCGCAGTGCTCTCCCGCATGGACACTCCGCTCGGGCGGGCGTGCGGCAACGCGCTCGAGGTGGCCGAATCCGTCGACGTCCTGGCCGGCGGCGGGCCGGCCGACGTCGTCGAGCTGACGGTCGCCCTGGCCAGCGAGATGCTGGCACTGGTCGGGCTCGACGGGGCCGACCCCGCCGCGGTGCTCGCAGCCGGCGACGCGCTGCCGGTGTGGCGAGCCCTCGTCGCCGCGCAGGGCGGCGACCCCGACGCTCCCCTGCCGGTCAGCAGCGATGTCCGCCTCGTCCGGGCGGAGCGATCCGGCGTCGTCACCGCGCTCGATGCCCTCGCCGTCGGCCTCGCGGCGTGGCGACTGGGCGCCGGCCGAGCTCGGAAGGAGCACCCGGTCTCCCCGTCGGCCGGTGTGGTCTGCGTGGCCAAGGTGGGCGACACCGTCGAGGATGGCCAGCCGGTGCTGGAGCTGCACCTGGACGACCCCGACC
>JBKPRL010000297.1:0-5354 GCA_046734535.1 bacterium | reverse complement strand
ATCCCCGTCGACCCGTGAGCCGTCGCCCCGCGGTCTGGGCGCTCGCCGTCGTGGCCTGTGGGCTGGGAGGGTGCGGGCGGGTCGGGCCGGCCGGGCCCGCGATCGCCGCGCGCGACCCGACCGCGTCGACCGTGGCCGTCGACGCCAGCGGCTGCGGGCTGGCCGACAGCCGCGCCGTCGGGATCGTCGTCGCCGACGGCCTCGTGGCGACCGTCGCCCACGCGGTCGCCGGGCAGACGGCGATCGCGGTGATCACGCCGGACGGTCGCCGCCTCTCGGGCGAGGTCGCGGCCATCGACACCGACCTCGACGCGGCGATCATCCGCATCGGCGCGCTGGGGCTACCCGCGCTGCCTCGGCGTGCGTACGCCGATCGGGAGCCGGTCGAGCTGATGCTGTCCCACGACGGCGCGGTCTCGTCGACGCCGATCGAGGTCCGGCGCCGCGTCACCATCGGCACGAGCGACATCTACCGCCAGGGCCACCACCTCCGCCCGGGTTTCGAGCTCACCGCGCACATCGTCCCGGGGGACTCGGGCGGTGGGGTCGTCGGGGCCGACGGCAGCTTGCTCGGGGTGGTGTGGGCCACGAGTCGCGAGACGGAAGACAGGGCGTGGGCGCTCACCGCCGACGCGTACCAGCCACTCCTCGACCGGGTGCGGGCCGGGACGGCACCGCCCGCGGTCGCCTGCGCGGTCTGAGCGATGTCCGCCGCGTCCCCGCCCGGCACGCCGGGCCGCCGAACCATGCACCGTCAGCTCCGGAAACCGGAGCTGCGGCGACACAGTTGCAGATTCAACAAGTTGACGGGAGGCGGCGGCCGGCCCTCGTGCGACGTCAGACGCCGACGGGCTGGCGGCTGCGGGCGGCAGCCATGACGGCCTGGCCGACCTCGCTGGAGCGGATGCTTGCGGCCGCGCCGGGCACGTCCACCGCCTCGCCCCGCACCGCCGCCGCGAACGCCCTCACCTGCTCGGCCACGCCGGCGGCCATCGCGTCCTCGACCGCCGATTCCGGCAGCTCGCGCACGCCCGATGCGTCCCCGAGGCGGGTGTGGCTGGTGGGCAGGACGTCGACGAGCAGGGCACCGCGGGAGCCGAGCACCTCCGTGCGGACATCGTCGCCGTAGCGCGCGTTGCGGGTCAGGTCGACGGTGGCGACGGCGCCGCCATCCAGCTCCAGCACGGCGAGCAGGTTGTCCAGGTCCCCGGCCTCGCCCACCGCCGGCTCGACCAGGGGGAGCGCCCAGGCCGACACGCGCGTGATGCGACGGCCGGTCAGCCACTCGGCCAGGTCGTACTCGTGGACACCGCAGTCGATGGCCAGGCCGCCGCTGACCGCCGGATCGCAGAACGAGGCCGGCGGCGGGTCGCCGTCCCACTGCGCGAGTCGGAGGTAGACCGGGGTGCCGATCTCGCCGGCGTCGATGCGCTCCTTGGCCGTCCGCCACGGCGGCGCGAACCGGCGCCAGAACCCGACCTGCAGGATGCAGTCCTGGTCGTCGGCGAGGGCGGCGAGGCGGCGGGCGTCACCGAGGTCGAGCGCCAGCGGCTTCTCGCACAGCACATGCCGACCGGCCGACAGGGCGGCTTCGACGATGGGCGGGTGCAGCGAGGTCGGCGCGGCGACCAGCACCGCCTCGAGGTGGGGATGGGCCAGCGCGTCGCCGACCACCGGGTACGTCGCCGCGGCGGGCGCGATCGATGACGCCTGGGCCAGTGCGTCAGGCGACGGCTCGGCCAGGGCGACGACCTCCACCTCCTCCACGCCGGCGATGGCCGCAGCGTGGAAACGTCCCATGCGCCCCAGCCCGACGATGCCCAGCTGCAGAGGACCCTGCCGTCGAGGATCGGTCACGGGCGCTGGAGCGTACCCTCAGTCCGGCTGGTCCAGGCCGGTGAGCTGGAGGACGAACGGGCACGGCCGGTCGCCCACGCTGAACGCGAGCTCCATCCCGCTGCTCGTCGGCGAGCAGGAGACGGGCACCACCCGGCGGTCGCGCACCCAGCAGGCGAGGACACCGACGTCGCCAGGCGTCTGTCCGCGCACCAGGACCGCGGTGCCGTCGGCGAAGCGGATGCGGGCCGCATGCAGGGCGGGCACCGCCTCGATGATCCGAGCCGGCACCCGGCGGGCCACCAGCGGCGCGATGAGGATCGCCAGGCGGGCATCGCGGCGGCGGGCCTCCTCGGCCTCCGCCGCGGCGAACGCTCCGTCGAGCTCGGCCACGTCCCCGTCGGCGAAGCCCTCCGGCTCGGTCGACGTCGGAGCGGGGGCAGCGTGCTGGCGCCGGGACCACCAGGCCATGCCCCCATTGTCTCGCGTCCGGAGCCGAAATGGCACACGGGGCCGGCGAGCTCCTCCGATGGCGTGGCAGACGGCGCCGCCGTGCCGATCCGCCCGCGTCAGCCGTAGGGTCGCGCCGTGCCTGCACGCGCCGCCGTCGCCGCGGTCGAGGAGCTGTTCGTCTCCGCCCGCGGTCAGGACTACCTGGGCGAGGCGGTGTCGATGGCCGCGCACCAGCTGCAGTGCGCGGCGCGGGCCCGAGCGAGCGGCGCGCCGGACGCGCTCGTCGCGGCCGCGCTGCTCCACGACGTCGGGCACCTCCTCGATGGCGCGACCGACACGGACCACGGTGAGGACGGGGCCCGCTGGCTGGGCCAGTGGTTCGGCCCGGACGTCACGGAGCCCGTGAGGCTCCACGTCGCGGCCAAGCGCTACCTGGTGACGACCGCGCCGGACTACCGGGCGCGGCTGTCGCCCGCATCGGTGGAGACGCTCGTCCGCCAGGGCGGCCCGATGGACGAGGTCACGACGATGGCCTTCCGAGACGAGCCCCACGGCCGCGACGCGGTCGCGCTCCGCCGGTGGGACGACCAGGCCAAGGACCCAGCCGCTTCCGTGCCCCCGCTCGACGACTACTCCCAGCTGCTGGAGCGCCTGGCTCGGTCACGATGACCGACGTGCTGGAGCGGGTGGCGGCCGGTGAGGTCGTCGTCATGGACGGCGGCACCGGCACCGAGATCCAGCGCCGGGGCGGCGCCATGCACGACGCCACCTGGTGCGCAGAGGCCAACCTCGACCGACCCGACCTCGTCCGTGACGTCCACCTCGCCTACCTCGAGGCCGGGGCCGAGCTGGTCATCGCCAACACGTTCGCCACCAGCCCGCTGCTCTTCGCGACCATCGACCGCGAGGACGAGATCGCCACCATCGACCGCGCCGCCGTGCGGCTGGCCCGCGAGGCCGTCGAGGCCGCCGGCGGCACCGCCGCCGTGGCCGGTTCGATCTCGACGATGCAGCCGGTGGTCCCTGGCGATGACCGCACGGACCGCTCCCACAGCTGGACCGAGGCCGAGGTACGCGAGCGCTACCGGCGCAAGGCGGGCACGCTGGTGGAGGCCGGCGTGGATCTCCTCGTGATGGAGATGATGCGGGACACCGGCCCTTCGGTGTGGGCGACAGCGGCGGCCGTGGAGACCGGCCTGCCCGTGTGGGTCGGCCTGTCCTTCGAGCCCGGGCCCGACGGTGGTCTGGTCGGATGGGGACGCCCCGAGTGTGCGATGGACGACGTCGTCGCCGCGCTGGTCGCTACCGGACCCGATCTCGTGGCCGTCATGCACTCCTCGGTCGACGACACCGGCCCCGCCCTTGCCGCCGTGCGATCGCGATACGGCGGGCCGCTCGGCGCCTACCCCGAGAGCGGTCGCTTCGCCATGCCCGACTGGGTCTTCGTCGACGTGATCGGCGTCGACGAGCTGGTGGAGATCAGCCGGACCTGGGTCGCTCAGGGGGTCACCGTGGTCGGCGGTTGCTGCGGCATCGGCCCCGAGCACATCGCGGGCCTCGCCGCCAGGCTGCGCGCCTGAGCCGACCGCCAGGGCCGGGTCGCGGCGACCAGGGCTACAGTCGGGCTTCGTGGTGGGCCCCCTGTGAGCCCCAGGAAGATCGTCGTGCTCGGCGGCGGCGAGCCCTGGGCCTCCGCCCTGGTCCGGGTCATCCCGAACGCCGGCGAGGTCTCGTTCCCGGCCGGGTCGCCGCCGGAGGCGTGGGCGGACGCGCTCACCAGGATCGAGGCGGCCGACGTCGTCGTCATCGCCCTCAGCGCGGCCACCATCTCGGACCCGGCCTGGTCGGCTCTCGCCGGGCACGCCGCCGCCTGGCACACCGGGCTGGTGATCGTGGTCGGGGACGACACGCCGCTCGCGCGCTGGCCGGCGCCATTGCGGGACGCCATGCCGACGACCGTCGACCTCGCCGACCCGGCCTGGCCGGCCGAGCTGCCCCCCGTCGTCGCCGAGCTCGAACCCTCCCGACCCGAGCCGTGGACCCCACCGCTCAGGCCACCGATCCCCTCCGGCGCCACCGAAGAGACGGAGTCGCCCTGGCCGGCGCCGAGCCCCGAGCCGGCGCCGCGCGACGGCGGCCCGCCGGCGGACGACGGGTCCGATGAGGTCCGGATGGACGAGGACGTCCAGTTCACCGTCTACCGCCCGTCGGCTGTCACCGTGGACCGGTGGAGCTGGCTGCTCGTGTTCGCGCACGCGACCGAGGGCAGCGCCGAGGAACCGGATCCGCTGGCCGAGGTCCGGCGCCAGGCGGAGGGCGTCCTCGGGCCGCGGGCGAGCGCCTACGGCACCTTGTCCGCCGACAGCGCCGGACCGCTACGGCGGGGCAGCACGCTGCTCGTCGAGCCGTGGCTGGACGGCGCGACGTTCAACCCGCCCACGGTCGAGCTGCGCTGGGAGGAGCCGGTGCATCGGGCCGACTTCCGGTTCCGCGTCGGCGCGGACGCCCCGGCCACCGCACGGGGCGGGGTGCGGATCTTCGTCGGCGCAGTCGTGGTGGGCGAGCTCAGCCTCAGCGTGCGGGTCGGTGAGCGCCCCGAGCCCCGACCGCTGCGAACGAGCGCGCGGCGCTTCCGCAAGGTGTTCGCGTCCTACTCCCACGCCGACACCGAGGTCGTCGAGGCCGTGGCGAGCGCGGTCCGGCTGCTGGGCGACGAGTACCTCATCGACTCCCACGACCTCCACAGCGGCGAGGACTGGCAGCAGCGCATCCGTGAGCTGATCGACGCCGCTGATGTCTTCCAGCTCTTCTGGTCGTCGAACGCGCTGCAGTCCCGCAACGTGCTGGCGGAGTGCCAGCACGCGCTGGCGCTGCGCCGCGAGGGGTTCATTCGTCCGGTCTACTGGCAGGACCCGCTGCCCGCGGATCCCGAGCAGGATCTTCCACCAGCTCCGATCCGCCGGCTCCATTTCTCCCGTCTCGCCGCCCCGGCCCATGAACCCGCCGCGGTGCCAGCACCGCCATTGCCGGCGCCCGCCGCGCCCACCGCCGCCGCTCCCACCGCG
>JBKPRL010000296.1:0-9539 GCA_046734535.1 bacterium | reverse complement strand
TCGGTCGCGCCCGGGATCTCGGCGAACATGGTGTCCTCGAGGCGGGCCTCGTCGATCATCAGCCAGACCAGTGCCCCCACCGCGCCACCGATCAGCGGGAAGACGATGAACAGCCAGAGCTGCGAGAGGGCGTTGGTGCCGGCGAAGATGGCCGAGCCGAAGCTGCGGGCCGGGTTCACCGAGGTGTTGTCAACCGGGATGGTCACCATGTGGATCAGCGCCAGCGCGAGCCCGGCGGCCAGGCCGCCGAAGCCGACCGGGAACCGGTAGGCCGTCGTCGAGAGCACCACGTACACGAGCAGCGCGGTGAAGACGACCTCGACGAACATGGCGGCGACGATGCCGTAGCCGCCCGGGCTGTACTGCCCCCACCCGTTCTGGGCGAAGTTGTTCTTGCTGCTGAAGCCGTCGATGTTGTTCGCGATGGCGTAGATGATCAGGCCGCCGATGGCCGCGCCCACGAACTGCCCGACCCAGAAGTACACCGCCTTGCCCCACGTGAGCTTGCGGGTCAGGACCAACCCGAGTGTCACCGCGGGGTTGATGTTGGCCCCGGTCACGTGTCCGAGGGCGTAGGCCATGATGAGCAGGCTGAAGCCGAAGGCGAGGGCGATGCCGAGGGTGCCGATCCGGTCGCCGGCCAGGATCGCGCTTCCCGGCCCGCCGATCATCAGGACCGTGGTACCGACGACCTCAGCGGCGAACACGCGGGAGTTGCTGATCTCCATGTCACGCTCCCTGGTTGCCGGCGTGGCCGACCACCCGGCGCGCGGAGCGTAACCCTGGCCCTCCGGCGGACGACGGATCGTGCCCGACCGGTAGCCTTCCGGCCATGGCCCGCAGCCGCACGGAGACGGTGCTGGTCACCCGGTGGAGCAGCGGCGAACGGACACGGGCGCCCGACGAGCTGATCGTCGAGGAGCCGATGGCCATCCAGCTCGACGGCCACCTCGTGGCCACCACGATGCGGACGCCCGGCCACGACTACGAGCTCGCCGCCGGGTTCTGCCTGACGGAAGGGCTGCTGGCCGGCGAGAAGGTGGAGACCGTCCGCTACTGCGCAACGGGTTCGGCCATGGAGAGCGCGTTCAACGTGGTCACCGTCGAGACTGGCGGCCGTGCCCCTGTTCCCACCCCCCGGCTGTCGCCGATCACCTCGAGCTGCGGGCTGTGCGGGTCGACCGAGCTGGACTCCCTCATGGATCGACTGCCGCCACTGCCGGCGGCCCCGCCCGAGCTCACCCTGGACCGCTTGGCCGAGCTGGCCGAGACCGCATTGGCCGGTCAGCCGCTGTTCGACGCCACCGGCGCGGTGCACGCGGCCGTCGCCTTCACGACGGACGGCGACGTCGTCGTCTCCCGTGAGGACGTCGGCCGGCACAACGCGGTCGACAAGGTGGTCGGTCGCCTCCTCCTCGATGGGCGACTGCCGGCCCACGAGCTCGCCTTGGCGGTGACCAGCCGGGCCAGCTTCGAGATCGTGCAGAAGGCCTGGTCGGCCGGGTTCACCGCGGTGGTCGCCGTGAGCGCGCCGACCGCGCTCGCCGTCGCCGCGGCTCGCCGTGCCGGGATGACCCTCGCCGGCTTCGCCCGCGCCGGACGCCTCAACCTCTACGCGCCCGAGCGACCGCCGCGCGCGACCGAGCTCTGAGCCCACCGCGCCACCAACAGCGCGATCGACGCACACTTCGGTGCGGACACGCTCTCGGACCGATTCGATGTCGATTCGTTGGCGGACGCGCCGGGACCCCGACGGCTGCTCCAGCCGGCTCGGCGGCCGGATCAGACGTGGTGGTGGAGCGTCGGGTGGGTGGCGGGGACCGGGATGGTCGCCTCCTCCGCGGCCACCCAGGCCGGAAGGCCGGCCATGACCTGGCGGATGCCGGGCGCGCTGCCCTCGACGAGGAGCATGCCGGGCGCGCGGTCGACGACGCGCAGCGACCGTTCGATGTGGGCCACCTCGCCCACCGGGGCGCGCCCGGGACCCCGGTACCGGAGCACGTAGCGCGTCATCCCATCGACCTCACCGAGCCAGCCCATCTCCTTCGAGCGACGAGGGAAAGCCTAGCGACCGGGCTCGGCGATGCAGGACGGCCAGCAGCCGGGCCGCCCGCTCCGGGCTGCGGGGCAGGGATCGCAGCCGGCGGCTGCTGCTCAGCGTCCGGGCCAGGATGCCGGTGACGAACGGGCAGGCCATGGAGGTGCCGTCGAGGTCCAGGTAGCCGCCGGGCACGGTGGACACGATGCCCACGCCGGGGGCGGTGACGTCGATGGCGCCGACGTTGGAGAACGCGGCCACGAAGTCCGCGCCGTCGCGCCCGTACGGACCTCGCCGCTCGGCCGCTCCCCCGGCCGTCCGCGGAAAGGTCCCCGTCCGTCCCAGCGCGGAGACGGCGACGACGTCGGGCAGATCGGCCGGGAAGGCCACCGGGCCCCGGCCGTCGTTGCCCGCTGCGGCCACCACCACGACTCCGGCCTCCTGGGCCTCCTCGACTGCGGCTCGCACGACCGGGTCGGCACCGCCGCCGCCGAGACTCAGGTTGACGACGTCGCAGCCGTCCTGCACCGCGGCGTCGAGCGCCTTGGCGATGGCGAAGCTCGTGGCCTCGCCGTGCCCCTGGCCGAAGGCCCGGTAGCTGCGCAGCTCTGCGCCGGGCGCGACTCCCCGCCGCCCGCTGGGAGCCCGCCCACGCCCGGCGACGATGCCCGCGACGTGCGTGCCGTGCTCGTGGCCGTTCGGGCCGTAGTCGGCCGGATCCTCGCCGGTCACGCAGTTCCGGCCGGCGGCCACGACGACGTCGGGATGGTCGCGCGCCACGCCGGTGTCGACCAGCCCGACACGCACGCCGTGCCCGGCCGTCAGCCGGGGCGTGCCGACGCGGTACCCGCGCCCGTCGGGCTGGCGGTGGTCGAACGGATGGAGGGCGAGCCGCAGCGGCCGACCGGGGTCGACCCGTCTTCGCAGCAGGCTCCAGTGGCCGAGGGCTCCCAGCACGTACACCCGCTCGACGAGCGGCGCCGAGCCGATGGCCAGCCGCAAGGTGCCGTCCTTGCGGCTGCGACCGTAGGAACCCATGCGGGCCGCGTAGTCGGTGAAGGCCAGCACCGTCGCACCCGCCAACGGCTGACCGTCCGAGGCGGACACGACGGCCACGTCGAGGACGCCCGCGGTCAGCGCGCCGGACGGCCGCGTCAAGACCTCCGGCCGGACCAACGCCAGCTGGTACCGGACCATCGGGGCCACGCGGACCTCGGTCCCCAGCCCGCGCAGCGCGCCGCCGGCACCGCTCGGCACCTCGACGAGCGCGGCGTCGCCGACCATGTCGACCACGACGAGTGGGCTGTCGGGCGGGAGCACCGCGGCGGGTGGTCGCTCGCGCGCCGCGGCCCGGAGCCCCGTTCGAGGCAGGAGGACGAACCGTCGGTCGCGCACCCCAACAGGATGGTCCAGGGATGTGTCACCGATCGGGGACCAGAAATCCTGCTTCCGCGGAATCCAACCGGGTGATCAGGACCGATAATGGTGCGATGCGGTTCTGGTCAGGGGTGACGCGCCGCCGAGCCGTCCCCACGGCGGGACTTGGACTCGCGCTCGCGGTGGTGCTCGCCTCGTGTGGGGCGAACAAGTACACGTACATCGACAACGGCAAGGAGAACACCTACATCCGCGTGCCCTCCGCGTGGAAGGTGTTCAACGTGAACGGCGACGGCGTCCGACCCGCCGCGCTGCCGGACAGCGTCGAGACCATCTGGCACGTCGCCTTCGACGCCAGCACGAAGCCGAGCGTCAAGCACACCACCGCCATCGACGCGTTGCCGCCCGCCTCCGTCGACAAGCCCGTGGGACAGCTGCAGATCTACAACGTCCAAGGCTCGTTCAACCAGGAGCTGTCGCTCTCGACGGCGCGTAGCACGGTGCTGGGCATCGACCCACTCGGCGTGCCGGACGACGTGAAGGACCTGGTCGAGATCGTCTCCTACACCCCGATCGCCCGGGACGGTCTGCAGGGCAGCCGGGTCGTCTACAACCTCCACAACGAGGGCGACCCGTGGCAGACGGTGGACGCCACGACGCTGTTCGACCAGAGTCGCAACCGCTTCTACGTCTTGCGGATCGGGTGCACCTCCGAGTGCTTCAAGGACAACCAGAACGCCATCAGCCAGATCGCCACCTCGTGGAAGGTCGTACGATGAGCAGGAGTGAGCGACCGGTCGGAGCGGTGACAGGTCGACGAGCGACAGGAGAGCAGCGATGAGCATGACCCTCCCGCCCCCGCCCCCTCCGCCACAGGTCGTGCACGAGCCGGCGCCCGAGCACGGCGAGCCGATGACGCGCATGCGGATGATGTTCGGCGATCGCGTCAAGGTGCTCGTCCTGATCGCCCTGTTCATCGGGCTCGCCGCCGCGTACCTGCACTCGAAGATCCCGATCATGTCGTACTGGGAGGCGCTGCAGGACCAGGTGCGGGCCAAGTGGTGGCTCGTCGGCATCTTCTTCCTCGAGGTCCTCCGCCAGCTCCACTACCTCATCTGCGAGCACTCGGCTGGCTACAACCAGTTCTGGGAGAACCACGTCTGGGGCGCCTGGAACCGGCGGATGGACAAGGTCAACCCGTGGCGTCGCTACCGCCTGAACCGCACCTTCAAGTGGGTCGTCTTCACGATCATCGCCGGGCTGGTGCTGGCGTGGAAGTGGGGGACGACGTTCTGGGAGGCGATCGCCGAGGCCCCCGGGCGGTTCTTCGACATCCTCTTCGTGAACCCGGTCCTCGGGCTCCCGCTGTTCTTCACCTTGATCGTGACGGCCATGTACGGCCTGTTCAGCCTGGTGATCTTCTTCGGCATCTTCATGATCGGCGGCATCGAGACCTACAAGGCGGGCGAGATCAAGACCCGCTTCCGCGACGTCTGGGGTCAGGATCCGGTGCTGCACAAGGTGCAGGAGAACATCGACTTCCTGGAGAAGCCGGCCGAGATCGAGGCCAAGGGCGGCTACGTGCCGAGCGGCATCCTGCTGTGGGGCCCTCCTGGCACGGGCAAGACGCTGATGGCCGAGGCGGTGGCCGGCGAGACGGGCAAGCCCTACGTGTTCGTGGACCCGTCAGCGTTCGTGCAGACGTTCATCGGCGTCGCACCGATGAAGATCAAGTGGCTCTACCGGAAGCTGCGCAAGCAGGCGCTGCGCTACGGCGGTGTGGTCGTCTTCTTCGACGAGGCGGACGTGCTCGGCAACCGTGGCGCGTCGGCCTCCGGCGGCCAGTTCGACACCCGCCGCGAGCAGGAGGCCGCGGCGGCCCTGCACACCTGCAACGGCGCGCACTACGTCGACGACCAGACCCTCTCGATCATCTGGCACGGCCTCTCCGGCCCCCCTTCGGCGGCCGGCGCCCGCAGCGACGGCGACGACCAGAAGCCGAAGAAGCGGGGCATCATCATGGGCGGGATGGGCATGGGTGGCGGCGGCATGGGCGCGCTGCAGGCCCTCCTCACCGAGATGTCCGGCCTCAAGAAGCCCCGCGGGTTCTTCAGCCGCCGGCTGCGGTCGTTCCTCTGCATGAAGCCGAAGCCACCGCCGAAGTACCGGATCCTCCACATCATGGCCACCAACCGGCCGGACGTGCTCGACGACGCTCTGCTCCGGCCTGGCCGTCTCGACCGCATCTACAAGGTCGGCTACCCGCACGTGGACGGGCGCCGGCGCACGTACGAGGGCTACCTGGACAAGGTGAAGCACGAGCTGACGGAGCCCCAGATCAGCCGCTTGGCCGTGATCTCGCCCTACGCCACCGGCGCCATCATCAAGGACATCGTCAACGAGGCGCTGATCATCGCCATGCGCGATGGCCGTGACACCATCACGTGGGCCGACATGCTGAAGGCCAAGCACCTGAAGACGCACGGCATGCCGGACGACTGGACCTACGGCGATCTCGAGCGCCACCAGGTCGCCGTCCACGAGGCCTGTCACGCGGTCGCGATGTACCGCCTGCAGAAGCGCTCGACCATCGACGTGGCCACCATCGAGCGGAGGGGTGGCACCGGTGGGTTCGTCGCGCCGATGCCCTTGGAGGAGCGGTTCAGCGAGTGGCGCACCGGCTTCGACATCAACGTGAAGACGTTCCTCGCTTCACTGGCGGGCGAGCGGATGCTGTTCGAGGGCGACAACTCGGCCGGCGTCGGTGGTGACCTCTACAGCGCCACCCGGATCGTGATGGAGAGCCAGGCCTACTGGGGCATGGGTCCGACCATCGCTTCGCACGCGGTGACCAAGGCCCAGCGGGGCGGCGTCAGCTCCCGGCCCGAGGACGGCACGGACCGCAACCTGTTGGAGACCGCCTTCGGTCACCAGATCGAGGGTCGCCTCCAGGAGCTCATGGCCGAGACCGAGGAGATGCTGCACGAGAACCGCCGCTTCGTGCTGGCCATCGCCCACGCGCTGGAGACCCACAAGACGATCACCGGAGACGACATCGACGCCATCTTCCGGGGGACACCCGGACCGACGCTCGATGGGTGGGTGTACCACACGGACGACTTCCTGCTGTCGTACGAGGCCTACCACTTGAGCACCATCGAGGCCCACCAGACCCAGGCCAAGCCCAACCGGGCGCTGCCAGTGGTCGCGACGCGGGCGCGCGAGGGCATCGGGTGGGCGCCACCGAACCCGGGCGTGCCCCGTCGGCGGGGCAGCGGCGAGAAGTAGCCGGGGCGGCGCCGAGGAATCGAGGCCAAGGGCCCGCCTCGGCGGCCCGTAGCCTGGAACCATGACCGAACCCGTGTCGCCGTCCGTGGGGTGGGGTGTCGTGCACCTCTTCTGCCAACCCGGCCCGCTGCTGGACGGCGAGGCCGTGCGCGCGGCGGTGAAGGAGACGGTCGAGGCCGGTCACCAGGTCGTGCCCGTCGCCATCCTCGGGCACAAGGCGGACCTGGCGTTCATGGCGCTGGGGCCCGACCTCCGCCAGCTGCGGCGCTTCCAGACCGCGCTGCAGGCGGCCGGGCTGACCGTGGTCGACTCCTACGTCTCGCTGACGGAGGTGTCCGAGTACGCGAAGGGCATGCCCGAGCAGATGATCGAGGCTCGTCTGCACCCCCGGCTGCCGCCGGAGGGCAAGCCGGCCTTCTGCTTCTACCCGATGTCCAAACGCCGCGAGGTGCAGCAGAACTGGTTCACGCTGCCCTACGACGAGCGCAACGCGCTGATGCGTGAGCACGGCGCCTCCGGACGGACCTTCGCCGGCCGGGTGCTCCAGGTCGTGACCGGGTCGACCGGGCTCGACGACCACGAGTGGGGCGTGACGCTCTTCGCCGTCCGCCCGGACGACCTGAAGGAGGTCGTCTACACGATGCGCTACGACCGGGCCTCGGCCATCTACGCCGAGTTCGGCCCGTTCTACGCGGGGATGGTCACCTCGCTCGACGACTTGCTCGCCGGCACCTGAGTCACGGCGGCGCCGCGGAGTCGGCCTGGGCCAGCACGGTGCGCTGCGTGACGTCGTGCCCGTCGGCGTCGAACTCGAACAGGTCGTACCAGGCCGTCTCGACGTCGCCGTCGTCCTGCAGGTCCAAGTCACCCGAGGCGCCCTCGAGGTCGATGTTCTGACCGCGGCGGAGCTGGCTGGCGCAGGCCTGGAACCCCTGGCAGCGCAACCCGCCCGAGCTCACCCCGGCCAGCTGCGCCTGGATGGCGTCGCCGTCGTCGCTGCCGGCGGCGACCGCGGCGAGCGCCATCAGGTTGACGCAGTCGTAGGCGTAGCCGGCATACCCGACAGGGGTGCCCGGTGACGAGACGGCGAAGGCGGCCTCGAAGGAGGAGAGGACCGGGGCCGCCATGGGCGACACCCCCTGGATGCCGGCGGAGGCTGCGGGCCGGCGGGGGTCGATCATGGTCCCCAGGTCGTCGGTGCGGAGGCCGTCGGTCACGAACACGGAGGTCCGCAGCGGGTTGACCCCGTTCTGCTCGAGCGCGGCGATGACGTTCGCGCCCGTCTGGCCGGTACCGACCACCCCGATGGCGCCGACCTTGTCGGACAGCGCCTGCTCAGCGGGGGCGTTGAAGTGCTCGAGGGTCGGGTCGTACGGGACGAGCTTGACCGCCTCGCGCAGCCGGCGGAACGACCGCTGCACCTCGGTGGCGAAGGCCAGGCCGTAGTCGTCGTCGGGGTAGAGCACGACGAACGCGGTGCGCCCGGTGGCGATCATGGCGCGGGTCAGAGCCACCGCCTCCAGCGCCTCGGAGCCGATGGTGCGCACGAAGAAGCCGTTGTCACGTCGCCCGCCGAGGTCGAGGGCCGACGTCGTCGGCGAGCAGTCGACGACGTGGGCCGCGGCGAGGGTGTCGATGGCGCCCAGTGCCACGCGGGATGACGACGGCCCGACGATGACGTCCACCTGGTCCTGCTCGAGCAGCTCGCGCAGCGCTTGGTACGCGGTGGCGGGGTCGCCTCCTTCGTCGTGGCTCGCGACCTGCACCATCCGGCCGTTGACGCCACCGGCCTCGTTGATCTCCCGCACTGCCAGCTCGACCCCGGCGGCGAGCGGGCTGCCGAGCGCCGCGGCCGGACCGGACGTCGGCAGCCAGACCCCGATCCGGAGCATGCCGTCGACGTTGCGCCGCACGATCGGGTTCGTGTCCTCGCTCGGCAGCGCGGATGTGGTCGGCACGCTGCCGTCGCCACTGCCCGAACAGGAGGCGACGGCCACGAGCAGGGTCCCGGCCGCAACGGCCCGCCACCGGCCGGCTCCCCGCATCGGGCGGGAGTGTAGATGGGCGACCGGCCGGCCCGCGGATCGGATCGGGCACCGATCAGGGGCAGAATCGGGCCATGGCCACCGAGCTGCTCTACCTCCGTGACGCCTATCTGCGTGATTTCGACGCCGTCGTCGTCGACCGCAAGGACGACGACGTCGCCCTCGACCGCACGGCCTTCTACCCGACCGGCGGCGGGCAGCCCCACGACACCGGCACGCTCGACGGGTTCGCGGTCACCGATGTCCGCAAGGACGGCGACCTGGTCTGGCACACCCTGGACGGCGGTCCAGCGCCCGCGCTCGGCGCCGCCGTCCGCGGCACCGTGGACTGGGAGCGGCGGCACGCGCTGATGCGCACCCACTCCGCCCTGCACGTGCTCTGCGGGGTGATCTGGAACGAGTGGAGGGTCCCGGTGACGGGAGGCAACATGGAACCACTCACGGCCCGGATGGACTTCGAGTTCGACCCCCTGCCCGAGGGCTTCGGACCGCGGGTGGAGGAGCTGGTCAACACCGAGCTGGCCGCCGACCGGCCCATCGAGATCGAGTTCCTCGCCCGCGACGTGGCCGTCGAGGACGAGAACCTCATTCGGACGAAGGTGAACATGATCCCGGAGTCGGTGAAGGAGATCCGGGTCGTCGACATCGTCGGCCTCGACAAGCAGGCCGATGGCGGGACCCACGTGCGCACCACCGGCGAGGTCGGCCGGATCCGGGTCACGAAGACCGAGAACAAGGGCAAGGGGAACAAGCGGGTGCGCCTCGAGGTCGTGGATGGCTGAGCTGGCCTC
>JBKPRL010000295.1:0-6338 GCA_046734535.1 bacterium | reverse complement strand
GGGGCGCTGCTGCTTCCCGCAAAGCGCTGGCCACTGCTAATAGGCCGTTCGGCGGGGTTAGGTTGCGCGGGCGGGGGCGAAGAAGTCGATGAGCAGCTGTGTGACGCGCTCGGCCTCGTCGTGGTGGACCCAATGCGACGCGTCGGGCAGGCGCTCGACGCGGTCGAGGTTGGGGACGTCCTCGCGGTGTGGCTCGGCGAGGTCCGGGCCGAGGTAGCGGTCCTTCTGGCCCCAGATGACCAGGGTGGGCGCGGAGATCGGCTGGAGCTCGGTCTTGGTGCCCTTCGGCGGTCGCACCGCGGCGCGGTAGTAGTCGATCATCGCGGTCGCCGCGCCGGGCTGCGACCACGCCTCGACGTAGCGCTCGATCTCCTGGTCGGTGTACGGCGGCTGGGCGTCGCGGAGGAAGTGCTGGAAGAACTCCCAGTCCTTGGCGCGCACGTGGTGCTCGGGCAGGTCCGGGAGCGCGAAGTAGAAGAAGTACCAGGACCGCGCCAGCTGGCTGGGGTGGCGCAGTCCCTCGTTGAGCTTGCGCGGATGGGCCGCGTTGAGGATGACCAGGCGATCGACGACGTCGGGGTGGTTCATCGCCGCCATCCAGGCGGCGGTTCCGCCCCAGTCGTGACCGACCAGCAGCGCGGACTGGGCACCGCGTTCGTGGATGAGCTCGCGCACGTCGTCGGCCAGCTTGCCGGCGGTGTACGCCGCGCCGCCATCGGGCTTCGACGACAGGTTGTAGCCGCGCAGATCGGGCGCGACCACGCGGAAGCCGGCCGCCGCCAGCGGCGCGATCTGCAGCCGCCAGCCGTACCAGAACTCCGGGAAGCCGTGCAGCAGGACGACCAACGGCCCGTCGCCGGCCTCGACGTAATGCAGCCGCACGTCGTCGCCGACGTCGGCGTACCCCTCATGAAGATCGGCCGGGCCGTCCGACACCAGGGTGGTCAACGCATCGGCCGAGTTCATGGCGATCTCCTCTCGAGGCAGTGGATGACGCGACTCTCGTGTCGGCGCGCCGGCGTCGCGCCCGTGGGTGCCCTGGTCTGCTCGCGGGTCGGCGCGGCCGCCGATCCGTTCAGGCGACGAACTGCTGCCCCCCATCGATGTCATAGGTGGCTCCGGTCACGGCGCGGTTGGCCATGAGGTGGACGGCGAGGGCGGCGACGTCGGCGGGGCCGACGACGCGGCCGATCGGAAGCGTCGAGCGGAGCTGCTCGCGGCGCGCTTCGAGCTGGTCGCCCAGCAGCGAGGCCGACAACGGCGTGTCGACGAAGCCGGCCGCGATGAGGTTGACGCGGATCGGCGCCAGCTGCAGCGCGAGCGCCGCCGTGAACGGCGGCAGCACCGCGGTCGCCGCGGAGAACAGGCCCAGCTCGCGGCTGATCTTGCGCCCGCCGGTGCCGCCCATGAGCACCAGCGAGCCGCCGGCGCGCATCGCCGGCCGGGCGTTGCGCGCGACCTCGAGCGCCATGACCACATGGTCGCTGAGCGTCTCGCGGACCTGATCGGCGGTCATCTCGAGCATCGGCACGTAGTGCGGACCGCCGGCGGTCACGAGGATGTGGTCGATCGAGCCGGACAGGCCGCCGAAGAAGTCCTTCAGCGCGGTCGGGTCGGTGGCATCGAGGGCCGCGGTGCGGCGCGCGTCGACGTCGCCTGCCGCCTGGTCGAGGCGCTCGGGGTCGCGCCCGACGAGGATCACGTCGGCGCCCTCGCGGCGGGCCAGCCGCGCCGTCTCGAGGCCGATGCCGGCGCTGCCGCCGATCAGGACGACGGTCTGGCCGACCAGCGCGGGCTCCCGGCCGAGCGGCGTGGTGGTGGTGTCAGCGGACATGGGGAAAGACTCGTGCGACGGGCGGGGACTCGCGCCCGGCGAAGCCCGGGTCCGGTCCCTGGTCGGTCACGGCCAGGCCCGTGACGCCGGCGGGCGCGCGACGAGCTCCGTGCGACGGCGCCCTCCGGCTCGGAGACACCCGCGCCCGATGGCGTCCTTGCTCCTCAGTGCTCGCCCAGCATCGCCGCGAGCGCCAGCTCGGCGTCGCGCGTCTGCAGCCCGCGCCGCATCGCGGCGTCGATCCGGTCCTGGGTCGCCGGCGCACGCACGCCCTCGCCGAACAGGTCCGAGTCACGGCGGAAGTCCTCGACCGGCGGCAGCGAGATCGCGTTGACGCGGTCTTTGACCACGAGCCGGCCGGCGGCCGGGAACGCGGCGATCCGATGCGCGAGCGCGCGGACGAACTCCCCCAGCTCGTCGGCGGGCAAGGCCCGGTTGATCCAGCCGTAGCGTTCGGCCAGATCCGCGTCGTAGTCCTCAGCGCTCAGCAGCACCTCGAGCGCGCGTGCGCGGCCCATCAGCCGCGTGAGGTGCTGGGCGGCGCCGCCGCCGGGCAGCAGTCCGAAGGCCGGCTCGAACTGCGAGAAGATCGCTGTCTCGCGTGCCGCGAAGCGCATGTCGCACGCCAGCACGAACTCGCTGCCTGCGGCGCGGACGCGTCCTTCGATCTGGGCGATGGTCACCAGCCGGCCAGCGGCGATGTGGCGGAAGAGGAGGGCGAGCGACGCCTCGCCGGTCAGCTTCGCCGCTTCTGCGCGGTATTCGGCGACGCGCGTCAGGTCGACGTGCGCGATGAAGTACTCGGGATCGGCGCTGCGGAAGACGAGCACCTGCACGGCGTCGTCGGCTTCGGCGTGTTGCAGGAGCGTGACGAGATCGCGGACCAGCTCCGGCCCGAGGAGGTTCATCGACGGAGCCCCGATGTCGCAGAACAGCACGGCCGCCTCCCGCCGGACGGTCAGCGTGTCGAAGGGCGCGGGCAGGTCTTCGCGGGTGGTGCTCATGGGGATCCTCACGTCGGTGACAGCGCCGTAGCCTGATCTCCTGGATCGCGTCTCGCGCCCGTGACTGCCCGGGTTCGCCCGCACGGGTCGATGCCGTCGCGGTCGAGGGTCACTCCCGTTGCGACGCTTCGCGCCACTGGACGAACCGGCCGCATCCGCGCATCGACCCCGTGAGCCCCGGGCGATGGACCAGGGATCGCACGGGCGCGACGGCCGAGGCGGCGCGACACCGTGGCAGCCAGCGATCCCGAGGCGAAGGAGCTGCCGACATGAGTCCGTCCCACCAAGGGCGCGTATCGCTCGCAGCCCTGTGCGTCGCGTTGACGATCGCCATGCCCGGCGTCGCCGAGGCCGACGCTCCTTCGGCCTCGGGTGACGGCCCGAGGGTGATCACTCGGGACGGCGCTGTCCGCGGTGTCGCCGTCGCCGGCGGCTATGCGTTTCGCGGGCTTCCCTACGCCGCACCGCCCATCGGCGACCTGCGCTGGCGCGCCCCGCGGCCGCCGGTGTCGTGGCGCGGCATCCGCGACGCGACCGGCTACGCGCCCAGCTGTCCGCAGAAGCTCAACCTGTTCGTGCCGCCGGGCCCCCAGTCCGAGGACTGCCTGTACGTGAACGTCTCGACGCCGACGCTGCGCCAAGGCGCGAGACGGCCGGTCGTGGTGTGGATCCACGGCGGCGGGTTCACCCAGGACGGCGCCCGCAACTACGACGCCGCCAAGCTCGCGGCAGACGGCGTCGTGGTCGTCACGATCAACTACCGGCTGGGCGTGTTCGGCTTCCTCGCGCACCCGGCGCTGGCCTCGCGGCCCGGCGGCGCGTCGGGCAACTACGGGTTGATGGACCAGCAGGCCGCGCTGCGCTGGGTCAGGCACGGCATCGCGCGGTTCGGCGGCGACCCGCACAACGTGACGATCGCGGGCCAGTCGGCGGGCGGCGTCTCGGTGCTCGCCCACCTGGTCTCGACCGGCTCGCGGGGCCTGTTCAAGCGGGCGATCGTGCAGAGCGGTGCGTTCGCGCTCAACCAGAACCCGCTTGCCGAGGCGGAGGCCTTCGGTGCGACGTTCGCCGAGCAGGTGGGCTGCCCGGATCAGACCGCCGATTGCCTGCGCCATGCACCGGCCGACACGCTTGTCAGCGCGTTCCCCGACGCGGCCATCCCGGGCGTCGTCGACGGGAAGGTGCTGACGGAGCCGATCGGCGCGGCGCTCGCCGCCGGCCACTTCGACCACGTGCCCGTCCTTGACGGCGTCAACCACAACGAGGAGTGGATCTTCGTCGCCGGCCTGCACGTGGCGGTGAGCGGCGGCAGGTTCGTCCCAGCGCCCGCGCCGACTCCTGAGACCTACGAGAGCGTGATCGCCTCCGTGCTCGGCGTCTCCGCCGGCCGGGCTGCGGCGATCGCGGTCGAGTATCCGCTCAGCGCCTATCCGGCTCCGATCCTGGCCCTCAGCGTCCTGGTCTCCGATGCGAACTTCGCGTGCCCGGCGCTGCAGGTCGACCGCTGGACGGCGCGACGGGCGCCGACGTTCGCCTACGAGTTCGACGACGACACCGCGCCCCAGCTCTTCGCCGGACCGAGCCTGCCGCCGATCGCCACCCACTCGTCGGAGATCCAGTACCTCTTCGACCAGCCCAACGCGCCCTTCCCGGCGACACTGAACCCGACGCAGGAGGCGCTCGCGGCGAGCATGCGGGCGGCGTGGGCGGGCTTCGCCGCCAATGGTGATCCGGCGTCGGCAGCCGTTCCCTGGCCGTCGTTCAACGGCCATGAGGAGGTGCTGTCGCTCACGACGCCGCAGCCACGAGTCGACGCCGGCTTCGCCGCGGCCCACCACTGCTCGTTCTGGGCCGCCGGATGACGCTTGCGACGGCCAACGCAAAGCGAGAAACGTGGCAACGATCCACTGCGCCACAGGACCGGCCGTTCCGCGGCGCCGCACGGTGTGCACGGGGTCGGCCCGTGTACGCGCCCACAGGCGCCACGGGCGCGACGGGTCGCGCCAGGCGCCACCGTGATCGGAACCGAACGGGGCCCGACGAGGAGGAAGGCAGCTGATGGCCAGCTTCGACCATGACGTGGGTACTTCGACCAGGCGCGCGGGATGCTGGGCGTCGTGCGCTTGAGCAGCCCGATGACCGAGCTGGGCGCCGATGCCTTCCGCGCCGTAGGTCCGGCCGACGCGGTCGCCGACGACCACGTCGTCCCCTACTACCTCGATGACGTCAAGCGACGCATCGCCGTCGCTCGCGTCGACGGCCGCCTGCACGCATTCGACGACCTGTGCACGTGCGGCGAGCGCGCGTGCCCGCTCTCCGGCGGGCTGCTCACCGGCACGACGCTCATGTGCCAGTGCCACGGCTCCCGGTTCGACGTCACGACCGGTGTCGTGCTGAACGGCCCGGCCACCAAGCCGTTGGCACTGCATGCGGTGCGTGAGGTCGGCGGTGCGCTCCAGATTCGACTCTGACCGGCATGACGCCCGCTGAGCGCTTCGCACTGGACAGCGTCGCAGCCGGTTCGCCGGAAAGGGGCCTCCGGGCGGCGCGCTGCGCGGCCGGCGGTCACCGGCGTGGCACCGACCCCGCGAGCGGTCACGCTGGTGCTCGTCCCGGCGCTGGTGTTGATGCTCGCGTTCGCGTTCTCCTACGTCGGCGCGTTTCACGATCCGACGCCCACCAGGTCCCGCTGGCCGTCGTCGGGCCGCCGGCGTCGGTGGCGCGGCTCGACCGCCTACCCGGCGACCCGCTCGACGCTCGAGCGGTCGCTTCGCGTGCGGACGGCCTCGGGCAGATCGACGACCGCCAGGTCTACGGCATGTACGACGCGACCACGAATCGCCTGTTCGTCGCCTCGGCGGCCAATCGGGCGACGGCCGTCGCGCTCGAGGTGACCTTCGACCGCCTCGCCGCCGCTGCGGGCCGGCCGGCGGTCCGGGTGACGGACGTCAAGCCGCTGCCCGTGTCGGACGCCAACGGCACGGCGGCGTTCTACGGGACCATCGCGTGGATGTTCGGCGGGTACATCGGGTCGACGCTGATCGGGATGATCGGGAACCCGAGGAGCCGCAGCCGGCAGCGAGCGGCGGCGAGGATCGGCGCGCTCGCCGGCTTCAGCGTCGTCGCCGGGATCCTCAGCGTGCTGCTCCTGCGCGCATGCTTCGGCGTCTTCTCAGGCCACGTCGTCGCCTTGTCGGCGATCGCGGCGCTGACGATCTTCGCCGGCGCCGCCGCCACCGCCGGGATCCAGGCCGCAGCGGGTCCGGCCGGTACCGCGCTGGTGATCCTGGTCTTCGTGATCCTGGGCAACGCCGCCTCGGGCGGACCGTTCGCCCGTCCGTTGCTGCCTGGCTTCTGGCGTGCGATCGGCGGCGTGCTGCCGCCGGGAGCGAGCGTCGACCTCGCCCGGTCGGCGTTGTTCTTCGACGGCGCGCGCGTCGTGGGCCCGGTGGCGGTGCTGGCGGGCTGGGCGGTCTTCGGGGCGCTTCTCACCCTCGCGC
>JBKPRL010000294.1:0-5001 GCA_046734535.1 bacterium | reverse complement strand
GGTCCTCATGGTCGAGGGCAACGCGTCCATGTACCTCGGCTCGCCCCGCATGGCGGAGGAGGTGATCGGCGAGACGGTCACGCTGGAGGAGATGGGCGGCGCCCGGATGCACGCCACCGTGTCCGGCTGCGGCGACAACCTGGTGTCGTCGGACGCCGAGGCCATCGAGCTGGCCCGCCTGTACCTCTCGTACCTGCCTCGCTGCTTCCGGGAGGATCCACCGGCCGTCGCCGGTTGGGAACCGCCGGCCCGCCCCGCGTCGGCGGCCATGATCCCCGACGACGAGCGGCGGGGCTACGACATGCACACGGTCGTCGACGGCCTGGTGGACGAGGGCAGCTTCTTCGAGATCAAGCCCCTCTTCGCCCCCGAGCTGATCGTGGGCTTCGGGCGGCTGGAGGGCAACAGCGTCGGCATCGTGGCCAGCAACCCGGCCGTCAAGGGCGGCGTCCTGTTCGGCGACTCGGCCGACAAGGCCGCCCGCTTCATCTGGCTGAGCAACGCCTTCAATGTCCCCCTCGTCTTCCTGGCCGATGTGCCTGGCTTCATGATCGGCTCCCAGGTCGAGCGGGAGGGCATCATCCGCCACGGCGCCAAGATGATCACCGCGGTCAGCGAGGCGACCGTCCCGAAGGTGAGCGTGATCGTCCGCAAGGCGTACGGCGCCGGCCTGTACGCCATGTGCGGACCGGCCTTCGCGCCGGACGCCTGCCTGGCCCTGCCCTCGGCCCAGATCGCCGTCATGGGACCGGAGGCTGCGGTGAACGCGGTGTTCTACAACCGGATCCAGGCCATCGACGACCCCGAGCAGCGCGCGGCCTACGTCGACGAGCAGCGCCGCGCCTACGAGGAGGACGTCGACCTGCTCCGCCTAGCCAGCGACCTCGTCATCGACGCCGTCGTGCCGCCGGAGGACCTGCGCCGCGAGCTGGTGGCCCGCATCGGGCTCGCCCTCGGCAAGTCGCGCACCTTCACGGAGCGCCACAACGGCGTGCCACCCGTGTGAACGGCCCGGTGACAGACGAGGCCACCTCCGATCTCTGAGCTCAGCGCGCCGCTGACAGCGCGTTCGGCTCACACTTCGGCCCGCGCGAGCCGAGGGCGGCGCGTCACACGGCGATAGTTGGCCGGCGCCCGTCGGGCCGCTCTCGGCCGACGCCGCCGAGCAGTGGCTCACGCCCGGTTGACCGGCTCCGGTTCAACCGCGCGCAGTGCGACCGGTAACGTCCCTCGGACCGCGAGCCGGCCCGGGGGACGGACGATGACGACAGGACCGCCTCGACTGCTGCTCGACGGCCTGCACTTCGGTGAGGGCCCGCGCTGGCACGACGACCGGCTCTACCTGTCGGACTTCTACGACCACGCCGTCAAGACCGTGACGATCGACGGCGAGGTGACGACGGTCGTGGAGGTGCCCGGGCGGCCGTCCGGGTTGGGATGGCTGCCGGACGGCCGCATGCTGGTCGTCTCGATGGTGGACAGGAAGGTCCTGCGGCTCGAGGCGGACGGCCTGGTCGAGCACGCCGATCTGTCGGCCATCGCGACGTTCCACTGCAACGACATGGTCGTGGACGCGCACGGTCGGGCCTACGTCGGGAACTTCGGCTTCGACCTCGACGGCTTCGTGGCCGAGCACGGGTTACGGGCTGCCCTGGGCGAGCCGGGTCCGCCGCGGGCCACGCTGGCCCGCGTCGATCCCGACGGCAGCGTCCACGAGGCCGCGCCAGGATTGCGGTTCCCGAACGGCGCGGTGATCACGCCGGACGGCTCGACGATGATCGTGGCCGAGACGATGGGGCGGCGGTTGAGTGCCTTCGACGTCGAGGCCGACGGATCGCTCTCCAACCAGCGGGTGTGGGCCCAGTTCGATCGCGTGCTGCCCGACGGCATCTGCCTCGACGCCGAGGGCCGGGTGTGGGTGGCCAACCCGGCCGCGGCCGAGTGCGTGCTCGTCGCCGGCGGTGACGGCAGCCCGGGGGAGATCGTCGAGGTCATCGAGACAGGCCAGCGCTGCTTCGCCTGCATGCTCGGTGGCCCGGCGGGCCGCGACCTGTTCCTGCTGACCGCCCGCACGGAGCAGCCCGAGCTGGCGGCCGCAGAGCCCACCGGGCAGGTGCTCGTCGCGACCGTCGACGTGCCCCACGCGGGCCTGCCGTGATCCTCCACCTCCTTCCCGCCTGGCTGTCGGAGACGATGGGCGCCGAGGACGACTACCTCCCGGCCGCCTACGCGGCCGACGGCTTCATCCACTGCAGCCCGTCGGACGAGGTCATGCTCGCCGTCGCCAACGCCTACTACCCGGATGGGGACGAGGACCTCGTGGTGTGGGACGTCGACGAGTCGCTGCTCACCGCACTGGTGCGTTGGGAGGCGCCCGAGCCGGCGCCACCGCCGGGCGTCCCTGCCGGCGTGCTCTTCCCCCACGTCTTCGGACCGATCGAGCGCCGAGCCGTCATCCGCGTGCGGCGGCTCGTCCGCGGGCCGACGGGCGGGCCAGCGTTCACCGGCTACGCGTCGATCGACTGACGCAACCGGTCGATGGCGGCCGGCGTCCGGACGCCCCACCAGAACAGGTCCTGGCCGTCCACGAAGCGCACGTCATCGGCCAAGCCGGCCACGTCGGCCCGATGGCGCTCCCGGAACGGGTAGGGCTCTGAGGGCAGCAGGACGACGTCCGGACGGCGCGTCGCGACCTGCTCGAGCGCGACGACCGGGTAGCGCTCGTCCGCGTCGTCGAACAGGCCGACCAGGCCGAGGCGGCCGAGGACCGACGCACCGTAGGTCTGCCGGTTCATCGTCATCCACGGCCGCCGCCAGATCGGGACGAAGGCGGACCGCACGCCGCCGCCGGCCGGCGGCGCCGCACGCAGAGAGCTCAGGCGCTCGAACGCCTCCCGCTCCTCCGCCGTCCGCTCGACCCCGACCGCCGCGGCCAGCGCGTCGAGGCACGGGTCGACGTCGTCGACGGCCTCGACGTGCGTCACGTGGAGCCGCAGCCCGGCCGCCGCCAGCGCGTCGGCGTCGGAACGCCGGTTCTCCTCGTCGTTGACCACGACCAGGTCGGGGGCCAGTGCGACGATCGCCGCGAGATCCGGATCCTTCGTGCCGCCGACGGCGGTCAGCTCCGGGTGCTCGCAGAAGCGGGTCACCGCGACCGGGCGGACCGACCAGGCCACCAGCGACTCCGTGACCGAGGGGACCAGGCTGACGACGCGCCGCGGCGCGGCCGGCTCAGCCACCCAGCAGCTTCTGCTTCTGCGCCTCGAACTGGGCCTGCGTGATGGTGCCCTTCTGGTACAGCGTCTCCAGCTTGACGATCTCGTCGGCCACGCTCACGGGACCCGGGCCAGGGGCCGAGCGGTCGGCCATCGGTGCCGGGGACGGAGGCACGGCATCGCTCATCCGTCGCTGCCGGTACTGCTCGATCTGCTCATGGATGATGCGCTGGATCTGCTGCGGCTCACGGACGTCGGTGAAGTGGGACTGCCCGTCCTCGCCACCGGACTCGATCATGAGGTTGCCCGCCCCCACCAGTCGCTCGAGGATCCCCTGGCTGAAGTTGACGTTGTTGACGCGCGCCAGCGGGATCTCGATGCCGTGCTTGGCGAAGACGCCGGAGCGGAAGATCACCCGGTCCGTCGTCACGACGAACTCGACCGAGCGCCAGTTGATCAGCCGGACCAGCGCCCAGACCGCCAAGCCGACGATGACGAGCAACAGGATGGTGACGAAGACCGACCGCACCGAGCCGTCCGTCTTGAAGGCGAAGACCGCGAGGAAGAACAGCGCCGCGATGGCGCCCAGGGCCGGCTCGAGGAAGTACAACCAGTGCGGGTGGTTGTCGACCACGATCCTCTCGTGGCTGTTCAGCAGCTCCGGCGGGTAGGGCATGCTGGCGAGCGTAGTGACCACCGGAGCGCGGGACCGCGCTCATCTACCGTGTGCCGGTGGCGCATGATCCACTGTTGGACGACCTCGATCCGGAGCAGCGGACGGCCGTCCTGTCGAACGGTGCACCGCTCTGCATCGTCGCGCCGGCGGGCTCCGGCAAGACCCGGGTGCTCACCCGTCGCATCGCCCGACGGATCCGAGACGGGTCGGCCGACCCCGCCCACGTGCTGGTCATCACCTTCACCCGACGCGCCGCGGGTGAGCTGGCCAGCCGGCTGCGGGCGTTCGGGCCTCGCGACGCGGTGGCCGCCGGCACCTTCCACGGGCTGGCCTACCGGCTCCTACGGCAGCGCTGGGAGGACCAGCGGCGACGGGCGCCGGCGCTCGCCGTCTCCCGGCTCCGTCTCGTCGAGGAAGCGCTCGGCGACCTCCGCCGGCCACCACGGCCGGGCACCGCGCAGGAGATCGTGGGTGAGATCGACTGGGCGCGGGCCCGGCAGGTCGGCCCGCCCGCCTACGCCGGTGCCGCCGCTGCAGCCGGGCGGCGCACCACGCTCGCCCCGGTCGAGGTCGCGAACCTCTACGAGCGGTACGAGGTCCTGAAGCGGGATCGCCGGGTGGTCGACTTCGACGACCTGCTCTCCCTGGTCGTCGCCGAGATGGCGCGCGACGGCGCCTACGCGGACGCCGTGCGCTGGCGCTACCGCCACCTGTTCGTCGACGAGTACCAGGATGTGAACCCGCTGCAGCAGGCCCTCCTGGAGGCCTGGCGTGGTGGGCGGCCCGACCTGTGCGTGGTCGGCGACCCCCAGCAGGCCATCTACGGGTGGAACGGTGCTGACGGCCGCTGGCTCGACGACTTCACCGTCCACCACCCTGGCGCGACCGTCGTGCACCTGCGCCGGAGCCACCGCTCGACACCCCAGATCGTGGGCCTCGGTCACGCTGTGCTGACCGGGAGCAGTCAAGGCGCTCCGGCGGCCAGCCGGCCCGAAGGGGATCCGCCGCGCGGCGTCGCCTTCGCCGACCCGGATGCGGAGGCGGCCGGCGTGGCCGCGATCGTGCGGGGCGCCCGGCCGCCCGGGGGTCGCTGGCGCGCCGTCGCCGTGC
>JBKPRL010000293.1:0-5323 GCA_046734535.1 bacterium | reverse complement strand
GAGGAGGTACCAGCCCCAGGCGAGCCAGCCGAAGCCGGCCAGTGCCCGGGTCGGGGGGAAGGAGAGGACGGGATCGGTCAACATGCTGAAGGTCGGGTGGGCGTCGTCGTTGCCGAGCAGGAACGCGGCCAGCTCCCACAGGCAGAAGATGACGAGGACGGCCGCCCACAGCACGAGGCCGCCGACCGCGACCGGCCCGACGTCCGCCCGGCCGGGCGGGGGCTCGTACCGGCCGATGATCCACATCACCGTGCCGGCGATGCACACCGCGAACGTCGGCGGCAGCGTGATGCCGCGAGTGACGGCCATCACGAAGACGAACGCCCCGACGGCTGCCCACCGCCCGGGCGACACCACCACCGACGAGGCGACCCACTGGGCACTGCCGATCCGCGGTCCATCATCTGTCACACCACCATCCTGCACCGCCGAGGCCCGCGAGCGGCACACTGTGGGCGTGCGCCGATGGGTAGCGGCGATCGCCGCCGCCGTCCTCCTGCTCGTGGCCGTGGGCGGGCTGGTGGCGTGGCTGAAGCTGGGCAACGGCGGCCGCACCACCACCGTGTCCGCCGAAGACGCCGTGAACCAGTACCGGGCGGCGGCCGCGTCGACGACGCTGCCATCGACGACGGCCAGCCCCACCACCGTCCCCACTTCCGTGGCGCCGCCCGCCCAGCTGCCGGCTCCCGGCGTCTACACCTACACCACCACCGGCTCCGACGGGGTCGACGCGCTGGGCGGCGCTCGCCACCAGTACCCGATCACCACCACGTTGACCGTGACCGCGAGCAGCTGCGGCGTGACCGAGCGGTGGGTGGCCGCGGTCGAGCGCTGGGACGAGACGAGCGTGTGCCTGTCGCCCGACGGCACCGGGGTGAGCATGGTCCACTTCACCGGCTTCCACCGCTTCTTCGGCGGTGACAACACCGACGACTACGCCTGCTCGGGCGATCCCCGGCCGGTGGGGGCGTCCGCGGCCGGCGCGACGTGGACCACGACGTGCACCGGCGCCGAGGAGACCGTCGTCCACCACGGGACGGTGATCGGCGTCGAGGGCGTCGACGTTGGCGGCGCAACGGAACGAACGGTGCACGTGACCGACGTCGAGGACGATGGCGACGCGACCGACCACCAGGTCATCGACACGTGGTACCAGGAGGGCACCGACCTGGTGGTGCGGCGCACCTCGCGCATCGCCACGTCCAGCTCGTCGCCGGTCGGCGTCGTCCACTACGACGAGGCGTACCAGATCGACCTGCAGTCGCTCACCCCGCAACGGTGACCGGGCAGACCGGGTGATCACCGAGGTACGCCTCTACGCTGTGACCGTGGACGAGGCGTGCAACGAGGCGGCCAGCGCGGCCGGGAGCGGGGATCGGTGAGCGCTCCGCCAGCCGTGATCGAGGTGGCCGACGCGCTCTCGCGCCACGGCTACCTGCCCGACGAGGGCCTGGCCACCGCGGTCTACCTCGCCATGCGCCTGCGCCGACCCCTTCTCCTGGAGGGTGAGGCCGGCGTGGGGAAGACCGAGGTCGCCAAGGTGCTGTCGCGCTGGACCGGGGGCGAGCTGATCCGCCTGCAGTGCTACGAGGGCATCGACGTCGGCCAGGCGGTGTACGAGTGGGACTACGCCCGCCAGCTCCTCCACCTCCGGGCGGCGGAGGCCAGCGGCGAGGCCGCCGGCGCCGGCACGACGGCACTCGAGCTCGAGCTCTACGACGAGCGCTTCCTCGTGAAGCGGGCGCTCCTCCAGGCCATCGCGCCGGCGCTCGGGCCATCGCCCATCCTCCTGATCGACGAGGTCGACCGGGCCGACGACGAGTTCGAGGCGTTCCTGCTGGAGGTGCTGTCGGACTTCCAGATCACCGTGCCCGAGCTCGGCACCTTCACCGCCGAGCGCCCGCCGTTCGTCATCCTCACCTCCAACCGCACGCGCGACGTCCACGACGCGCTCAAGCGGCGCTGCCTCTACCACTGGGTCGAGCACCCGAGCTTCGAGCGGGAGGTGGCCATCGTCCGCCTGCGGGTCCCGGAGATCCAGGAGGGGCTGGCCCGACAGGTCGCGGCCGCAGTCGAGGCCATGCGGGGGCTGCAGCTGTACAAGCCGCCGGGGGTGGCAGAGACCATCGACTGGGCCGCCGCGCTCGGCGTCCTCGGCACGACCGAGCTGTCCGAAGCCACGGTCAGCTCCACGCTCGGCACGGTCCTCAAGTACCGCGAGGATCAGGAGCGGGTGCGCCAGCACGGCGTGGCCGACCTGGTCAAGCAGGCCTTCGAGCGCGGCCTCCTGCCCAGCTGACGGGTCGGCACGAGGTGGATCCCGCCGATCCTGCGGCCTGGCCGGGCGGCGAGGGAGCCGTCGCGGACGCGCCCGGCGCCGGTGACGATGGCGCGGCGGCCGAGGAGCTGGCGGTCGCGTTTGCCCGCGTCCTGCGGGGAGGCGGGCTGTCGGTCCCGATCGGCAACGTCCTGACCTTCGGCGAGGGCCTCGCCGCGGTCGGGCTCGACGACCGCGACGCCGTCTACTGGACGGCCCGCACGACGCTCGTGCGCCGTCCCGAGGACCTGCCGTTCTTCGACCGGGCGTTCGCGGTCTTCTGGGAGCTGCGCCAGCCGGGCTCCGAGCCGCCGCCCGAGGAGGTGCTGCACGTCACGCTGGCGCTCGACTCCGAGGACGCCGACGACGAGCAGGACGACGGCGACGCCGGAACGGACGAGCCGACGATCACCCTGCGCTTCTCGGCCGTGGAGACGCTCCGGCACAAGGACTTCGCCGCCTACTCGCGCGACGAGCTGCACGAGGCGCAGCGAATGATGGCCGACCTGCGCCTCGCCGGGTCGCCCCGCCGGTCCCGCCGCATGGTCAAGACCAAGGTCGGCCACCGTCCGCGGCAGGGCCGGCCTGACCTGCGCCGCACCGTCCACGCCGCGCTGCGGGCGGGCGGCGAGCCGATCAGCCCGCGCTTTCGCGAACCGGGCGAGCGGCTGCGGCGGCTCGTCCTGTTGCTCGACGTCTCCGGCTCCATGGAGCCCTACGCCCGCGCGCTCCTGCGCTTCGTCCAGGCGGCGGTGGCCGGCCGCCAGCGGGTCGAGGCCTTCGCGCTCGGCACCCGGCTGACCCGGGTCACCCGTGAGCTCAGCTCCCGCGACCCCGACCGCGCCCTGGCCCGGGCCGCGGGACAGGTCCACGACTGGTCCGGCGGGACGCGGCTCGGCGAGTGCCTCCGCCGGTTCAACGACCGGTGGGGCGTGCGGGGCATGGCTCGGGGTGCCATCGTCGTGATCCTCTCCGACGGGTGGGACCGGGGCGAGCCCGAGGTGCTGGCCGAGCAGATGGGCCGCCTCCGCCGCGTCGCCCATCGCGTCGTGTGGGTGAACCCCCTCAAGGTGACGCCCGGATACGCGCCGCTGGCGCGGGGAATGGCCGCGGCACTGCCGTATGTTGACGACTTCGTGGAGGGCCATTCGGTCGTCGCACTGGAGGAGCTCGCGGAGGTGATCTCGCGGTGAAGGAGATCCTGGACGACGTCGAGCGGTGGCGCGCCGCCGGCAAGCGCGTGGCCATCGCCCGGGTGGTCAACATCGAGGGATCGGGCCCACGTGATCCGGGGGCGGCCATGGCCGTGAGCGAGGACGCCGAGGTCGCCGGATCCGTCTCGGGTGGCTGTGTCGAGGGCGCGGTCGTGACCGAGGCGCTCGACATCCTCGAGGCCGGCGGACCCGGCCGGATGGTCAGCTTCGGCTACTCGGACGACGAGGCGTTCGCCGTGGGCTTGACCTGCGGCGGGACGATCCGCCTGTTCATCGAACCGCTCACCTGGTGACCGGGTGACGGCGTCGCTGTACGAGCTCCTGCGGGACCGGCTCCGGGCCGAGCAGCCCGTGGCGCTGGCGACCGTGCTCGACGGGGCTCACGTCGGCGCCAAGCTGCTGGTCTCGCCCGACGAGGAGCCACTCGGCTCCCTCGGCCATCCCGAGCTCGACCGGGTCGTGGCCCGCGACGCGCTGGCCGAGCTGGAGGCGGGCCGGACCGGCGTGCGCCACTACGGGACCGAAGGGCAGAACAACCCGGACCACCCGGCCATCGAGAGCGTGAGCATCTTCATCGAGAGCTGGGCGCCGCCACCGCAGATGCTCATCTTCGGCGCGGTGGACTTCACGGCCGCGCTGGCCAAGGTGGCCAAGGTGCTCGGCTACCGCGTGGTCGTCTGCGATGCCCGGGAGATCTTCGCCACCAAGCGCCGCTTCCCGATGGCCGACGAGATCGTCGTGAGCTGGCCGGGTCCGATCTTCACGGAACGGGGTCCGTCCCTCGGCCCGCGCGACGCGGTCTGCATCCTGACCCACGACCCCAAGTTCGACGTGCCGGCCATCGCCGGCGCGCTCGAAACCCGGGTCGGCTACATCGGCGTGATGGGCTCCCGGAAGACTCACGCCAAGCGCCTGGAGCGCCTGGCCGAGGTGGGCATCACCGGCGCCGACCTCGACCGGGTGCTGGCCCCCATCGGCCTCGACATCGGCGCCCGCTCACCCGAGGAGACCGCCGTCTCGATCTGCGCGGAGATCATCGCCCGCCACACCGGCCGGGGCGCGCCGTCGCTCCGCGACGGCTCGGGCGCCATCCACGCCCGCTGACGCCGGGGGTACGCGGCTGCTGGCGCGGCCGACCGCTTCTGGCGCGAGATCGTCGCATCCTCGAGACGGAGCCGCGCCAGAACCCCCTGGACGGGGTGAGCGAGTCGTTCTGGCGCGGGATCGTCGCACCGACGAGGCGGAACCGCCAGAACCCCCGGCCAGTCCTACCCCAGGGGGTCGCCGGCCCGCAGCCGGCGCTGCTGGTGCTCGGAGAGCATCCGCACCTCGACGACGTTGCCCGTGTTGGGTGCGTGGACGATCGCTCCCCCGATCCCGAGCGCCAGCATGACGTGGCCGGGGTAGTAGAGGAGATCGCCTGCCTGTACCGCGCTCAGGTCGACCCTGCTGACGCTGCGGATCTGTCCGCCGGAGTGGTGAGGCAGCCCGACACCCCCCTGCGACCAGGCCCAGCTGGTGAGGCCCGAGCAGTCGAAGGCCTGGCCGGGCGTGGCGCCACGGGAGTGGTAGGGCACGCCGAGCTGCGTGAGGGCCGAGAGGACGGTGACCATCCGCCGTGGGTCGGCCACCCTCCACACGTCGTCGAGGCGCCGCGGGTCGACTCCGGCGGCCGGCGCGATGAGCGCGGCCAAGCGCTGGCGGAAGACGGTGTACGGGGCCTGGTCGGCGTGCTGCAGGGCCGAGAGGGCCTGCTGCGCGACCGACACGGTGCCTGCCCCGCGGAGATCGT
>JBKPRL010000292.1:0-22348 GCA_046734535.1 bacterium | reverse complement strand
GGTCTCGTCCGAGGCCGAGCGCCGGCTGGACGAGCTGGTCACCGTCGTCGGACGCCGGGCCATCTGGAAGCCCATGATCCCCCAGCGTGTCCTCGTCGGGCAGGCCATCGCCGAGCGGCGCCCGATCCACAGCTACGGCTGGCGGGCGACCGACCTCATCCACGCGTTCGACGCCCTCTGGGCCAGCCTCCGCCGGCGCTCCCGCCAGATCCGCTGACGGGCGTGGCCGATCGGGATGGGGTCGAGCTCACGGCTTCTGGCGCGGGATCGTTGCAGACGTGGCACGGAACCGCGCCAGAACGATCGGGGCGGGTCGATCGGGATCGCGCTCACGGCTTCTGGCGCGGGATCGTCGCAGACATGGCACGGAACCGCGCCAGAACCACCGGGGCGGGTCGATCGGAGCCCGGGGCGACGGCGAGGGGACGACGTCGGGTCAGAGGTCGATGAGGCGGAGGCCGCCACGCCCGTCGAAGGACAGCGCGGCCTCACCAGCCACCAGGCGCTTGACGTCGTCGCCCAGGACCTCGGCCCGCCAGCCGTGGGCCAGGCGAGCGCCCGCGTCGCCCCTCAGCAGGGCCACCAGATCGGCGCGGGTGGCCAGCAGCGTGGTGTCGATGCGCTGTTGTCGGGCCAGCTGGCTGACCCAGGCCGAGACGAGCGTGACCGCGGGGCGGAGGGCCCGGTCGAGGTCGTCGTCGTCGCGCTCGGGCAGGTCGACGGGATGCTGCCGACCCTCAGCCACCGCCTCCAGGATCTCCTGCGACAGGTTGCCCCGCGAGTGGCGCTCGTCGACGCCTCGGCAGCTGCGCAGGTCGTGTGTGCTCTGGGGCGCCCGCTGGGCGATGGCCAGCACCGCGAGGTCGGGCAGCACAGAGCGGACCGGGGTGTCCGTGCGTGCGGCCCGGCGCTCGCGCCAGGCGGCCACCGCCTTGGCCACGCCGCGGGCCTGGCGCTTCAAGGCCCGGACGTCCTTGAGCCGCAGCCATGCGGTCTCCGGGTCGTTGGGGCCGACGGGGCGCAGTCGCAGCTCCTCACACTCCGCGAAGGCCCAGTCCAGGCGCCCGAGCTCCTCGAGCTGCCCGGCCAGCCGGTCGTAGAGATCGAAGAGGTGGGCGACATCGCTCGCCGCGTAGGTCATCTGGTCGTTCGTGAGGGGCCGCCGCAGCCAGTCGGTCAGGCGGTCGGCCTTGGGCAGGCGGATCTGGAGCTCCCCGTTGACGAGGGACGAGAGCGACGGCGTCGAGTGCCCCAGGAACCCGGCCATGAGCTGCGTGTCCGCGAGGCGGGTGGGCACCGCGCCGCAGGCGTGGGTGAGGACGTCCAGGTCCTGCTGGGCGGCGTGGAGCACGGCGAGGCCCGGACCGGCGAACAGCGGCACCAGCTCCCGGATGTCGACGTGGAGGGGGTCGACGAGGGCCAGCTGGTCGTCCCAGGCCAGCTGCACCAGGGCCAACTTGGGGTAATAGGAGCGCTCCCGGTGGAACTCGGTGTCGAGGGCGTACCGGGAGGCCCCGCAGGCTGAGGCCACCACCTCCCGGAGGCTGTCGTCCTCGTCGACCCAGCGAGCGGGTGTGGTCTCCGACGCGAGGCCGGTCACGAGGGCTGGTCCCCGGTCACGAACTCGTGACCGGCATCGGCCCAGGCCAGAGTGCCCCCAGCGACGTTCACGGCGCGGACGCCCCGCTCGATCAGGAACTCACTCGCCATCGCGCTGCGGCTCCCCGAACGGCAGATCACGAACACCTCGGCGTCCGTGGGCAGGTCCCCGACGTGGTCCGGCACCTCCCGCAGGGGAAGCAGGCGGGCCGTGCGCACATGCCCGGCGGCGTACTCCTCGGGCTGACGCACGTCGATGAGCACGACGTCGTCGAGCCGCAGAGCCAGCTCGTCGGGCGCGATCTCCGGCACAACCATCAAGGCCAGGTTAACGGTCCAGGTCATCGGGATGGTTGACGTTGCGCAGGTGCTGGGCCGGGACAGGGACGACGATCCGATCCAGCGCCGCCCACGCCCGGTGCACCGCCCGCTCACCCTGCTCGAAGGCACCGGCCAGCACGGACTCGCAGGCCGAGACCCGCCAGAGCGCGCACAGGGGCTCGGAGTGCTCGCCGCCGGCCACGGCCACGTCGTGCGCCCCGAGGGCCGCCACCAGCGCCTGCACCTCCGACGCCTCCAGATCGGGCAGGTCGGTGGCGACGACGGCCACCACGGCCTCGTGGCCGACGGCCCCGAATGCGCTCAGGATCCCCCCGAGGGGCCCCTCGCCCGGATGCCGGTCGGCCACCCAGGCCAGCCCGACCGCCTCCAGTGCGGCCTGATCCCCGCCGATGGCCAGGACCGGCGCGGCCCCCGCCGAGCGCAGCGCCTCGGCCACCCGCGCCGCCATGGGGACGCCGTCGATGGGAAGGGTGGCCTTGTCCCTCCCCATGCGGGAGCTGCGGCCGCCGGTGAGCACCGCCCCGGCGAAGGCGAAGCCCGTGTCGCCCGGAGCGGGGGCCACGAGCCGGTCAGCCGCCGTAGCTCATCCGCGTGTCCTCCATGCGGAGGACCGGCGTGTCCTCGGCCTTCGTGAAGCCGGCGTCGACGACCTCTCCTATGAACAGGTCGTGGCCACCGCAGTCGACGGTCTGGCGCACCTCGCAGTCGACGAAGGCCACCGCCTGGGCGAGGATCGGCGCGCCGGTGGCGCCGGTGCGGAACGGGAACCCGTTCAGCGTCGATGCCTCGGCATCGAGCTCGGCCGGCTTCGTCAGCTTGCGGACGATGGTCCGGTCCTCGCGGTCGATCACGCTGAGCGAGAAGACGCCCCCCTCGACGATCAGCTCGTGGGTGAACGCGGTCTTCTCGACCGAGATGGCGAGCAGCTTGGGTTGGAAGCTGACCTGGGTGGCCCAGTTGAGGGTCATCAGATTTCGGCGCTCGGCGGCCCGCGAGCCGACGACGTAGAGACCTGACGGCATGGTCCAGAGCACCCGCCGCCGCAGTCGGTCGTACTCGTCCCGGGCATCGTCGGAGTCGGCCACTCGGGACGGGAACGGGCCGATCGGACCGGTTCCTCCGGGTGATGCCATGCCGAGACGGTACCTGGTCGCGTTTTTCTACGGTGTCGGACCACGAGACCGAGCGCTGGTTGGCCCGATCGGAGGGATTGGACGGCCCACTCGAGCACCTCGAGTACGCCCCGGTCGGTGACCACCCGCCCTCATGCTCAGGCGAAGATCGGTCCGATCGCCGGGTAGCGGTCGATGAGCTGCCGGCTGATCTCGACCAGTCGGCGTGGTGGGCCACCAGCCGGCGTCTGCTCGGGGGAGCCGAAGCGGGTGTCGAGCGCGGTCTCGCGTCCCCACGCGATCAGGGACTCGTACTCCTCGAGCGCGCTCAGCTGCCGGACCCAGTCGGCCCGGCCGTAGATGATGTCGCCGCCGATCATGACCAGCTCGACAGAGGAGGGATAGGCGGCCACGACGCTCTCGTAGGCGTCGTCCCGCTGTCGTTGGAGCACCACGAGATCGGCCGGACGGCCAGCCTCGAGGCGCCCGAGCCTGTCACCGAGGCCGGCGATGTCCGCGGCAACGCTCGTGACCATCTCGACGAGCTGCTTGCTGGTGACCTCGATGCGGTTCTCCGCGAGGTACCGGGCGGCGACCTTCATCTCGTGGAGGAGGCTGGGACTCCCCGACGGCATCCAATCCGCCCCCAGCGCGATCGGCAGCTTGGCGTCGAGGGCCGCGGCCACGTCGGTCGTCTCGTTGTACAGCCGCAGGTTGGACTGGGGCGACCAGACCAGCTTGCCGCCGACGTCCGCCACCTGGCCGAAGTGCGACCGGTCGAGTGCCGTCCCGTGGATCATCACGGTCGTCGGCCCGAACAGCGGCGACTCGACGAAGCGCTGGAACTCGTGGATCGAGGCCTCGTTCGTCTTCTGCCCTTCGGCCAGGTGGATGTAGTGCGCCTTGGTGGTGCCGGCCGCGATGCTCCGTTCGATGCTCTGGATGTCGTCCGGGCGCAGCCGGTCGAAGTCGACGGTGCTCCGCGCCACCTGCGAGCCGAAGATCAGGAGGTCGACGTTGCGGACGAGGGCCTCGGCCTTGTTCGGGTAGTCCTTCGACGCACCCTGGATGGCGGTGACCCCGCCGACCACGGCGCGCACCTCCGCGTATCGGGTCATGGCCTTCTTCACCGGAGCGGAGGTGCCCGCCTTCGTCAGTCGGTTCCACGGATCGCGGACCAGCTGCTGGTAGAGCGGATCCCCCCGCCACTGCCCACGGTTGATGAAGGTCTTGGGTGGCTCCCACGGCGCGAAGACATTGAACTCGGGATGACCGTGCAGATCGATGAGCCCAGGCAAAATGACGCCATCGGTGACCAGCGTCTGGACGCCCGCGGGCTTCCGGCCGGTCACTCCTTTGATCGTGTCGTTCTCGACGACCACCCATCCCTTCGCGAGCACACCGTCCGGAGCGATCACCATGCCGCCGAGCGCGAGGGCCCCGGCAATGGGACGGGCCCGGGCTGCTGGGGGCGCCCGATTCGTCGCCGGCCCTGGCCGGGCAGCTGGCACGGGACGGGGAACCCCCGCGCTGTAGGCCTCGTCGAATGGGTCTCGGATGGACATGGCCTATGCGTCCCGTCGCTTGTCGTCGTATCGTCGTGTCATTCGGCCAGCGGCGGCCATGTGCGCGCGACTCGCGGCACCGTCACCGTGATCGTCGCCCGCTTGAGCTGCGCCGACGGTCCGGTGCGGGCCGCCCACGCGTCCAGTGCCGTCATCCATGCCGGCAGTCCGGCCGGGAGGTCGCGGGCCGGGATGGTGCTGAGCTCGGTCTTGGCGATGGTCGTCCCGTACAGCACCAGCGGTGTGGACTCGTCGGCGGTGATCACCGGATGCAGCTTCTGGAGCGCGTCGTTCCACGACGCACAGAGTCGCGCGAACGCGTCGGCCTTGGTGATCTTCCCCGACCGACTGGCCGAGTCAGGGAACGTCGGGTGCACGACGTTGACGTGGAGCGCGGTGCTGCTACTGCCGTTCGGCGTGGCTTGCCACATCTTCACTGCGCTGTCAGCCAGGTGGCCGAGGGACAGGATGGCCTCGATGGGCTGATCCTTGACCATCGTGTCGAGCCATCGATTGCGGTACTCGGCGATCGCCTCGTCGTCGACATGTCGCTCGCCACCGCCCTGACCGAACACCGAGTAGAGGAACGTGTTGACGAACACGTAGCTGCGGGTCAGCCCCAGCTTGGTCAGGAAGCCCTGGATCCTCTGCCCAGCTTCGCCGACGAGGATGCGGCGGGCGATGGTCTCGTGCGTCGCCGGGTCCTGGCCGACGACCAGCAGTCTGGCCGTGCCGTCGAGGCGACCGCGGTGGAAGATCGGACCCCACTCCACGCGGAACGAGTCCAGCGGGTACACGGTCTCGTCGGGGTAGTCGGCGACCAGCTGGCGATAGGGACGCCGCTGGTATCCAGGATCGAACTCCCTTGGCATGCCATCGCCCCTTCCTGTCTCGAACTAGAGCGCTCACGTGGCCGTCAGATACGAGCGCCACCATCCTGTCAAGTTGGTCCGCGCTCGGCGTGCGGAGGCTGGCGCCCACCACCTCGGCCGCACGCCGACCGCGTCGCGACTAGTGTTCGGGCGCGGGTTCGACGGCGACAACACGGGGGTCACAGATGAGCGGGATCGGTCGGCGCGCGTTCCTCCAAGGGGCGGCGGCTGCAACGGGGGGTGTGCTCGTCAGCGGGCCACTCCAGAGCCTTTTCGGTGGTGCGGTCGGGGCGGCGCCACCTTCGAACCTGCTGGGCCCGGTGCCCGACCTGCGGGATGGCGTGGTTCGCCTGCACCTGCCCGAGGGCTTCCAGTACCGGTCGTTCCACGACACCGACATCGTGACGGGATCACCTCCGGTCACCCTCACCGACGGCACGGTCCTGCCCGGCCGCCACGACGGGATGGGCGCCTTCGCGGGACCCAACGGGAACGTCTGGCTGGTCCGCAACCACGAGATCAACAACCCTGTTGCTGCTGCGTTCGGCCCGGGCACGCCATACGACAACCGCGCCGGCGGCGGCACGACGACAGTCGAGGTGACGACGAGGGGTGAGGTCGTCCGAGCGTTCACGAGCCTCAACGGCACCCAGATGAACTGCTCGGGTGGGCGCATGCCGTGGGGCAGTTGGATCACCTGCGAGGAGACCGTCAACGGGCCCGACGTCGGACCCGACTTCACCGGCGTCTCGAACGTCCCGCTCCAGCAACGTCACGGGTTCATCTACGAGGTCCCCGCCGGAGGCCAGTCGAACCGTCAGCCCATCACCGCAGCCGGCCGGTTCGCCCACGAGGCCGCCGCCTACAGCCCGGATGAGGGCATCGTCTACCTGACCGAGGACAACTTCGCGTTCCCGTCCGGCCTCTACCGCTACCTCCCCCCGCAGAACCCCATGCAGGCAGGCGGCCTGCTCAACGGGGGCGTGCTGCAGATGCTGCGGGTGGTCGGTCAGGCGAACGCGCACCTCGAGGCCAACCAGGTGAACGGCGCCACGTACGACGTCGACTGGGTCACGATCGGCGATCCCGCGCCGTCGTTCCCGTTCACGCCTGGTGTGACGGCACCGACCGCGAATGACACCGCGCTCGTCCACGTGGGCAATCAGGGTCGGGCACAGGGCGCCGCCGGGTTCTCCCGGCTCGAGGGCGCGACCTTCGCCAAGGGTCACATCCACTTCACCTCGACCCAGGGCGGCGGCCCAGCCGAGACCGGCCCGCAGCTGATCATCGGCTACGGCCGGGGCGCCGGCCAGGTGTGGGCCTATGACCCGAAGCGGGCCACGTTGACCTGTGAGTACCAGTCGCCGGGGACGTCGAACCTCGAGCTGCCCGACAACATCACCGCGCGCAACGACCGGGGGACGATCGTGATCTGCGAGGACGGACCGGGCGACAACTACATCCGCGGTCTGACGCGCGACGCCGAGCTCTTCGACATTGCACTCAACCGGCTGCGGCGCAACAACCCCCCCTTCGCGCCTCGCTTCGCCGAGGAGTTCGCCGGGGCGACGTTCAGCCCCGACGGCGGGACGCTCTTCGTCAACATCCAGGCCGCGCAGGCGGTGACCTTCGCCATCTGGGGTCCCTGGGGCCGCCTCAACGTCTGAGCCCGGTCGCCGCCTCGGCGCGCGCTTGACAGGGCGAGCCGGGCGATCCACGCTCGCAGCGGGTCACCAGGCGGGCGCGCGAGGGACTTCCAATTTCGGCGTCTGCGTCACGGCGAGCAACGACGCACACTGCACGGTCGACCCCAACACCGTCCCGAAGGCCGTCGACGTCCTCACCCCGACCGGGGGTCACGCAGGCCGACGAGCTGGACTACATCGAGCACAGCCCGGTCACGATCGAGGGGTTCACGAGCCCCCTGAAGCGGCTCAGGCTCACGCGACGGCAGTCGCGGGCGCCGCGCCGCGCTGGTACATCCAGGTGCGAGCCATGACCAGCGCGGCACAGGGCAGGACCAGCAGGTTCGTGACGACGACGAGCGGATCAGCGAGAGCGATCCCGTAGGCCGCCCACGACAGGGTGGTCACGCACAGCAGCGCGTACATCGGCACGGACACGCCATCGAGCGTCGGGGCGCGGAGGACGTGGAACGTCTGGGGCAGGACCGACGTCGCTCCAGCCGCGATGGCCAGCCAGCCGACCGCGGCCGGCGAGATGGCGAGCGCGATCGCACCCACGACGAGGGTGCCGGCGGCCACCAGCGCGGCGCGCGTCCGGGGCAACGTGCCGTGCCGGATCTGTTGCGCAGCGATGAGGGCCATCGCCGCGACGACCGCCGCGTTGGCGACGCTGATGGCGAGGTCGCCGCGGGCCAGCCCGTACAGCATCCACAGCCCCGAAGCGACCGCACCGTGGAGCGTGCCGTTGGGCGCAATTCCGTCGACCGTGTGCTGGCGATACACGCGGGCCACCTGCGGCCAGACGAAGGCGACGCTCAGAGTGGTGCACCACAGCCCGAGGAGCCGCATCCAGTCCACCCGTTCACGGTACCGCCCGCCGCTCATAACTCCACGTCCCTCAAGTAACTAGCGGTAGCGACTCGGGGGTACGGCGCCGCCAGCCCGGACCTCAGCCGGCCTCCTGGCTGGTCACGATCGGCGCCGGTGTGACCTGGGCCTCCTCCGGGACCTGGGGGAACCGATCCACCTTGCGCAGGGCCGGGAACAGCGTCCACCACAGCCCGGCGATGGCGATCGTCGCCACCCCACCCAGCGCCACCGCGGCGGCAGGGCCGAGGAGCTGTCCGGCGACGCCGGACTCGAAGGCACCCAGCTCGTTCGAGGCCCCGATGAAGACGGTCTCGACGGCGAGGACGCGTCCGCGCGTCGCCCGCGGCGTCACGAGGGGGACGAGGGTCGAACGGATGAAGACGCTGAGCGCGTCCGCGCCCGCGAGGACGAGCAGCGCGCTGAACGCGACGACGTAGCTGCGGGTCAGCCCGAGGACGATCGTGCCGACGCCGAAGACGGCGACGGCGATCAGCAAGGTGCGGCCGACCCGGCGAGTGATGGGCCGGCGGGCCAGGAACAGGGTGACGGCGCCGGCTCCGATGCCCACGGCGGCCCGGAGCCAGCCGAAGCCGACCGCGCCGACGCCGAGGCGGTCCTCGGCGATCGCGGGCAGGAGCGCGACCGCACCCCCGAAGAGGACGGCGAACAGGTCGAGCGAGATCGCGCCGAGCAGGATCGGCTGACGGCGAACGAACCGGAGCCCCTCGAGGGCGTCGTGCAGCCGCTGGCGCGCCGTCGGCGCCTCCTCCGCGGCCTCCAGCTCCCGCACGACCCGCCGCGGAACCCGCACGATGAGGATGAGGACCGACGAGGCGAGGAACAGGGACATCGCGGCGTAGTAGGGCGCTCGGGTGCCGACGGCGTACAGCGTCCCGCCGAGCACAGGGCCGACGACGAAGGCCAGCTGGAACACCGCTGACCACCGCGCCACCAGCCACGGCAGGCGGGCCGGCGTGACGACATCGGCCGGCAGGGCGCGCACGGCCGGCGCGGCGAACGCCCGGCCGGCGCCGTACACGACCGCGATGGCGAAGATGGGTCCGACCGCGGTCGGCTCGGTGGAGATGTACACGATGAGCAGGAGCGCGCCGACCGCCTCGATCAGCGCGCCGATGGCGCCGAGCCGCCGGCGGTCGTGGCGGTCGGCCAGCGCGCCGGTGAGCAGCACCAGCAGTGCCGCCGGCGCGAACTCGGCCAGGCCGAGGAGGCCGAGGTCGATCTCCCGGCCCGTGAGGTCGAAGACCTGCTTCCCGAGCGCCGTGACGAGGGCCAGCGCGCCGGCCGAGGAGCAGAACGTGGAGGCGAGGAGGGGCACCGTGGACCGGTCCCACCGGCCGATGGTGGACGATTCGCCCCGCTCCTCCTCGAGGGCCGTCACCGGCTCATCCACAGGGTCACCGCAGTCCGACCTCGACGGGCACCCTGGCACGGTACCCGTGAGCACCCACTCCGGCACCGGCCGCCGGACCGGTGCGGCCGCCGCTCAGCGGCCCGGTCCCGGCAGAATGGAGGTGCGCGACCGAGCAGGAGGAAGCCGCCATGGAAGTCAAGGAGCTGGGGCACATCGTCCTCTACGTCCGGGATCTGGACCGATCGGTGCGCTTCTACCGCGACGTCCTCGGTTGGCGCCAGATCCTGCCGGCCGACGGTGAGGGCATGGGCTTCCCGGCCGCGGCGTTCTCCTCGGCGTCGGGCCGGACGCACCACGAGCTGCTGCTCATCGAGGTCGGACCCGACGCAGCCGGACTGCCGCCGGGCCGCCGGGTGGGCCTCTACCACTTCGGGCTGAAGGTGGGCGACACCGACGACGACCTGCGGGACGCAGTGGCACGGCTGGAGGCGACCGGCACGCCGATCCTCGGCGCCAGCGACCACACGGTCACCCACAGCCTGTACATCGCCGATCCGGACGGCAACGAGATCGAGCTCTACATCGACGTGCCGGGCGTCGACTGGCGCAAGGATCCGGCACTCATCGGCGCGCCGGTCAAGCCACTGCGCCTCTGACCGGCACGTGCCGTCAACCCTGGTCCGGCACGCCGCCCGGGTCGAGCTGGTCGAGGAACTGCGCGCAGCGGGCCGCCTCGTCGTCCTCGCCGAGCGTCGCTGCGCTCCGGCCCAGCCCCCGGAGGCAGCGGAGGAAGCCCCGGTTGTCCTCGTCCGCCCAGCGCACGTAGCCACTCCCCCGCCAGCCACTGCCCCGCAGGCGGTCCAGTCCCCGGTGGTAGCCGACCCGGTAGCAGGCGTAGGCCTCCACGTCGTCCCGGGCCAGGTCGCCGAGTCGGGCCCACGCGTCGAGGTAGCGGGGCCACCGGGCCACAACGGCCGAGACGGCCTCCCGCCGCTCGACCGACGGCTCGCCGAGCGCGGCGCGCAGCGCGTCGAGGGCCTCGGCCGGCTCGCGGTCGATGACGGTCGCCGGTGGTCCTGACGCGCTCAGGTTGACGGGACGACCGCTGCTGTCTTCGGCACTCATCGAGCGGCCACGGTACCCCCCGCCGCTCAGCGCCCGGCCCCGTAGGATCACCCGATGCTGAGCGCCCTGGACGCCGAGAAGGTGTCCACGTTGGGGGTGCTGCTGATCGTCGGGCTGCTCATCGTCGGCATCGTGGTCGCCGTCCTGGCTCGGGCGATCGCGCTCAAGGTGCTCGGGGTGGCTGTGCTCCTCGGGCTCGGTGTGCTCGTGTGGACGAAGTGGTCGGATCTCGAGGACTGCATGGCTCGAGCGAAGGGCGACGCCGCCACGACGGGCACGCCCGGCCGATGCCAGTTCCTCGGCCTCAAGGTCGACGTCAACCCTCCCTGACCGCGGGCCGATCGCCCGCCGTATCAGCGAGCGCGGCCAGCCGACGCACGAGGCCGGCCAGCGCGTCCGGTCGGTCCAGGTGGACACCGTGGCCGACGTCGGGCACCACGACCAGCTCGTACACGCTCCCGGCCGGCCGTCGGGCGAGGCGTTCGCACAACGTCCGTGCCCCCTCGAGGTGGTGCGGCGCACACCGCTCGCCGCGGGCAACGAGCACCGGCGCGCTGATGCGGGCCGTGTCGTAGGGAGCCCGGCGGCGCAGGTCGCTCAGCTCCCCCACGAGGGCCGGACCCTCCGCCAGCCGGTCGGCGCGTGTGTCCGGCGGCAGCCGATCCCACGTGCGGTCCCCGATCATCCGGCGGGCGAAGGCATCGGCCGCCGCGGACGGACCTTCCTCCTCGCCCAGGCGCACCGCGTCACCCCCGGCGGTGTCCTCCGGCCACCAGGGTTCCCACGACATGGGAGCCTCGTAGGTGCCGACGGCCCGGACGAGGGCAGGATGGCGCTCGGCGGCAGCCAGCGCCACGTCGCCGCCGAAGCTGTGGCCGAAGACGAGGGCGGGCCGCCCGTCGATGACGGCGACCAGGTCGTCCACCTGCTCGTCGACGCCGTACGGCGGTCCCATACCGACCGAGCGGCCGTAGCCGCGACGGTCGTAGATCACGGCCCGGAAGTCGTCGGCGAGCGTACGGGCGGCCTTCCGCATCCCGCTGGAGCGGTCCATCGACCCGTGGACGAGGACGACGAGCGGCGCGTCGACCGGTCCCTGCTCGCGCACGGCCAGCCCCCGCGGCCCGACTGACGCCGTGGTCGCGCTCACCGGACGCGCACGATGCGGAGGACGTCGGTGGCGCCGTCATCCTGATCGGGCGCGCCGGCCAGGACAGCTACGACGTCGTCGACGTGAACGTGCCCTGCCGCGACCGCAGCCTCGACCGCGCACCAGACGAGCTCGTCGGTCGAGCGGTAGGTCGCGACGGCCATCGGCCTCACCCCCCATGACAGTGCCATCGCGCGCACCGTCCGCTCTGACGGCGAGAGCCCGAGGAGCCTGGTCAGGGGCCGGAAGCGAGCCATGCCCCGAGCGGTTCGCCCGCTGCGGGTGCAGCAGAGGATGGCGTCGACGTCGATGTCCACGGCCGCCTGCCACGCGGCGTGGGTGATGGCCTGGGTGATCCGGTCGGGACCCTCCGGGAACGTCGCCCTCTGGTCCCGTCCGAGGCGGTTGGCCCACTGGACGTACGACGCCTCCCGTTCCGCCCGCTCGGCGATCCGGGCCATCGTGCGCACCACCAGCGCCGGGTCGTGGCCGATCGCCGTCTCGGCCGACAGCATCACGGCGTCCGTGCCGTCGAAGACGGCGTTGGCCACGTCCGACACCTCGGCCCGCGTCGGCGTCGGCGCCGTGATCATGCTCTCCAGCATCTGCGTGGCGGTGATGACGGGCGTCCCCGCGGCGACGCACGAGCGGATGATCGCCTTCTGCAGGTGGGGCACGTCCTCCATCGGGCACGAGATGCCGAGGTCGCCGCGGGCCACCATGATGGCGTCGGCCTTGTCGAGCAGGGCGGGCAGGGCGGCCAAGGCGGACGGGGTCTCGACCTTGGCCACCAGGCGCGGGCCGTCGGGCCCGGTGACCGCCCTCACGGCCTCGAGATCGTCCGGCGAGCGCACGAAGGAGACGGCCAGATAGTCGATCTCGGCGCCCTCGAGGCGGGCCGCGAGAGCGAGGTCCTCCTCGGTCGGGCAGGCGAAGCGGACCTTGGTCTCGGGCAGGTGCACCCCGGGCCGGCCCTGGACCCGGCCGCCAGTGACGACGCGGACGTAGACGCCTTCGGGCTCGACGCCGGCGACGGTCAGCACGATGGCGCCGTCGCCGAGGACGATGCGCTCCCCTCGCTCGACGTCCTCGAGCAGCTGCGGGTACTCGACCGTCACGACCTCGGCCGTGGACGGTCCGTCCCCGGGCACGAGACGCAGGGTGGCGCCCTCGGCCAGGAACGCGCCGCCGTCCGGGAACTCCCCGGCTCGGACCTTCGGGCCGGGGAGGTCCGCGAGGACGGCCACTGGGCGGCCCGCCGCGGCAGACCGCTCACGCACCACCGCCAGCCGCCCCAGATGCTCATCCAGGTCGCCGTGGCTGAGGTTCAACCGGAAGACGTCGACCCCGGCGGCGAGGAGCTCGTCGATGCACGCCGGCGACTCCGACGCGGGTCCGAGCGTGGCCACGATCTTCGTCGAGCGGCCCATGACCTGCTGCCTAGCACGCCCCGCCTGCTTGACTGCGCCCCATGGCCCCCTCCGAGTCCGTCCGCTCCCTGTTCGCCTACCTGCACGCGTCGCCCTCGCCGTATCACGCCGTGGCCAACGCCGCCGCCACGCTCGAGGCTGCCGGCTTCCGCCGCCTGGACGAGCGGGAGCAGTGGCCGGACGTGGGTGGCGGCGGCTTCGTCGAGCGCGGCGGCGCACTGGTGGCATGGCGATCGCCCCCCGGAGCAGCGCCGGCCGCCGGGTTCCGGATCGTCGGCGCCCACACCGACTCGCCCAACCTGCGGGTCAAGCCGCACCCCGACACCGGCAACGTGGGCTGGCGGCAGCTGGCGGTCGAGGTCTACGGCGGGGCGCTCGTCAACTCCTGGCTCGACCGCGATCTCGGCCTGTCCGGCCGGCTCGTCCGCCGGGACGGCGACGTCGTGCTGATCCTGCTGGACCAGCCGCTGGCCCGCGTCCCGCAGCTCGCCATCCACCTCGACCGCGACGTCAACGAGCGCGGGCTGCTCCTCGACAAGCAGGTGCACCTCACGCCGGTGTGGGGACTGGGCCAGCCCTCGGAAGGGACGTTCGTGGAGCTCGTGGCCGCTGCGGCCGAGCTCGACCCGGGCGACGTCGCCGCATGGGACCTGATGCTGCACGACCTCACACCGCCCTCGCTCCTCGGTGTCGACCAGGAGCTCATCGCGTCCGCCCGGCTGGACAACCTGTGCTCGTGCTGGGCCGCGGTCACCGCCTTGGTAGCGCAGTCCGGCGAGCTCGAACAGACCGCGGTGGCCTGCCTGTTCGACCACGAGGAGGTGGGCTCCGAGAGCACGACCGGCGCGGCCGGGCCGCTGCTGGAGTCGGTGCTGGACCGCCTGGTCATCGCCGGGGGCGGCCGCCGCGACGACCGGTACCGCGCCTTCGCCTCCTCGTCCTGCCTCTCGGCGGACATGGCCCACGCCGTCCACCCGAACTACCCGGAGCGCCACGAGCCCGGTCACCGCCCGCTCCCGAACGGTGGCCCGGTGCTCAAGGTCAACGCCAACCAGCGCTACGCCACCGACGCCGTCACGGCCGCGCTCTTCCGTCGGGCCTGCCACGCGGCCAACGTGCCCTCGCAGGTGTTCGTGTCGCGGAACTCGATGCCCTGCGGCTCGACCATCGGTCCCCTGACGGCCGGCCGGCTGGGCATCGCCACCGCCGACGTCGGCTGTGCGCAGCTGTCGATGCACTCGGCCCGGGAGCTGTGCGGCGCCGATGACGCCGCCTACCTGGTCGCCGCGCTCGGCGCCTACTTCGCCGGCGCCTGACCGCCGGCGCGGGCCTCGGCCGCGTCGAACAGGCGCTGCAGCTCGTCGTGCAGCGTCGTCGTTACGTCGGCCAGCACCACACGGCTGACGCGGCCCTGGTCGGCGCCGGGTACGACGATCGGCGGCCCGACGATCAGGTGGACCTTCCGGGGGTAGATGAGCTTGGAGCCCTTGGGCATCACCTGCTCCGAGCCGCCGATGCCGACGGGCACGATCGGTGCGTCGGCCTTGGCGGCGACGAAGGCGGCGCCGTCGAACAGCGGCTGCACGAGCGGTCCGGACTTCCGCTCGCCCTCCGGGAAGAGCACGAGCGGCTCGCCGTTCTTGAGCACGGCGATGCACCGCACGAGTGCCTCCTTGTCCGCCCTCCCCCGGGTCACCGGGAAGCCCCCCAGCGCGGAGAGGAACCAGCGGGGGAAGGACTTCTTCCACAGCGAGTCCTTGCCCATGTAGCGCAGGCGACGGCGGGTGACGACGCACACGATGGGCGTGTCCATGTTCGACCGGTGCACCGGGGCCAGCACGAAGGGACCCGACCGGGGGACGTGCTCCAGGCCCTCGACCGTCATGCGGAACCACACTCGGCAGAAGCCGACGCAGACGGCCCGGGCGAGCTGGTAGAAGGCTCGCGACGGCCATGAGCCGCCGGCCAGCGTGGTGTCGACGACAGTCACGCGCTGGCGCTCAGCCCGGGTCGACGGCCGGGCCTGGGGCGAGGAGGGCGATGATCCGGTCGACGATCTCCTCGACGCCGAGGTCGGTCGTGTCGACGAGCACGGCGCCGTCGGGCTCCCGCAACGGGCTGTCGGCCCGGGTCGAGTCGATGGCGTCGCGGTCCGCGATCATCGCCCGCGTCTGCTCGTAGTCGAGCTCGGCCGCCTCCTGGTGGCGCCGGGCCGCCCGGACGTCCTCGGACGCGGTCAGGTACACCTTCAGCTCGGCATCCGGGAAGACGACCGAACCGATGTCGCGGCCCTCGATCACGCCACCGCCGTGCTTCTCGGCCCATTCCCGCTGGCGGTAGCGCAGCTCGGCCCGCACCCGCGGGTTGGCGGCCACGATGCTGACGGCGCTCGTCACCTCCGGACCCCTGATCTCGACGGTGGCGTCCACCCCGTCGACGGTGACCGCGGCATCGACCACGTCCATGTCCAGGTCCTCGGCCAGCGCGCCGACGCTGTCGATCTCGTCCGGGTCGATCATCCGGCGCAGGGCCGCGAAGGTCACCGCCCGGTACATGGCCCCGGTGTCCAGGTAGTCGAGGTCGAGGCGGCGGGCGAGGGCCCGGGCCACGGTCGACTTCCCGGAACCGGCCGGACCGTCGATGGCTATGACTCGCACGGCCGCACCCCCACGGGAGCGTGAGGTTAGCCGGGGCGGTGGAGGGCGCCCAGCGCCGACCAGTAGGTCGGGAAGGACTTGGCCACCACGGTGGGGTCCTCGATCTCGACGCCCTCCACCCGGAGGCCGAGCAGGGCCAGCGCCATGGCCATGCGATGGTCGTCGTAGGTGCGGATGCGGGCGCCGTGCAGGGCCGCCGGGTCGGGGCGGATGGTGAGGCCGTCGTCCTCCTCCGTCGCGTCCACGCCGCAGCGGCGCAGCTCGGTCACCAGCCCCCGGATGCGGTCCGTCTCCTTCCGACGGATGAACGCGACTCCCCGGATGCGGGTGGGCGAAGCCGCGAAGCAGGCCACCGCGGCGAGGGTGGGCACCGTGTCGGACCAATCGGCCATGTCGACGTCGATGCCCTCCGTGGCGCGACCGTGGACCGTGATCGAGCCACCCCGCCGCTCCACCCGGGCGCCCATGCGCGCCAGCAGGTCGACGAAGGCCACGTCGCCCTGCACCGGATGCGCCCCGTACCCCGGCACGGCGACCCGACCACCCGTGATCGCGGCGGCCGCCCACAGGTAGGAGGCCGAGGACGCATCGGGCTCGACGGCGTAGTCCGCGCGGCGGTAGCGCCCCGCGGCGACGGTGACCGAGCGCTCGGCGACGACCACACCCTCGACCCCGAAGGCGGACATCACCGCCTGCGTGATGGCGAGGTAGGGACGAGAGACGAGCGGGCTGGTCAGCTCGATCTGCACGCCCCGCTCCGTGGCCGGGGCGACGAGCATCAGCGCGGTCACGAACTGGCTCGAGACGTCGCCGGGCAGCGCCACCGCACCGCCGCGGAGACCGTCTGCCGTCACCACGACCGGGAGGTGGCCCCACGAGGAGTCCGGCTCGATCCCCGCGCCCAGCGCCACCAGGGCGTCGTGCAACGGTGCCATCGGGCGCGTCCGGAGCGGCTCGCCGCCGTCGATGCGGTACCGGCCCCGTCCCAATGCGGCGAGCGCGGTGACGAAGCGCGAGGTCGTGCCGGCCAGGCGGGCGTCGAGCTCGATCGGACCGGGCCGGAGAGCACCTGCGGTTCCCACGATCAGCGCCGTGGCCGCTTCCGGCTCCACCCGGACGTCAGCGCCCAGCCGGGCGATGGCGTCGAGCATCGCCTCGGTGTCGTCCGCCAGGCCGATGCCCCGCAGGGTGCTGGCCCCGCCCGCCAGCGCCGCGCACACGAGCGCCCGGTTGGTGATGCTCTTGGACCCGGGCACCGCGACCACCGCATCGGGGGGCTCGGTCAGCGGTCGGACGAGGTGGCTGGAGGCCGGCACCGCCGACCCCTCAGCCCAGCCGCCGCACGGAGGGACGGAACCCGCGAGCGATCAGCCCGCCCCGGAACAGGTCGCCTTGCGCGGCCTCGATGAGGAGGATCAGCACCCCGCGCGCGCCCTCGGCCGAGTGGTACACCTCGAAGTCGGTCACGTTGACGCCCAGCTCGGCGGCCAGCGTGAACACCTCGGCGGCCGCGCCCGGTCGGTCGGGGATGACCGTCCGGACCTCGGCCATCTCGGCGCTGCGTGCGACCCGGCCGGGCAGGTTGATGCGGGCGTCACGAGCGCGGGTCAGGTCGGCCAGGAGCACCTCCCGCTCGTCGCCGGCCACGGTGCGGCGCATCCGGCCGAGGCGGTCGACGAGCGCGTCGAGGGCGTCGACGATGGCGGTGCGGTTCTCGGCGCAGATGTCGAGCCACAGGTCGGGCTGCCCCGCGGCGATGCGGGTCATGTCCCGGAACCCACCCGCGGCGAGGCGGAGCAGCGCGGCGTGCTCCTCGGCCCGCTGGTCGGCCACCGTCATGAGCGCAGCGGCGGTGAGGTGGGGCACGTGGCTGACGACGGCGACCAGCGTGTCGTGGCGGTCGGGCGGCAGGGCGACCACCTCCGCGCCCAGGTCCGACACGATCCGGGCCACCGTCGCGAACGTGCTGTCGGCGGTCTCGGCCGTCGGGGTCAGGACCCAGACGGCACCCTCGAACATGGCCGCGTCGGCGCCGTCGAGCCCGTCCAGCTCAGAGCCGGCCATCGGGTGGCCGGCGCAGAACCGGGGGTCGGCGACCGCGGCCGCGATGGGGCCCTTCACGCTGCCCACGTCGCTGACCACACCGGTCGTGCCAGCCAGTGCTCGGCGCACGACGTCGGGGATCGACGAGACCGGGGTGGCCACGAACGTGACCGTCGCCTCGGGGTCCAGCCCGCTGACCTGGATGACACCTCGCCGGCGGGCGACGTCGACCCGGGCCGGGTCCTGGTCCTCGCCGCTGACCGTCCACCCTCGCGCCGACAGCGCGAGGGCGACCGAGCCGCCGATCAGCCCCAGCCCGATGACGTTGGCCTGCCGGGCCATCTCGGCGCTTCCCGTCGGTTCCGCGCCACCGGCCGACTCCTGCTCGCCCACCGCTCAGTCCATGAGATCCGGGCGCAGCATGGCCGCACCCTCGAGGAAGACGTGCCGCAGCTCCGAGCGGGGCCGGTCCGTCTCGACGTGGACCAGCACCCGGACGCACCGGGGCAGCGTGCCCTCGATCTCGAGCTCCTGCGCGCCGAGCAGCGGCACGTCGTCGAGCCCGAACTCGCGGGCTGCGGTGACGGGGTGGAACGTCGTGATGTCGGACGTCCCCGTGACCAGCACGCTGATGAGCTGGTCGTTGTCGAGACCGTTGCGCTCGTACAGCGCCGCCATCAGCGCCTTGACCCGCTCCCGGATGTGGTCGGGCGCGTCGACGTCCAGCGTGGTGGCACCGCGCAGCGCTCGGACGGGCATCGGGCCGACGGTACCAGCGCCGCTCGAGCCGCTCCGAGTCGCTTCCCGCCCGTCAGCGAGCCGCGGTCGCCGCCTCGAGGGCTCGCCGCTCGTCGTCGGTCAGGAGGCGCCATGCGCCCGGCGGGAGGCGGCGGTCGGTGACCGGCCCGATGCGCACCCGCACCAACCGCTCGACGGGGTGGCCGACCGCCTCCAGCATCCGCCGCACCTGCCGGTTGCGGCCCTCGTGGATGGTGAGGCGGACCAGACCCGGCTGGGGCTGGCTGGCGCGCGCCGGGGCCGTGGTCCCGTCGTCGAGCTCGACGCCTTCCCGCAACCGCCGCAGCGCCCCCGTGCCGAGCGGGCGGACGACGTGGGCCAGGTACTCCTTCTCGACCCCGAAGCTCGGGTGGGTCAGCTGGTGGGCCAGCTCACCGTCGTTGGTCAGGAGCAGGAGGCCCTCCGTGTCGGCGTCGAGCCTGCCGACCGGGAAGACCCGCGGCTCAGGCGGCACGAGGTCGACCACCGTGGGACGGCCGTGGGTGTCCTTGGCCGTCGTGAGGACACCGGCGGGCTTGTTGAGCAGGTAGTGGACGAGGCCGGGCCGGACCGAGACGACGTGGCCGTCGACCTCGACGTGGTCCCGGTCGACCTCGACCCGCCAGCCGAGGCGCACGGGCTGGCCGTTGACCCGGACCCGCCCGGAAGCGATGAGGTCCTCACAGACCCGCCGGCTGCCGTAGCCCCGCTGCGCGAGGACCTTCTGCAGGCGCTCCCCGGTCGACCCGTCGCCCGCTGCCCGGTCCGGCTGCTCAGGCACCGTCGCCCGCTGGACCCTCCCCCGGCGGATCGCGGTACGGCCCATCGTCCCCGCCGCCCGCGGGAATGCCGTCCCGCTCATCGGCCGTGCGCTGCGACGGCTCGTCGGCCGGGTCCAGGTCCTCGACCAGCACCGGCTCGACGCGCAGGCCGGCCTCCAGGGCCTCGACGACGTCGGCGCCGGGGACGAAGTCGGCGATCGGCGGCAGGTCCGCGACGGAGTCGAGGCCCAGGCGCTCCAGGAGCTGTGGCGTCGTCCCCCACAGCACGGCCTGTCCCGGCCCGGGATCCCGCCCGACCTGGTCGACGTAGCCGCGGCTCTGCAGGGTGCGCAGCACGGCGTCGGGGTCGACGCCCCGGATGGCGGCCACCTGGGCCCGGGAGATGGGCTGCTTGTAGGCCACGATGGCGAGCGTCTCCAGCGCGGCGGCCGAGAGGCGGGCCGACTGGCCCTCCAGCACGAATCGCTCGACGTACGGCGCGAGGTCGGGATGGCTCTGGTAGCGGTAGCCGCCGGCCACCCGGACGAGCTGGAAGCCGTGCCCGGCCTCGTCGTACGCGTCGGCCAGCCGTTGGCAGAGCTGCTCGACCGTGGCCACCGGCAGCTCGAGCAGCTGCGCCAGCAGGTCGGGCGGCACGGGGTCCGTGGCCACGAGGACGATGGCCTCGATGGCCCGCACGACGTCGGCCGGATCACCCGGCCGGCCGGTCGGATCGACCTCCAGCTCGTCGTGTGTGCCGTCCCGGACGGCGGCCGCGTCGTCGTCCTCCTCGTCGAACACGCCGTGGGACGCGAGGGCGAAGGGCTCGTCGGGGTCCGTCATGTCAGCCGTCGTAGTCGTCGATGGCACCGGCCGCGACGCGCACCCGGTCGGCGGCATCATCGCGGTCGAAGCCGTCCTCGCCCAGCCAGCGCAGCTCGATGTCACCGAAGGCGTCGGCCTGATCGACGTCGATCAGCCCCTGCTTGAACAGCTCCAGCACGGCCAGGAAGCGGACGATGACCTCCAACCGTTCGACCAGGCCATCGGTCAGGCGTCGGAAGCTGATCCGCCCGACACGGGGGAGCTCGTCGATGAGCTCGGCGACCGCGTCGGCCACCGACAGGCGGATGGGCGCCACATGGGTCAGGTCGACGGTCGGCACCGGCCGGGGGGTCATGGCCCGCAGGAAGGCCCGGCGGACGTCGTCCGCGGTGACGCCCTCGAGCAGGTCCGGCGTGAGGGCGATGAAGCGCTCCTCCGGCCCGACCCGGCGGGGGAACGACCGGGAGGCCCGCTCGGAGAGGCGGCGCAGGACTCCCGCGGCGTCCTTGAAGGTCTTGCACTCGAGGAGGCGGGCCAGCAGCAGGTCCCGCTCCTCCCAGAGCGCGAGCTCCTCGTCGAGCTCGAGGTCCTGGCGGTCGGGCAGCAGTCGCCGGGCCTTGAGCTCGACCAGCGTGGCGGCGATGAGCAGGAACTCCGTGGCCACGTCGAGGTCCAGGGACTCCATCCGCTCGACCTCGGTCAGGTAGGCGTCGACGATCCGGGCCAGGGAGATCTCGTACAGATCGACCTGTTCGCGCAGGATCAGGTGCAAGAGCAGGTCGAAGGGTCCCTGGAAGACCTCGGTCGAGACTGCGTATGCCACACATCGAGGGTACCCGTCACGGCCCTCTCGACCGCGGCATCCCACGCCCCACGCCCCGCCCGCTGGGCCCGGCCGCCCCGCTCCCGGGGCATCTGGCGCGGACCAGCCTCACCGCTGCGACAGACCCGCGCCAGAACCCGACGACCGTGCCCGGGCCTCCCGACCGCCCGACACACCGCCGCGTACGAATGGCCGACGGGCGGTTCGGGGTCCGCCAACTAGCCTGAGCAGCCGTGACCCGGGTCCTGTCCTGCATCCAGCCCACCGGCGAGGTCCACCTCGGCAACTACCTGGGCGCGCTGCGGAACTGGGTCATCGGGCAGCACACCTGCGACGCCTTCCACGGGATCGTCGACCTCCACGCCCTGACCGTGCCCCAGGAGCCGGGGGTCGTCGGCCAGCAGACACTCGAGCTGGCGGCGACGCTCTACGCGGTCGGCCTCGATCCCGACGTGGCCACGGTCTTCGTCCAGAGCCACCTCGCGGAGCATTCGCAGCTGTGCTGGATCATGGAGTGCAACGCCGCGGTCGGCGAGCTCCAGCGCATGGTGCAGTTCAAGGAGAAGTCGGCCAAGCAGGGCGGCTTCGTGTCGGCCGGCCTCCTGACCTACCCCGCTCTCCAGGCCGCGGACATCCTCCTCTACGACGCAGAGGAGGTCCCCGTGGGCGAGGACCAGCGCCAGCACGTCGAGATCACCCGGGACATCGCCATCCGGTTCAACCACCACTTCGGCGACACGTTCGTGGTGCCGAAGGCCGTGCTGCCGCGCGCCGGCGCCCGGGTCATGGACCTGCAGGAGCCCACGGCGAAGATGTCGAAGTCGGCCACGACCGAGGCTGGCGTCATCAGCCTGTACGACGACCCCGCGACCATCGTGCGGAAGTTCAAGCGGGCGGTCACCGACTCCGACGTGGACGTGCGGTTCGACCGGGCCGAGAAGCCGGGCGTCTCGAACCTCCTCGAGATCCAAGCGGCCGCCACCGGGCGCTCGCCCGAGGAGGTCGCCGCCGGGTACTCGCAGTACGGCCCGCTCAAGGCCGACACCGGCGAGGCCGTGGTCGAGCTCCTCCGGCCGATCCAGGCCCGCTACCGCGAGCTGCTGGCCGATCGGGCCGAGCTCGCCGCCCTGCTGGCCAAGGGGGCCGACAAGGCCCGCGCCGTGGCGTCGAAGACGCTGGCCCGGGCGTACGACGCCATCGGCCTGCTGCCGGCCGGCTGACCCCTACGCTGGCCGGCCATGCCGGATCCCGTCCTGCCCGAGCGCGCCCGCGTCGTGGTCGTGGGAGGCGGCGTGATCGGCTGCTCCGTCGCGTACCACCTGGCCGGCGAGGGGTGGACC
>JBKPRL010000291.1:0-6533 GCA_046734535.1 bacterium | reverse complement strand
ATGCCCTGCGACTCGAACAGCACCAGACCCTGCTCGGGCCGAGTGATCCGACCACCGACGACGTCGGACAGCTCCCGCACCTCGGCCAGGTCGACGAGGCCCTCGCCCGCGGCCAGGATCAGGTCGCCGCACTCGACCACCGCGCCCTCTCGCGAGTCCGTCACGATCAGCGCCGCCCGGGCCACCGTGGCGCCGTCGAGCTCACGGCGCTCGGCCTTCGTGGAGCCGACGCCGCACACCAGCACGTCCTGAGCCAACCGGTCGCCGGGGAAGACGGGCGTGTAGGACGACGTCACCGCGACCACGACGTCGACGCCGTCGACCGCGTCGCCCGGGTCGCTCAGCGGCCGAGCGGGCAGGCCCTCCTCGCGGGCCCACGCGACCAGCTCGTCCACCGGTTCGACCGAGCGCCCCCAGATCCGCAGCTCGTCCAGCTCCAGCTCCTGCGCCAGCGCCCGGGCCTGCCAGCGGCTCTGGTTGCCCGTGCCGAAGAGGGCGGCTACCCGCGCTCCGGCCGGCGCGAGATGGCGGACGGCGACGGCGGTGGCGGCGGCCGTGCGGATGCGGGTGAGCACGTCGCCGTCGAGTGTGCAGAGGACGCCGCCGTCGATCGCGAAGAGGGCCACGACGAAGCTGAAGCCCCTGGGATGGGTCCCGTAGAGCTTGCCGCCACCGATGCCGGCGCCGGGCACGACCGCAGCCATGGCGCTCGCCATTGCGCCCCCGGCAGCCGCCCTCACCCGCGTCGTCGTCGCCGCCTCGCCCCGCCCGAGCTCGGCCAACGCGGCCTCGAGCGCGTCGGTGGTGGCCCCCAGGTCCAAGAGCTCGGCGACGTCGCGATCCTCGAGGTGGATCACGGCCGGAACCCGCACATCGCCACTTCGAACCCGTCCTTCCAGAGGCAGTCGACCTGCACCAGCCCGGCACTCGTCAACCAGCCCAGCTGCGCCGCGAGGCTCGACGGCTCGTCCTCGTCCCGGCGACGGCGCTCCCCGATCAGCGCGTCGGCGCGGGGACCGGGCGACTCCACGAGGTCGAGCAGCAGGACGCAGCCACCGGGCGCGAGCAGGGCGACCAGCTCGTCGTAGACCGCGCGGATCGCCGCCGGGTCGCGCAGGTTGTGGATCGCGTACGAGGAGACGATCGCGTCGAAGCGCTGGCCGAGGTCACGAGACCAGCCGGGCGAGCGCAGGTCGCTCAGGTGGAAGCGCACCCGGTCGCCGGCCCAGGCGAGGCGGGAGTGGGCCTGCGCCAGCATCGGCGGTGAGTAGTCCTGGACGACCAGGCGAGCCCTGGGGATCGATCGGAGGACCGCATCGGCGAGCACCCCCGGACCGCTGCCGACGTCGAGCACCGTCGGGTCGGCGGTGTTCACCGCGCGCGCCACCAGCCCGGCCAGGTGCTCCAGGTGCGAGCGGTGGTCCCGGTCACCGTCGATCCGGTCCGCAATCCACTCGTCGACGTAGGCGGGATCGAGCCAGTCGTGCTCCTGCACCCGTCCGCGCGGGCATGCCGTCACCGCTCAGCCTTCGATCGAGAAGTAGCGGGGGCGGAACGCGTCGGTGTCCTCGAAGAAGTCGACCATCCAGGAGGGAGCGTCCTGCTTCAGCGACGCGAGCGCCTCCCGGTGCGCATCGCGACTGGACCAGATCCCCGACAGCATGAAGCGGTCCGGATCCTCGTCGTCGCGGTAGAGGACTCCGGCTTGGACGAGCGCGGGGTTCTTGTGCATCGGGTTGTGGCCACCGTGATCCCAGGCCTGGAAGGCGGCCAGGAACGCGTCGCCTGTCCCGGGCTTCACCCGCAGGTCGTAGTGGAAGAGGAAGACACCGTCCGCACCCTGCATCCGCTCCGCGAGCTCGCCGAAGGTGAGGACCTCGGCGTACTTGAAGGTGAGGTCGGCGAGGCTCCCCTCGTGGGCCGAGGGAAACCGATCCCCGACCGCGTCGCTCACCACGACCGGAGCGAAGCCGAGCGCGAGCGCGTCGACCACCGAGGCGCGGACGCAACCCGACGTCGTGGCGCCCACCACGATCAGCGAGCGCACGCCCTGCAGGCGGCTGACGAGGTCCGTGCCCGAGAACGCGGACGCCGAGGTGCGGTACACGATGGGCTCGTCCGGCTCGCGCACGAGCCGGGGGTCGAGCTCGGCCGCCCGGGTCCCGGCCGCCAGCGCGCCGATGCCGGGCAGCTTGCGCTCCCACGCCACGCTCCCGCTGGTCAGGATGGTGAACAGCACCGGGATCTCGCGCTCCCGGGCCCAGGCCGTGAGCTCGTTCGTCTGCGCCACGACGTCGCCGAGCTCGAAACCGAGCGGTTCGGACGGGTCGGTGAACCCGTTCGTCAGATCGACGACGAGGACCGCCAGCGGCGGGAGGATCTTCATGGCACCACCACCTCTGTTGTTGCCTGGGCCTCGGCCGGCCGGCTTCCGTGCCGCCTCGCTGCGGCCCCGACCCAGAACGCGCCCGCGAAGGGCAGCAGCAGTGTCGCGATCATGACCGCGTCGAGCGTGAAGTAGCGCAGCGCCACGGTGACGATGCCCGACACCAGCGCGGAGGCGAAGACGAGCGCGGCGCGGTAGACGCCCATGCCCCAGCTGCCCCGCTCCGGGAGGGCCACGACCGACAGGGCGTTCGAGATCGGGAACAGCATCGCGGTCGCGCAGACGAAGGGGACGATGAAGATCAGCCCGACCCGGTACGGCGGCACGAGCTCCCCGAGGCCAAGCGCGGCGATGGCGAGCATGATCGCGCGCGCCGCGTGAGGGCCTCCGATGCGGTCGAACATCCAGCCGCTCAGGTACTTGCCGCCGGCCGACACGAGGCGGCCGATGCCGACGAGCGCGGTGACGATCGCCAGCGCGGCGCCCCGGTCGTCGAACAGCGTGGGCGTGAAGCCGACGACGACGTAGCTCATCGTGCCCGCGACCGCGCCGGTCACGAGCGACATGCGGTAGAGCGGGTGGGTGAGGTAGGACTTGAGCGAGCCGACGAGCGGGGGCGCGGCTGCGGACTCGCGGGCCTCGACGAGGTGGGGCGCGACGAAGGCGAGCACGAGCGCGAGGGCGCCCGTCCCCCAGAACATCCACCGCCACATGGCCTCGCCGGCGTTGGCCGAGAACGACGCCAGGGCGAGGCCCACCGAGTAGGCGAGCCCGTAGGAGGCGACGGCCCGGCCCCGCGTGGCGGAGTACATGCGGCCGATGCTCGCCAGGCCGGGTCCGAAGAAGAGGCCGCTGCCGACGCCGATCACGATCTGACCGAGGAGCAGGGGGAAGTACGAGCCGGCGGCGCCCGAGATGGCCGCACCGATGGCCAGGGCCAGCGCCGCGGCGCGGACGATGCGCCGATCGCCCGAGCGGTAGCCGAGCGCCCCGCCGACGAGGTTGAAGACCCCGATCGTGGTGGTGAGTGCGGCGACGAGCGATGCCTGCTGGGCGACGGACAGCCCGAGGTCGCGGCGGATGAGCGGGAACAGGGGCGAGATCAGCGTCTCGGACACTGCGGCGACCAGGTAGACGCTGAACAGGTAGGTGAAGATGACCCGCCGGGACCGCTCGCTCAGCCCGGTCCTCTCGCCCTTCACGGCACGAGCACCTCGAGCTCGGCGTTGATCCGCGCCGCCAGCTCCCGGGTGGAGGCCACCGGCCCACCCGGGAGCGCGAGGTCGTAGGTGAGCGGCCCGTCGGCGAGGGCGCGGTCGAGCGCGCTGCGGACGGATGCGCCGAGCGCGGCCGTCGTCGGGAACCACTCGAGCAGCGCGGCCAGGGCGAGGTACGCCCCGCTCGGGTTGGCCCGGCCGGCGCCGGCGTGACGAGGCGCCGAGCCGTGCACGGGCTCGAAGAGGCCCTGGCAGCGGCCTCGGAGCGGCGCCCCCGGCCGCACGCTGGCCGACGAGCAGAGTGCGATCGAGCCGGCCTGACCGGCGGCGACGTCGCTGAGGATGTCGCCGAAGATGCCCTCCGTGAGGATCACGTCGCCCACCACGTCACCGTGCGCCAGCTCGAACGCGCAGCGGTCGACGTAGGTGTGGCGGATCGGGATGCCGCGGTCGCCGGCGACCCGGGTGGCCACCCGCCGCCACAGCCGGCTCGTGGCGAAGAGGTTGGCCTTGTCGACCGAGACCAGGCCGTTCCCGCCGGCCCGTTCCAGCTCGTCGCACGCGATCGTGACCAGCTCCGCGATCTGCTCCGCGCTCAGCACGACTTCGTCCCGGGCCGGCCGCGAACCGTCGCTCTCGGTGCGGGTCGTCGCGTCGCCGTAGGCGCCACCGAGCAGGTTGCGCACGATCGTCAGCGGCGGCCGGCCCAGGCGATCGACGCGCCGCACGCTCACCCGCAGGTCAAAGTGCTCGCGCAGCCCGAGCAGGGCGAGCTCCGGGCGGTAGTCCTGCACGGCCAGGCCCGGCTGCTCGCCCACGGCGCCGAGGAAGATGGCGTCGGCGGCCTCGCAGGCCTCGAGCGTCGGGGCCGGCAGGCCCTCGCCGGCCTCGGCGAACGCGGAGGCGCCGACGGGCCACGGTCCGGTGACCTCGAGGAGACCCGCGGCGGCCAGGCTGCGGAGGACCGCGACCGGTCCCTCGAGCACCTCGGGCCCGATGCCGTCGCCGGGGAGCACGGCTACCCGGATCACGGCTCGATCAGCTCCCGTCCGGTCTTCGTCATGATCGAGGTGAGCCCCGCCTCGCCGAACACGGCGAGCATCCGCCGTGTCCACGCGGTGATGCCCTCCTCGAACGTCGGGTACGCGGCGTGGCCGAGGTCGCTGCCGAAGACGAGCAGTTCGTGCGGATAGCAGGCCGCGAGCTGCTCCGTGGCGGTCGTCCCCTCGCCGTTCGCGCCGGTACCCAGCAGGTCGGCCAGCGCACCGACCTCGAGCCGAGCGTCGAGGGCGAGCAGCTCGTCGGCATGCTCCGGCCGCCATCCGAGGAAGGCGAGGAGCGGATGGTTGACCATGAGCCGGCGGACGCCGCGGCGACGGGCCTCGGCGAAGACGGCGACGGTCTCGTCCATCGTCAGATGGCCGGACGCGAGGAGCAGGTCGTGCGCCGCCACCTCGTCGAGGACATCGAGCCATTCGGATCGCACGACCGCGCCGTCGCAGATCGGGACCTCGCGGAAGTGGACGCCCGCGTGAGCATGGAGCACCGGGCTGGCGTGGGCGGCCCGGTGGGCCGGAGACGAGTTCGTGGGCAGCCAGACCACGCGCCCGCCGAGCCCGGCCGCGACCATCACCGCGTCCGGGTTGGCGCCCCCGACCGGCGAGTTCAGCACGACGCCACCGAAGACCCCGTCGCCGAGCAGCGCGGCCCGTTCGGCCGTCGACCCCTCGTGCGCCTTGAGCACGAAGCCCGTGACCCCGCTGGCCTCCACCGCAGTCCTCGTGCCGGGATCCGATGCGTGGCGGGGGACGAGACTGGGCGCGGAGTGGACGTGGAGGTCGAGGACACCCTCGATGAGCGGGCTCGTCACAGCTCGACCACCTCGAGGGTCGCCACGGTCGACAGCTGGCGTCGCCGGACCTTGCCGACGCCGCTGTCACGCGGGATCTCGGCCACGCGGACGACGCAGGACGGCCGCATGAACGGCGGGAGGGTCGCGGCTACGGCGCGGAGCTCGTCGAGCGGCACGGGCTCGCCGACGACGTGGAGCACGACCTCGTCGTCGACGAGATCACTGGTGCGGCGCCACACCGCCAGGTCGTCGATGCCGGGGACCGCGGCGAAGCGTTGTTCGACGTAGCCGATCGGGACGTACTCGCCCTTGACCCGGATCGACTCTGCTCGGCGCTCGATGAAGACCAGGTTCCCGGCGTCGTCGACACGACCCAGGTCGCCGGTGGCGAACCAGCCGGCCCCGTCGAGCGCCGGGACGAGGTCTGCGCCCCTCCGGTAGCCGGAGAAGAGCACGCCCGGGCGCTCGCCCTTCACGTGGATCTCACCGTCGGCGTCCACCCGCCAGATGACGTCGTGGCGAGCCCGGCCGCCGTAGCGCGACATCCCCTCCGGGAGCGACGGCCGGTCACCCGCCCGCCAGTGCCACACGTGGCACAGGCCGCCGGCCTCGGTGGAGCCGTAGGCGGAGACCGCGAGGGGCACGCCGAACTCTTCGAGGAAGTCGGCGTCGGCATAGAACGCCACTCTGACGCGGTGCCCGGCCGCGTCCGCCGGCGTGGTGGCCCGCTTGAGGATCTCGACCGGCGGCGCGTGGAGGATGAGCGCCGTGACCCCATGGTCGCGCACGGCCGGCCAGAACCCGCTGGCCGAGAACCGCGTCGCGGCGAGGACGTCGGCGCCGGCGGTGAGCCCGCCGATCACGCCGTACCCCAGCGGGTTGATGTGGAACAGCGGCAGGGGCGCGAAGACCGTGTCGACCGCCGACAGGCAGAGGCTGTCCGCGATGAAGCGGCCGAGCCGGAGGAAGTACTCGTGGGTCTGAGCGCAGAACTTCGGCGTGCCGGTCGTGCCGGAGGTGTGCATGTAGCCGGCCAGGTCGAGGGGCGAGCGATCGAGGCCCGGCACGGTGTCGATGG
>JBKPRL010000290.1:0-4512 GCA_046734535.1 bacterium | reverse complement strand
GGGCCAGGCTGCGGGAATCGGCGGTGGGGGCTCCTCGGCCCGGGCCAGGCCCCGACCCCCGAGGATGGCAAGCACGGTTCCGCCGGCCAGGAGCACCAGCCCCAGCACCAGCAGGCCGATCGCCGCGGGGAGGAACCAGCCCACCTTGATCCCGAGGCGGACGTTGGTGTCCACGGCGCGGCTGGCGTCCGCGTTCATGATCACGACCGTCCAGTCGCCGCTGTCGACCTTCCAGGTCAGGTCCGTGGCGGTGTCGGTCGTGATCTGGGCCGCCCAGAACGTCTGGTCGCCGGGCGGCGTCGGGACCGCCTCGCCGGCGATGCGCCGGTAGCGGACCCGGTTGGGTGAGACGTCGATGTTGCGAACCTGATCCCGGCTCACGCCTTGGAGGTACGACGCGACGTCCCGGCTCGGGCCGATGCCGGCGAAGACGGGCTGGGCCGGGTCGGCCGGATCGAGCGCCAGCTTCACCGTCCCCAGACCGCCCCGTTCGATCAACCAGTCCGACGGCCCTGGGTGCGCGGTGAGATCGATGTGGTCGGAGACGATGGCGTAGGTCGGGCTGGCGAGGCGGAACGTCGACGTCCGGAAGTACCCGTCATCGTCGCGGTTGGCGCCGTAGCCGACGAGCGCGCCCGCTCCGCCGACGACCATGCCGAAGCCGACGAGCGCGATCAGCGCCCCGATGACGATCATCACGATGCGGCCGGCCTTCATGGCGCCTCCCCTCCTCTGCGGGTCACGCAGCGTGGCGTCGGCGGGTCGGCCGGCCACAGCCCGTGGCCCACAGCATGGCGCACGCCGGCTCGGTTCCCGGACGATGGTCCTGGTGGACGGTGGCGCTGGGTGTGGGCGACCCCACCCAAGGTGAACAAAAGGTGGCGGAGAGGTGGCGCGTTCGGGTGAGAGGCGTGTTCGGGAGTGCCCGCGGCGGCGGCCGCGCTGTTCGATGGCGAGGTCGTTCGGCAGGAGACGACGCCATCGGTCGGAGGGAACATGCACGCACGCCGCATCGCGGTGATGGCGACCACGCTCGCGGTGGTGGCCGGAGCAACCGTGGCCATGCTGCCGCAGCAGGCGAGCGCGGCGGTCGGCTACCGGCCGGTGCCCGATGACTCGTGGGGCACGAACGGCACCGGCGAGGAGGTGCTCATCCAGGGCGGGACCGTCTACGTGGGCGGCACCTTCACCGCCGCGGTCCATGGGGCGGACACGGTCGCGCGTCGCAACATGGCCGCCTTCGACGAGGCCAGCGGTGCGCTCGTCCAGCCCTTCGTGGCCGACACCGACGGCACGGTCGAGACGCTGGCCACCGATGGCGGCGCGCTCTTCCTCGGCGGCACCTTCACCACGGTCAACGGCGTGAGCCGGAAGAACCTGGCCAAGGTCGACCTCAGCACGGGCGCGGTCGACCCCGCCTTCGACCCCGCTCCGAACAACACGGTCCACGACCTGTGGGTCAGCGGGACCACGCTGTACCTGGGCGGTGACTTCACGACGATGGCCGGTCAGTCCCGCCCGCGGGTCGCAGCCATCAACTTGATGACGACCGGCTCCCTCGTGGCGGGCTTCGCACCGAAGGTCGACCGCCGTGTGTCCTCGGTCGCGACGTCGCCCGACGGCAGCACCGTCTACGTCGGGGGTCGCTTCAGCACCGTGAACTCCCAACCGGCCGACTACCTCGCCGCGATCAAGGCCAGCGACGGGAGCCTGCTGAACATCGACTTTGCCGGGGTAGAGCCGATCGACCCGACCACACAGACCTCGAACGTCCTCGATCTCGACGCATCGGCGACGCAGGTGTTCGTTGCCATCGGCGGTCTGCACTTCAACGCGGTGGGCGCATGGAACGCGTCCACGGGTGTGCGGAGCTGGTGGCACGGCATCGACGCGAACGACCACCTCGATGGCGACGTCCAGGGCCTGAAGCTCGAAGGGTCGACGCTCTACTTCGTCTTCCACGGTGGCTACAACGGGAACACGACCCTGCGGATGATGGCCGCCGCGGCCGGCGACGGCGCGCTCGACCCGGACTTCCGCCCGACCACGAACGGCGTCGCCGGGATGACGGACGTCGCGACCGACGGCGCGCACCTGGCTGCGGTCGGCGACTTCAAGACGAGCGGCGGCGTGGCGCTCAAGGGCGTCGGCCTGTTCCCCGCGGCCGGCGGCGGTGGGGGGACGACGACGTCCTCGACGACCACGTCGAGCTCGAGCACGACCTCGTCCACCACGACCTCGTCCACCACGACCTCGTCCACCACGACCTCGACGTCCTCGACGACCTCGTCCACGACGACCTCGACGTCCTCGACGACTTCCTCGACGACGTTGCCGGCGGGCGGGACCAAGACCGTGGCGCCCACCGTGCAGACCCCGGACCGCAAGCCGTCCGGCACCATCGACGCCGATGACGCTGCGGTCTGGAGCACGGGGAACCCATCGACGGCCGTGATCCTCGGCACCATCAAGGAAGGTGGCCTGGACGTCTACAGGCCGGACGGCACCGTCGTGCAGACGATCGCGGCGAACGGCGGGCGGTTCAACAACGTCGACCTCGTCTACGACGTCACCCTCGGCGGGCAGACCCGGGACCTGGCGGTGGTCACCGACCGGGCCACCGACAAGCTGCACATCTACGCGGTGGACGGGGCCAACGCGTCGCCGGTGCAGGACGTCACCGCGGCCAACGTGCCGCTGCTCTTCGGGGGCACCAAGCCCGTCAAGTCCAAGACCGCCTACGGCGTCGCCGTGTGGCGCAACCCGGCCGGCGTCGCCGAGGTCTTCTCGACGCAGGAGAACACGACCAACCTCGGCAAGTGGGTGCTGACCGATGCCGGCGGCGGCAAGGTCTCGTACCAGCCCGCTGGCACCTTCAGCTTCCCGAACACCTTCACGCTGCCCAACTCGACCACCTGGACGCCCTGCTTCAACCCGGCCCATCCCGACTGGCAGGCCCACGCGGAGGGCATGGTGGTCGACCCGGCCACGGGGACGCTGTGGGCCGACCAGGAGCTCGTCGGCCTCTGGAAGCTGACGACCGACCTCACGTCGCCGCAGCTGGTCCACAAGCTGAAGCGCTTCGGTCAGACCTACTCGGTGAGCAACGGGAAGTGCGTGATCAACAACAGCTCGACCAGCTTCGGCGACTCGTACCTGCCGGGGGACCTCGAGGGGATCGGGCTCTTCCAGTCCGGCGCCGACGGCTACCTCGTGATGTCGAACCAGAACTCGTCGCTGTTCACGGTCTTCAACCGTGACGGCGGTACGTACCGGGGGTCGTTCAAGGTCGGCGCCGCGGGGTCCATCGATACCGTCGACAAGACCGACGGGGTCGCGATCACGAACGCGAACCTCGGCGGCGCGTTCGGTTCGGGCATGCTGATCACGCAGGACGGCAAGGACAGCCCGGAGGGCGGGACAGACTTCAAGTTCACGCCCTGGTCGGCGGTCGCCTCGGCGATGGGCATCTGATCGGACGGGCGGTCTGGGCGGCAGCCGGCCCCTACGATGCGGACCTTCCCGCGGGCCGCTAGCTCATCAGGTAGAGCAGGGGACTTTTAATCCCAAGGTGCAGGGTTCGAGACCCTGGCGGCCCACCGCACAGTCCCTGCTCAGGCGCCATGCGCTGTGGACGTCGAGCCTCGTCGGAGCACCGTGTCTCACGGAAATCTCACCAAAATCTCACGGATGGGTGGGGCGAGATGCGCGGGAGCAAGCGGAAGGGCCGGCGGCCGGGGACGTGGGAACTGCGGATCGACGCGGGAGTCGACCCGCTCACGGGCCAGCGACGACAGAGGAGCGTCACCTTCGAAGGCACCGCGCGCGACGCCGATCGTCGGCTCGCGGAGCTGACCGTCGAACGGGGCCAAGGGCGGCTTCAGTCCGGCAGTCACACGGTTGCGCAGCTGATCGAGCGGGGCCTGGAGCAGGCCGCCGCCGAAGGGCTCGAGCGGACGACACTGCGCGGGTACCGCCGGGTGGCGGAGGGTCAGATCCTGCCGGCCTTGGGAACGAGGAGGCTCAGCAAGGTCACCGTCGAGGACCTCGACGCCTTCTATCGGGCGCTCGCGAAGAAGGGTTACTCGTACAGCACATCCATCAGACGCACATCGTCTTGCGGCGCGTGTTCGAGACCACCGTCCGCTGGAAGTGGCTGTCCTACAACCCCGTGAGGGACGCGCGCCCGCCCCGTGTCGCTAAGCCCGAACCGGTCCCAGTGCCGCCCGAGGTCATCCCGGTCCTCATCGAGGAGGCTGCCAAGCACAACCCCGAGCTGGCGGCATGCATCGTCCTCGCCGCCGACACTGGCGCGCGGCGCGCGCTGTCTGATCAGAGTCGTTCCGCGGGCAGCGCGCATGTGGACGGGAATCTGCCATTCCGGACGTTCAACCTGCTCAGAGGCGGCCACCCGGATCCCTCGTCCGCCGTTGAGCGTCAACCTGAGCGTTACGAAGAGGTGGGCGACCTCTCGAACACACTCGGGTCACCGCCCTACGCTCGGCCTGAGTG